>NZ_JBGDVX010000003.1:0-442839 GCF_046551535.1 Salmonella sp. SAL04162
ATTTTTCTCTTCAACCGACCGGCTGTTTGTGTGAAGTGATTCACATCCGCCGTGTCGATGGAGGCGCATTATAGGGATCCCATTTTTTTGCACAAGCGTTTTTTGGATCTTTTTTTCTGTTTGTTGATTTTTCATCCCTTTCGCTCCATTCCTGCGCAAAGTGGCGATTTTTTGATGCTATCTCCCCTTGCACAACGCCGTTAAAGCAACCAAAGTCTTCATGACTATTCATTTATGATGAGGTAGACATGTCTGACACATTACGTCCTTATAAGGATCTTTTTCCTGAAATCGGTCAGCGCGTAATGATCGATACCAGCAGCGTGGTTATTGGCGATGTCCGTCTGGCAGATGATGTCGGGATCTGGCCGCTTGTGGTGATTCGCGGCGATGTGAATTACGTTGCGATAGGGGCTCGTACGAACATTCAGGATGGCAGCGTTCTTCACGTAACCCACAAGTCTCCATCCAATCCACACGGCAACCCATTAATCATTGGCGAAGATGTTACCGTTGGCCATAAAGTTATGCTGCACGGCTGTACCATCGGTAACCGCGTACTGGTCGGTATGGGCTCCATTGTGCTGGATGGCGCGATAATAGAAGATGACGTAATGATTGGCGCGGGAAGCCTGGTGCCGCAGCACAAACGGCTGGAAAGCGGCTATTTATATCTTGGCAGTCCGGTAAAACAGATCCGCCCCCTAAGCGATGCTGAGAGATCGGGCCTGCAGTACTCCGCCAATAACTATGTAAAATGGAAAGACGACTATCTTTCTCAGGATAACCATATCCAACCGTGATCGTCTTCCTGCTGGGCCAGGATTAATGCTTCCGCCTCTTCTTCCAGGTCCCAGCGATACTCACGAAAAATGGCCAGCCATTGCTCCGCTGTTTCTCCACCAAAGCGATACGCCAGTACATCTTTTTTTATTGCACACGTGAGTTGCATCCCATTGACCATGGCGGGAAAGATGACAGCGCTGGCGGCAGTATCCCATTCTTCGCGGTCAGGAAATTGTATGGCCTGGTTCACGCTAATAATTCCTGCTGTAGCAGCTCAATCACTGGCTCGACCTGCGGTAATACACCGTGCCAAAGCAAAACGGCATGTGCAGCCTGCCCCACCAGCATTCCCAGCCCATCTGCGTAGCGTTTTGCGCCCTGTTGTACACACCAGGAGAGAAATGGCGTATTCCCTTTTTGATAGAACATGTCATAGCAACAGAGGGAAGGGTGAATAAGTGACGCCGGAATCGCCGGGATTTCGCCCCGTATGCCGCTGGAGGTCGCATTAATAATCAGGTCAAACTCACAACCATCCAGCTTGTCCATATCCGTGGCATGAACGCTGCCGGTATGAGCAAAGATTTTCGCCAACGCTTCGGCACGTGAAGCTGTACGGTTAGTGATAGTGACCGCGCAATCCAAAGAAAGCAGAGGTAACAGCACGCCCCGGGATGCGCCGCCCGCGCCAATCAGCAAAATACGCCATCCTGGGCGGATAAAATTTAACCGTTTGAGATCGCTTAATAAACCGATACCGTCAGTATTGTCGCCAAGCAAACGACCATCTTCCAGCCGCTTTAATGTATTGACTGCTCCCGCCAGCGATGCTCGTTCCGTTAACTCATCCGATCGCGCAAACGCCTCCTCTTTAAAAGGTACTGTGATGTTTGCGCCTTTTCCCCCTGCCGCGAAAAAGGCATCAAGCGTATTAATGAAATTATTAATAGGGGCCAGCACGCGACCATAGGGGTGAACAATATCTAGCTGCTGAGCAAATTGCTGATGAATAAATGGCGATTTGCTGTGAGCAATCGGATTTCCAAAAACAGCATAGGTTTCCATCATATTACCCCTGTCGAAACAGTTCGCCCGTCAGAGCATCGCGAATTTCTGAAGGATTTAAACGCCCACCCGTTGCGCCTTCAACCACCGGAAAATCATCGCCAAATTGCGCACGTACCTCTTCAACGGTACGACATGGCGGTAATCCGCTCAGATTGGCGCTGGTGGAAACCAGCGGTTTGCCATACGCATTGCATAGCGCGACCACCAGCGGGTGGTTGGTAACACGAACGGCCAGGGAATCAAAACGTCCCGTGAGCCAACGCGGCGTTGTCGCGGGCGCAGGAAAAACAAACGTTACCGGCCCGGGCCAGCAATCAAATACCGCTTTACGCTGTGCGGCGGTAAGTATGCTGTCATCAATATAAGGTTTTAACTGCTCAAAGCTGGCGGCAATCAAAATGAGTCCCTTATCGACGGGCCGTTGTTTTAACGCCAGCAGGCGCGTAACGGCTGTTTCACTATCGGGATCGCAGCCGACGCCGAAAACGGCTTCTGTTGGATAAGCGATGACATTTTCTTTATTCAGGAGATCTACCGCTGCGACGATAGATCCTGTTGGCAGGTTATTATTCACTTGTTTATTCCACCGGAACCGGCTTTCCACATTGTTTACTGGCGCAAAAGCGCTTCACGCCCTGCGCGGTTTTCTTTTCGATGAGTAGCGGATAATGGCACTCGGGGCATTCCCCCGCAACCGGTGTGAAGTTAATGACGAACTGACATTCCGGGTAGCGATCGCAGGAATGAAAGATTTTACCGTAACGAGAACGGCGCTGGACCAAATGTCCTTGCTGGCAGGCTGGACAGGCAATCGCCGTTTCATCCGGTTTATCAATAACCACTGTATGTTCACATTGCGGATACTGACTGCATCCGATGAACATGCCAAAGCGCCCCTGACGCAGCACCAGTACGGCGCCACACTCAGGACACAGTTGCCCCTCCAGAATTTTAACGATATGTCCGTCCGCCTGACTTTTCAGCGGACGAACATAATCGCATTCCGGATAGCGAGAACAGCCGAGAAACGGACCATGTTTCCCGGAACGAATTACCAGTTCGGCCCCGCACTGCGGGCAGGGCTCATTTTTACGCACCGAAAACAGTGCTGATTTAGCCATATTCACTCATGCAGCATTAACACCTATCAATGCAGCATACCTTCATTTACCTCAAAGAGTAATTCTTCCATTTGCTGATAGGCGTTTTCACAGCCCGGAATGTTGAATAACACCATCAAAATAACCCATTTCAAGTCTTCCAGGTCAAACTCTGCGGTATCCAGCGCCAGCACACGCTCAATCACCATTTCTCGTGTTTCGAGGTTTAGCACCTGAATCTGCTCAAGGAATAACAGGAACCCCCGGCAACTGGCATCAAGCCTTTCACACTCTTCAACCGTATAAATGCGCATTGAAAGAGGGTCGGAAGCAAGTTGCATGGGTTCCGCGAGGCCATCTTGATAGTCAGCGAGTTTTTCCAGCCACAGCAGCGCATTGTAGATGTCTTCGCGATCAAACCCGGCGTCGGTGAGATCACGCTCCAGTCTGTCCTGATCCACGCGCAGCTCGGCTTCGTTATGGATGTATGTTTCAAACAAATACATTAGTACGTCGAACATGGCTTGCCCTCCTTAATCGGACATAGCCGCCGGGTACAGCTGCGATCCATCCTGCTAACTCCAGTTCGAGTAGCTGAGCCACTACCGCTGGCACAGGTTGGCCGGCACGTTCAGCGACGACGTCAACAGGTGTTACCTCATCTCCTACGTTAGCCAGGAGCTCAGGAAATGGCAATGCCGCCTCATCCTGATTTAGTGAATAAAGTGAATTTTCCGCCGTAGTTGGCAACCAGTGTAAGCCGTATTGCAAATTTTCCAGAATATCCTCCGGCGTCGTCACAAGCGTGGCCCCTTGTTTAATTAACCAGTGCGTGCCTTCGCTTCCCGGACTACCGATAGGGCCTGGTAATGCAAAAACGTCCCGCCCCTGTTCAAGCGCGCAGCGCGCCGTCACCAACGAACCGCTGCGCAACGCCGCCTCAATCACCAGCACGCCTTTGCTCAGTCCGCTGATGATACGGTTTCTACGAGGAAAATTTTGCGGTAGCGGAGGCGTTGAAAGCGGAAATTCTGAGACCACTGCGCCGCCGGTGGCAATCAAGTTTTCAGCCAGCACGGCATGTCGGCGAGGATAAATCTTTGCCAAACCATTCCCTAACACCGCTACACTTTTTCCCCCCATACTCACCGCGGCGTTGTGTGCTACGCCATCAATTCCCCGGGCAAGGCCGCTGGTGATCGTCAAACCGCTTTTCGCAAGGCTTTCGCAAAGCAGACGTCCCCAGCGTTCTCCATACCAGGAGTGGCTCCGGCTTCCTACGACGGCAAGCTGGCAGGTATGCAGACAGGCAGGATCGCCGTCAATAAAAATAGCGCCGGGATAATCGTCAATAGCACGCAGTTGGGGAGGATAAATCTCACTATCCGCACACAGAAAATGGTGCTGCGGTAGTTCAAGCCAGCGTAATGTCTCATCAAGCACACCTGCTGGAAGCTGTAAAAAACGTTCAGCTTGCCGCGCGGTAAGACCAGCCTCCTGAAGGTGCGTGCGATTTATCTGAGGCTGGCGAATAAGCGAATTCGCCATGTTCAACATCGCCTCGCCATAAAGGTCGCCGACGTACATTAAACGTAACCAAATTTCGGTACGGGCCATCCTTTCCCTCCCCTGCCACAAGCAGTCTGAACAATCTTTGCGATTGGTCACTGATGCTGTCAATCAGGTGGGGATTTGTCTAGAATAGAGGTAATAATCTTTTCAACTCCTGAACACAACTCTGGATAATTATGTCAGTTTTGCAAGTGTTACATATTCCGGACGAGCGCCTTCGCAAAGTCGCAAAGCCGGTTGAAGAAGTGAATGCAGAAATTCAGCGTATCGTCGATGATATGTTCGAAACGATGTACGCCGAAGAAGGTATCGGTCTGGCTGCAACGCAGGTCGATATCCACCAGCGAATCATCGTGATTGACGTTTCGGAAAACCGCGACGAGCGCCTGGTACTCATTAACCCGGAATTGCTGGAGAAAAGTGGCGAAACGGGTATAGAAGAAGGCTGTCTGTCGATTCCGGAACAGCGCGCTTTAGTGCCGCGCGCCGAGAAAGTGAAAATCCGCGCGCTGGATCGCGACGGCAACCCGTTTGAGCTTGAAGCGGATGGTTTACTGGCAATCTGCATTCAGCATGAGATGGATCACCTGGTCGGTAAACTGTTTATCGATTATTTGTCGCCGCTGAAGCAACAACGTATTCGTCAGAAAGTAGAAAAACTCGACCGCCTGAACGCCCGGGCTTAAAGGACAAGAACCAACGTGTCAGATTCACTACGTATTATTTTTGCGGGTACACCTGACTTTGCAGCGCGTCATCTCGACGCGCTGTTAACTTCTGGACATAACGTTGTCGGCGTATTTACCCAACCCGATCGTCCAGCAGGTCGCGGCAAAAAGTTGATGCCCAGCCAGGTAAAAGTGCTGGCGGAAGAAAAAGGCCTGCCCGTTTTCCAGCCCGTGTCGCTTCGTCCTCAGGAAAACCAGCATCTGGTTGCTGACTTACATGCCGACGTCATGGTTGTCGTAGCATATGGTCTGATTCTCCCAAAGGCAGTGCTGGATATGCCCCGTCTCGGATGTATCAACGTTCACGGTTCGCTGCTTCCACGCTGGCGCGGCGCGGCGCCTATTCAGCGCTCACTCTGGGCAGGCGATGCGGAAACCGGCGTCACAATTATGCAGATGGATGTAGGGCTGGATACCGGCGACATGCTGTATAAACTTGCGTGCCCGATTACCGCAGAAGATACCAGTGGCTCACTGTATAATAAGTTGGCTGAACTTGGCCCGCAGGGGTTAATTACCACACTAAAACAACTGGCGGACGGCACAGCGACGCCTGAAGCGCAGAATGAAGCGCTGGTCACTCATGCGGAAAAGCTCAGTAAAGAAGAAGCGCGTATTGACTGGTCTCTCTCCGCAGCACAGCTGGAGCGTTGCATTCGCGCCTTTAATCCGTGGCCAATGAGCTGGCTGGAAATCGACGGTCAGCCGGTAAAAGTCTGGCAGGCGTCCGTCATTGAGGACGCCACGCAGTCGCTGCCGGGAACTATTCTGGCCGCGACGAAACAGGGCATTCAGGTTGCAACAGGCAAGGGGATATTAAATTTGCTTTCGCTTCAGCCTGCCGGCAAAAAAGCGATGAGCGCCCAGGATCTGTTAAATTCACGCCGGGAATGGTTTATTCCTGGTAACCGTCTTGCCTGACGGTCACGCCTTTATAAGCCCGGTGTTACCGGGCATTTTTATTTTATACATATGAAAAAACAAAACAATTTACGTAGTCTGGCAGCACAGGCCGTTGAACAGGTCGTCGAGCAGGGACAATCATTAAGTAATGTGCTCCCGCCGCTGCAACAAAAAGTCGCCGATAAAGACAAAGCGCTACTTCAGGAGCTGTGCTTTGGCGTCCTGCGCACCCTTTCACAGCTGGAATGGCTGATCAATAAGCTGATGTCTCGTCCAATGACCGGCAAGCAGCGTACTGTGCATTACTTAATTATGGTCGGCTTTTATCAGTTGCTGTACACCCGCGTCCCTCCCCATGCGGCGCTGGCTGAAACCGTTGAAGGCGCGGTCGCCATCAAACGTCCGCAGTTGAAAGGGTTAATTAACGGCGTCCTGCGCCAGTTCCAGCGCCAGCAGGAAACGTTGCTTAATGAGTTTGCGACCAGCGATGCGCGCTTTTTACATCCAGGTTGGCTGGTAAAGCGTTTGCAAAATGCCTACCCCACACAGTGGCAACGCATTATTGAAGCGAATAACCAGCGTCCACCGATGTGGCTACGTGTAAATCGTACACACCACACCCGCGACGGTTGGCTTGGCTTACTTGAAGACGCAGGCATGAAGGGATATCCGCATCCCGATTATCCCGACGCTGTACGTCTGGAAACGCCAGCTCCGGTACATGCTTTACCCGGTTTTGCTGAGGGTTGGGTAACTGTCCAGGATGCCTCTGCGCAGGGATGTGCGGTTTTTCTCGCTCCTCAGAACGGTGAGCACATTTTAGACTTGTGCGCCGCGCCCGGCGGTAAAACCACGCATATTCTCGAAGTGGCCCCCGAAGCAGACGTGTTGGCGGTTGATATTGATGAACAACGGCTCTCCCGCGTTTACGACAACCTAAAGCGTCTTGGGATGAAAGCGACAGTTAAACAAGGGGATGGACGTTATCCCGCCCAATGGTGCGGCGAGCAGCAGTTTGACCGTATTCTGCTGGATGCGCCCTGCTCCGCAACCGGCGTCATTCGCCGTCATCCAGATATCAAATGGCTGCGTCGCGATCGCGATATCGCGGAACTGGCGCAATTACAGGCGGAAATTCTTAATGCCGTCTGGCCGCGCCTGAAGCCCGGCGGGACGCTGGTTTACGCCACCTGCTCCGTACTGCCGGAAGAAAACCGCGAGCAGATCAAAGCCTTTTTGCAACGCACTCCCGATGCCGCACTCAGCAAAACGGGAACACCTGATCAGCCAGGACAGCAAAATCTGCCGGGCGGTGAAGAAGGTGATGGGTTCTTTTACGCTAAGCTAATCAAGAAGTGATGAGATAACGGGCCACGACTGATGAAAATTATCATACTGGGCGCAGGGCAAGTTGGCGGAACACTGGCGGAAAACCTGGTCGGCGAAAACAACGACATCACGGTGGTTGATACCAACGGCGAACGGTTACGCAGTTTGCAAGATAAGTTCGATCTACGCGTAGTTCAGGGGCATGGTTCGCATCCCCGCGTGTTGCGCGAAGCGGGCGCTGACGATGCGGATATGCTGGTCGCTGTCACCAGTTCAGATGAAACTAATATGGTTGCCTGTCAGGTAGCCTATTCACTCTTCAACACTCCAAACCGTATCGCCCGCATTCGCTCCCCGGACTATGTTCGCGATGCGGATAAACTCTTTCATTCTGAAGCGGTTCCGATTGATCATCTGATAGCGCCGGAGCAGTTGGTTATCGATAATATTTATCGTCTGATCGAGTATCCAGGAGCATTACAGGTTGTAAACTTTGCCGAAGGGAAAGTCAGTCTGGCAGTAGTAAAAGCCTACTATGGCGGTCCACTAATAGGTAACGCGCTCTCGACAATGCGAGAGCATATGCCGCATATCGATACCCGCGTTGCCGCAATTTTCCGCCATGACAGACCAATCCGTCCTCAGGGCTCGACTATCGTGGAAGCAGGGGATGAAGTCTTCTTTATTGCGGCTTCACAGCATATCCGTGCAGTAATGAGCGAATTACAGCGTCTGGAAAAACCCTACAAGCGCATCATGCTGGTGGGCGGCGGCAATATCGGCGCCGGGCTGGCAAGGCGTCTGGAAAAAGACTATAGCGTTAAATTGATCGAACGCGATCAACAACGCGCCGCAGAACTGGCTGAGAAACTGCAAAACACGATCGTCTTTTTTGGCGACGCTTCCGATCAGGAATTGCTGGCGGAGGAGCATATTGATCAGGTCGATCTCTTTATCGCGGTCACTAACGATGATGAAGCCAATATCATGTCCGCGATGTTGGCTAAGCGGATGGGTGCCAAAAAAGTGATGGTGCTGATTCAGCGTCGAGCTTATGTCGATCTTGTGCAGGGTAGCGTTATAGATATTGCGATTTCTCCGCAGCAGGCCACCATCTCTGCATTACTGAGCCATGTGCGTAAAGCAGATATCGTCGGCGTTTCCTCACTACGTCGCGGGGTTGCCGAAGCCATCGAAGCCGTCGCGCACGGCGATGAAAGCACTTCCCGCGTGGTTGGCCGCGTCATTGACGAAATTAAACTGCCGCCAGGCACCATTATTGGCGCGGTCGTTCGCGGTAATGATGTCATGATTGCTAATGACAATTTGCGCATTGAACAAGGCGATCACGTCATTATGTTTTTGACCGATAAAAAGTTTATTACCGACGTCGAACGTCTGTTCCAGCCAAGTCCTTTCTTCCTCTAATTTAAGGGGCGCTCATTCAGCGCCCTTTTTAATTCCCTTTATTTATCAAGGTTTAATTTATTTCGCTAAACAGAAGCCGTAAATGGAAAATGCCTTAGCATTTGTTAAACTTATAACGTCAGCTGCATAGGGAGAATAAAAATGAGTTTTATTAAAGAATTTCGCGAATTCGCGATGCGCGGGAATGTTGTGGATTTGGCAGTGGGTGTCATTATTGGCGCGGCATTCGGTAAGATTGTTTCTTCACTGGTTGCCGATATCATTATGCCGCCGTTGGGATTGTTAATCGGCGGGATCGACTTTAAACAATTTGCTTTTACGTTACGCGAAGCGCAGGGAGATATTCCGGCGGTCGTCATGCATTACGGCGTGTTTATCCAGAACGTATTTGATTTTGTGATTGTGGCCTTTGCTATCTTTGTTGCCATTAAGCTTATCAACAGACTCAACCGTAAAAAAGCAGAAGAGCCGGCAGCTCCGCCAGCGCCTTCTAAAGAGGAAGTGTTATTGGGCGAAATCCGCGATCTGCTGAAAGAACAAAATAACCGTTCTTAATAAGCAGAAGGCCAGTGGTAAAAAAGTCACTTACTTTCTTGCCACTGGCCTCCCAGTTCCCTCGATTACCGTGTTTACCTTTACGCAGATAACTTCCTTTGCCTTTCTTATTTTTTTCAACGCGTTGCCTGAACAGTGGATCATGCAGTAATGCCTCAATGGCATTGTCCTTTATCTGCCCTTTCTTATGTTGATAACGACTCATAATGTCTCCCGATTGTATAAATTAACGGCGCGAGTGTAGCCCCGCCGGTTCAATAAATCAACATCCTGATTTCGCTCCACTGGCCCCCTGCTCCAGGGCTTCCAGAATGGAACAATAGACGCTACTGTGGGCCGTTCCGCAACAAGCATCATTAAGCCTTTGTAACGAACGCTGCATCGTTTGCAGTTCCGCAATCCTGGCTTCAACCTCCTGCAATCGCTCTTGCACAATACTTTTTGACTCCTGACAGGTATGGTGCTCAGGATCAATTCGGATCGATAAAAGTTCGCGGATCGAGTCGAGCGTGAAACCCAACTGTCGCGCATAACGAATAAATTTGAGACGCTGCAGATCGTTTTCGGTATACAGACGAAACCCGCCTTCAGTACGTACCTCATGATCCATCATCTGCTGTTTTTCATAGTAGCGAATGGTATCAGGCGTTACGTCTGCCAGCTTTGCCAGCTCACCAATGCGATACATACAAGCTCCGTTAATTATCGTTGATTTTATGCAGCAGTTTTTCTGCATACTCACCGTGTAAAAAGTCGGTACTCAACCCAGCCTGCCGAAGTTTTAGTTCAAGCAGCGAGAGCTGGCGACTAACCTGATGGTATCGAGGGTCATCTTCCCGGATACTGTTGAGGATATCAAGTAACTGAATAGCGTCTCTGCGCTGCTCCAGTTCAGGGGGAAGACAGCCCGCATTCTTGAGTAAGCGATAACCCGCACGAAGTTCCGCCGGCACATGAGAATCATCATCCAGAATAAGCGGCTCGCCGCGGCCAGGCAGATTATCAAACTCGCCTTTACGCTGTGCCTCGATAATATGACGCTCTGCCCACTGGTCAAGTAACCACATACGTCGCTCCAGGGATTGAACGAAAAGAATACAATTATTGTAGATACATGGGGTTCAGGAGGGTATAAAAAAACCCGCCGAAGCGGGTTTTTTTACGTTACTACAGATTACTCTGCAGCAGCTTCTGTTTTCTCTGAACGATCAACCAGCTCGATGTATGCCATCGGCGCGTTGTCGCCTGCACGGAAGCCACACTTCAGAATGCGAGTGTAACCACCGGCGCGGCTCGCGAAACGCGGGCCCAGCTCGTTAAACAGTTTTGCCACGATCTCGTTATCACGAGTACGGGCGAATGCCAGACGACGATTAGCAACGCTATCAGTCTTGGCAAGAGTAATCAGCGGCTCAACTACGCGACGCAGCTCTTTCGCTTTAGGCAGGGTCGTCTTGATGATTTCATGACGAACCAGTGAACCTGCCATGTTGCGGAACATAGCCTGGCGATGGCTGCTGTTGCGGTTCAGTTGACGACCACTCTTACGATGGCGCATGACCTTATCCTTCTCAGTAAAACCTTAACCTGTGATCCGGTTACTCGTCAGCGATGCTTGCCGGTGGCCAGTTTTCCAGGCGCATACCCAGAGACAGTCCACGGGAAGCCAGCACGTCTTTAATCTCGGTAAGAGATTTTTTACCCAGGTTAGGCGTCTTAAGAAGCTCAACCTCGGTACGCTGTACCAGATCACCGATATAGTGGATAGCTTCTGCCTTGAGGCAGTTAGCAGAGCGGACAGTCAATTCCAGATCGTCAACAGGGCGCAGCAGGATCGGATCGAATTCTGGTTTCTCTTCTTTCACTTCCGGTTGACGTACATCACGTAAATCAACGAAAGCTTCCAGTTGTTCAGCCAGGATGGTTGCCGCACGACGAATCGCCTCTTCAGGATCGATTGTGCCGTTGGTTTCCATTTCGATGACCAGCTTGTCCAGGTCGGTACGCTGTTCTACACGCGCTGCTTCAACATTGTAGGCAATACGCTCTACAGGGCTGTAGCAGGCGTCGACCAGCAGACGGCCGATTGGGCGCTCATCTTCTTCCGAATGAATTCGGGTAGAAGCCGGCACATAACCACGACCGCGCTGAACTTTGATACGCATACTAATAGACGCGTTTTCATCGGTCAGGTGGCAGATCACGTGCTGCGGCTTGACGATTTCGACATCCCCATCATGGGTGATATCGGCTGCAGTCACAGGGCCAATGCCAGATTTATTCAAGGTAAGAATAACTTCATCTTTACCCTGAACTCTCACCGCCAGCCCTTTCAGGTTGAGCAGGATTTCCAGGATGTCTTCCTGAACGCCTTCTTTGGTGCTGTACTCATGTAGTACACCATCAATCTCAACCTCGGTCACCGCGCAACCCGGCATCGATGAGAGCAGAATACGGCGCAGTGCGTTACCCAGAGTATGGCCGAAGCCACGCTCTAAAGGCTCAAGGGTCACCTTGGCGTGCGTCGAACTCACTTGCTCGATATCTACCAGGCGCGGTTTTAGAAACTCTGTCACAGAACCCTGCATTGTGTCCTCTCTTTGGTACTAAGCTTTACTTGGAGTAAAGCTCGACGATCAGGTGTTCGTTAATGTCCGCAGACAGATCAGAACGCTCAGGCTTACGCTTGTACGTACCTTCCATCTTGCCAGCATCAACTTCCAGCCAGGTTGGCTTTTCACGCTGCTCAGCCAGCTCCAGAGCGGCTTTCACGCGAGACTGCTTCTTCGCTTTCTCACGAATGCTAACAACGTCATTCGGACTAACCTGATAAGAAGCGATGTTAACAACACGACCGTTTACCATAATTGCTTTATGGCTAACCAGCTGACGTGCTTCTGCACGAGTGGCGCCGAAGCCCATACGGTATACAACGTTGTCCAGACGACCTTCCAGCAGAGCCAACAGGTTTTCACCGGTGTTGCCTTTCAGACGTGCTGCTTCTTTGTAGTAGTTACGGAACTGACGCTCCAGCACACCGTAAATGCGGCGAACTTTTTGCTTTTCACGCAACTGCACACCATAGTCAGACAGACGCGGCTTACGCGCACCGTGCTGGCCAGGAGCTTGTTCAATTTTACACTTGGTATCGATCGCGCGAACGCCAGACTTAAGGAATAAGTCGGTGCCCTCACGACGGCTCAGCTTGAGCTTAGGACCCAAATATCTTGCCATTTTCTTTCTCCAACTAACCTGGAAAACGAAGCGTTATACGCGACGTTTTTTCGGCGGACGACAACCGTTATGAGGGATCGGAGTCACATCAGTAATATTAGTGATGCGGAAACCAGCGGCGTTCAGAGCACGAATAGTAGATTCGCGGCCTGGACCCGGACCTTTAACCATAACTTCCAGATTCTTGATACCGTATTCTTTCACGGCGTCAGCGCAACGCTCTGCTGCAACCTGAGCTGCAAACGGAGTGGATTTGCGAGAACCACGGAAACCGGAACCACCGGCTGTTGCCCAACCCAGCGCATTACCCTGACGATCGGTAATAGTCACGATGGTGTTGTTGAAAGAAGCATGGATATGAGCCACGCCGTCAGAGACTTGTTTTCTTACACGTTTACGTGCGCGAACTGGTGCCTTTGCCATTATTCAATCACCCCGATTATTTCTTGATCGGTTTGCGCGGACCCTTACGGGTACGAGCGTTGGTCTTGGTACGCTGACCGCGAACCGGGAGACCACGACGATGACGCAAACCGCGATAGCAACCAAGATCCATCAGGCGCTTGATGCTCATGCTGATTTCACGGCGCAGATCACCTTCAACGACAAATTTGGCAACTTCGTCACGCAGCGTGTCGATTTGTTCTTCAGACAGCTCACTGATCTTAACATTTTCAGCGATACCCGCTGCAGCCAGGATGGCTTTAGAACGGGTCTTGCCGACACCGTAGATCGAAGTTAACGCGATCACGGCGTGTTTCTGATCAGGAATGTTAATGCCTGCTATACGGGCCACTATGCACTCCTACTATTTAATATGTACGTACCATGCTGAAAAGCCCGTTTTCAGGATACTCAAATGGAAACGTACAGACATACAAAAGATTGGCTGGCTAATCTAGCCAGCTCAACCCAACTTTGCAAGAAAAATATGCGAAAAAATCAGCCTTGGCGCTGTTTATGCTTCGGCTCGGCACTGCAAATCACACGGATGACACCATCACGCTTAACGATTTTGCAGTTACGGCATAATTTCTTGACGGAAGCACGAACTTTCATTTTTACTCTCCGTAACTTCTCAGGCGACCAATTAACGGCCGTAGCCTTTCAGGTTCGCCTTCTTCAATGCAGACTCATACTGACTGGACATCATCAGAGTTTGCACTTGAGCCATAAAGTCCATAATCACGACAACAACGATAAGCAGTGAGGTCCCACCGAAGTAGAACGGCACTTTCATTGCATCACGCATGAACTCCGGGATCAGGCAGATAAAGGTAATATACAGCGCACCAACCAGGGTCAGGCGGGTCATTACTTTATCGATATACTTCGCCGTTTGCTCTCCCGGACGAATTCCTGGTACAAATGCACCGGACTTCTTCAGGTTATCTGCTGTTTCACGCGGGTTGAAAACCAACGCCGTGTAGAAGAAACAGAAGAAGATGATTGCAGACGCATAGAGTAACACATAAAGCGGTTGCCCAGGCTGCAAATACAGCGAAATTGTTGTCAGCCAGTTCCAACCAGTACCGCCCCCGAACCATGACGCGATGGTCGCCGGGAACAGAATAATACTGGAAGCGAAGATTGCCGGGATTACCCCCGCCATATTCACTTTCAGCGGTAAATGTGTGCTCTGTGCAGCATAGACACGACGACCTTGCTGACGTTTGGCGTAGTTTACCACAATACGGCGTTGACCACGTTCAACGAATACTACAAAGAACGTCACTGCAAATACTAATACTGCAACCAACAGCAACACGAGGAAGTGCAGGTCGCCTTGACGCGCTTGCTCGATAGTATGGGCAATGGCTGGCGGGAGTCCCGCAACGATACCAGCGAAGATGATGATTGAGATACCGTTACCGATACCGCGCTCAGTAATCTGTTCGCCGAGCCACATCAGGAACATGGTTCCTGTAACCAGACTTACAACAGCGGTGAAATAGAATGCAAAGCCTGGATTCATCACCAGGCCCTGCATACCAGGCATATTCGGCAAACCGGTAGCAATACCGATCGACTGGAATATCGCCAGCACCAGAGTACCGTAACGGGTGTACTGGCTGATCTTACGACGACCAGACTCCCCTTCTTTCTTAATTTCTGCCAGCGTTGGATGAACCACCGTCAACAGCTGGATAATGATCGACGCCGAAATATACGGCATGATCCCCAGGGCAAAGATAGAAGCACGGCTGAGAGCACCACCAGAGAACATGTTGAACATTTCAATGATGGTGCCTCGCTGTTGCTCAAGCAGTTTGGCAAGTACAGCGGCATCAATACCAGGGATCGGAATAAAAGAGCCAATACGGAACACAATCAGCGCGCCGATAACAAACAGCAGTCTGCGTTTCAGCTCACCTAAGCCACCTTTGGCACTTTGAAAATCTAATCCCGGTTGTTTAGCCATCTGCTACTTATTCCTCGATTTTACCGCCAGCAGCTTCGATAGCAGCACGAGCGCCTTTAGTAACACGCAGGCCACGAACAGTTACCGGAGTAGTGACTTCGCCAGCCAGGATCACTTTCGCGAACTCGATCTGGATACCGATAATGTTTGCCGCTTTCAGCGTGTTCAGGTCTACAACGCCGCCTTCTACTTTCGCCAGGTCAGACAGACGAACTTCGGCTGTAATCGCTGCTTTGCGAGAAGTGAAGCCGAATTTCGGCAGACGACGGTACAGAGGCATCTGACCACCCTCAAAACCGCGACGTACGCCACCGCCAGAACGAGACTTCTGACCTTTGTGACCACGACCACCGGTTTTACCGAGGCCAGAACCGATACCACGACCCAGGCGTTTACCCGCCTTTTTGGAGCCTTCGGCCGGAGACAGAGTATTTAAACGCATCTCTTACTCCTCAACTTTAACCATGAAGGAAACCGCGTTGACCATACCACGAACAGCAGGAGTATCCTCGCGCTCTACGGTGTGGCCAATACGACGCAGACCCAGGCCAAGCAGCGTTGCCTTGTGTTTCGGCAGACGACCGATTGCACTGCGGGTTTGAGTAATTTTAATAGTCTTTGCCATGGTTTATTTCCCCAGAATTTCTTCAACGGATTTACCACGCTTGGCAGCGACCATTTCTGGAGAATTCATATTTTCCAGGCCATCAATAGTTGCACGAACCACGTTGATCGGGTTGGTGGAACCGTATGCTTTAGCCAGAACGTTATGAACCCCAGCAACTTCCAGAACGGCGCGCATTGCACCACCGGCGATGATACCGGTACCTTCGGAAGCTGGCTGCATGAATACACGAGACCCCGTGTGAACACCTTTAACCGGGTGCTGCAGGGTGCCGTTGTTCAGCGCGACGTTAATCATATTGCGACGGGCTTTTTCCATCGCTTTCTGGATCGCTGCTGGAACTTCACGCGCTTTACCGTAACCAAAACCTACGCGACCGTTACCATCGCCTACTACAGTCAGAGCTGTGAAGGAGAAAATACGACCACCTTTAACGGTTTTAGATACGCGGTTTACCGCGATCAGCTTTTCCTGCAGTTCGCCAGCTTGTTTTTCGATGTGAGCCATCTTACACCTCTACCTTAGAACTGAAGGCCAGCTTCACGGGCAGCATCTGCCAGTGCCTGGACACGACCATGATATTGGAACCCGGAACGGTCAAAGGACACATCTTTGATGCCTTTTTCCAGAGCGCGTTCAGCGACAGCTTTACCCACAGCTGCAGCCGCGTCTTTGTTACCGGTGTACTTCAGTTGTTCAGCGATAGCTTTTTCTACAGTAGAAGCAGCTACCAGAACTTCAGAACCGTTCGGTGCAATTACCTGTGCGTAAATATGACGCGGGGTACGATGTACCACCAGGCGAGTTGCGCCCAGCTCTTTGAGCTTGCGGCGTGCGCGGGTCGCACGACGGATACGAGCAGATTTCTTATCCATAGTGTTACCTTACTTCTTCTTAGCCTCTTTGGTACGCACGACTTCGTCGGCGTAACGAACACCCTTGCCTTTGTAAGGCTCAGGACGACGGTAGGCGCGCAGATCTGCTGCAACCTGGCCGATCACCTGCTTATCAGCGCCTTTCAGCACGATTTCAGTTTGAGTCGGACATTCAGCAGTGATACCTGCCGGCAGCTGATGGTCAACCGGGTGAGAGAAACCTAAAGACAGGTTTACTACATTCCCTTTAACCGCTGCACGATAACCTACACCAACCAGCTGCAGCTTCTTAGTGAAGCCTTCGGTAACACCGATAACCATTGAGTTCAGCAGGGCACGCGCGGTACCAGCCTGTGCCCAACCGTCTGCGTAACCATCACGCGGACCGAAGGTCAGTGCATTATCTGCATGTTTAACTTCAACAGCATCGTTGAGAGTACGAGTCAGCTCGCCGTTTTTACCTTTGATCGTAATAACCTGACCGTTGATTTTGACATCAACGCCGGCAGGAACAACGACCGGTGCTTTAGCAACACGAGACATTTTTTCCTCCGATTAGGCTACGTAGCAGATAATTTCGCCACCAAGACCAGCCTGGCGCGCTGCACGATCAGTCATAACACCTTTAGAGGTAGAAACAACTGCGATACCCAGACCGGCCATAACTTTCGGCAGCTCATCTTTACGTTTGTAGATGCGCAGACCTGGGCGGCTGACACGCTGAATGCTTTCTACAACAGCTTTACCCTGGAAATACTTAAGAGTCAGTTCCAGTTCCGGCTTGGTGTCGCCTTCAACTTTAAAATCTTCAATAAAACCTTCTTCCTTCAGCACGTTGGCAATTGCCACTTTCAGCTTGGAGGAAGGCATGGTGACCGCAGCTTTGTTCGCGGCCTGACCGTTACGGATACGGGTCAGCATATCCGCGATCGGATCTTGCATGCTCATCTGTCTTTACTCCCGTGATTCAATTGGTGACAATTACCAGCTAGCCTTTTTCAGACCCGGAATTTCACCGCGCATAGCGGCTTCACGGACCTTAATACGGCTCAACCCGAACTTCCGCAGGAAAGCGTGCGGACGACCAGTTTGACGGCAGCGGTTACGCTGACGTGACGGGCTGGAATCACGCGGCAGAGTCTGCAGCTTAAGAACCGCATTCCAACGATCTTCGTCGGTTGCGTTCACATCAGAGATGATCGCTTTCAGTTCAGCGCGTTTCGCGAAGTATTTATCAGCTAAAGCTACGCGTTTTACTTCGCGTGCTTTCATTGATTGCTTAGCCATTTAGTAACCCTACCTTACTTGCGGAACGGGAAGTCAAAGGCAGCCAGCAGAGCACGGCCTTCTTCGTCAGATTTCGCAGTAGTGGTAATGGTAATATCCAAACCACGAACGCGGTCGACTTTATCGTAGTCGATTTCTGGGAAGATGATCTGCTCACGGACACCCATGCTGTAGTTACCACGACCGTCGAATGACTTAGCGGACAAGCCACGGAAGTCACGGATACGAGGAACAGCAATAGTGATCAGGCGCTCAAAGAACTCCCACATGCGTTCGCCACGCAGAGTTACTTTACAGCCGATCGGATAGCCCTGACGGATTTTGAAGCCTGCAACAGATTTGCGTGCTTTGGTGATCAACGGTTTTTGACCGGAGATTGCTGTCAGGTCTGCTGCTGCGTTATCCAGCAGTTTCTTGTCAGCGATCGCTTCACCAACACCCATGTTCAGGGTGATCTTCTCGACCCGAGGGACTTGCATGACAGAATTGTAGTTAAACTCAGTCATGAGTTTGTTAACTACTTCGTCTTTGTAGTAATCATGCAGTTTCGCCATCGTACTACTCCAAATTACTTGATAGTTTCGCTGTTAGACTTGAAGAAACGGACTTTTTTGCCGTCTTCGAATCTAAAGCCTACACGGTCAGCCTTGCCGGTTGCCGCATTGAAGATTGCAACGTTAGAAACCTGAATTGCAGCTTCTTTTTCAACGATGCCGCCCGGTTGGTTCAGAGCCGGAACCGGCTTCTGGTGTTTCTTAACCAGGTTGATACCTTCAACAATGACCTTGCCGGAAGACAGGACATTCTTAACTTTACCGCGTTTACCTTTATCTTTACCGGTTAACACGATAACTTCGTCATCACGACGGATTTTCGCTGCCATGATTCGCTCCTTAGAGTACTTCTGGTGCCAGAGAGATAATTTTCATGAACTTCTCGTTACGAAGTTCACGAGTTACCGGCCCAAAAATACGCGTACCGATAGGCTGCTCGCTGTTATTGTTTAAAATAACGCATGCATTACCATCGAAGCGAATGACAGAACCGTCCGGGCGACGAACACCCTTCTTGGTGCGCACCACTACCGCCTTCAGCACATCACCTTTTTTGACCTTACCACGCGGAATCGCTTCTTTGATGGTGATCTTAATGATGTCGCCTACGCCTGCGTAGCGACGGTGCGAGCCACCCAGAACCTTGATACACATTACGCGACGTGCACCGGAGTTGTCGGCGACGTTCAGCATAGTCTGTTCTTGGATCATTTTAGTGCTCCGCTAATGTCAACTACTACTGAGACCCGAAAATCAGGTCGTTAAAAAAACCCCATATCGAGGGCGCGGCATTATAACACCGCAAATCAGATATGGGTAGAAAAAATAAACGGCCCATCGCTGAGCCGTTTATTCGTTGAGAATGCGTACTGTATTACAGAACCGCTTTCTCTACAACGCGAACCAGAGTCCAGGATTTGGTCTTGGACAGCGGACGGCATTCGCGGATTTCAACCACGTCGCCGATACCGCATTCGTTGTTCTCGTCATGTACGTGCATTTTGGTCGTACGCTTGATGAATTTACCGTAGATCGGGTGTTTCACAAAACGTTCGATAGCAACAACAATGGATTTCTCCATTTTGTCGCTAACCACGCGACCTTGCAGAGTACGGATTTTATCGGTCATTACGCACCCGCCTTCTCAGTCAGTAAAGTCTTAACGCGTGCGACATCACGACGCACTTGCTTCAACAGGTGAGACTGTTGCAGCTGGCCACTTGCAGCCTGCATACGCAGGTTGAACTGCTCACGCAGCAGGTTCAGTAGCTCGGTGTTCAGCTCTTCAACGCTCTTCTCACGCAGCTCTTTTGCTTTCATTACATCACCGTCTTAGTTACAAAGGTGGTTTTAATCGGCAGTTTCGCTGCTGCCAGCTTGAATGCTTCACGGGCCAGCTCTTCCGGTACGCCGTCCATTTCATACAGGACTTTACCCGGCTGAATCAAGGCAACCCAATACTCCACGTTACCTTTACCTTTACCCATACGCACTGCCAGCGGCTTTTCAGTGATCGGTTTGTCCGGGAATACACGGATCCAGATCTTACCTTGACGCTTAACTGCACGGGTCATAGCACGACGTGCTGCTTCGATCTGACGGGCAGTCAGACGACCACGGCCAACAGCTTTCAGGCCGAAGCTGCCGAAGCTAACATCCGCGCCTGCAGCCAGACCACGGTTGCGGCCTTTGTGCATTTTACGGAATTTTGTACGCTTTGGTTGTAACATCAGCGACGCTCCTTATTTACGGCCTTTACGCTGCTGCTTTTTCGGTTGAGCAGCCGGTTTTTCCGGTTGTTCAACAGCAGCCATACCACCCAGGATCTCGCCTTTGAAGATCCACACTTTAACGCCGATTACACCATAAGTGGTGTGCGCTTCAGAGGTGTTGTAGTCGATGTCAGCACGCAGAGTGTGCAGCGGTACGCGACCTTCGCGGTACCATTCGGTACGTGCGATTTCCGCGCCGCCCAGACGGCCGCTAACTTCAACTTTGATACCTTTAGCGCCCAGACGCATGGCGTTCTGTACAGCACGCTTCATCGCACGACGGAACATAACGCGACGTTCCAGCTGAGAAGTGATGCTGTCAGCAACCAGTTTAGCGTCCAGTTCAGGTTTACGAACTTCGGCGATGTTGATCTGTGCAGGAACGCCAGCGATATCCGCTACGACCTTACGCAGTTTTTCTACGTCTTCACCTTTTTTACCGATAACGATACCCGGGCGAGCGGTGTGAATAGTCACACGGATGCTCTTAGCCGGACGCTCGATAACGATACGAGATACAGACGCTTTAGCCAGTTCCTTCGTCAGGTACTGACGTACTTTAAAATCGCTGTCCAGGTTGTCAGCGAATTCTTTGGTGTTCGCAAACCAGGTAGAGTTCCATGGTTTTACAATACCCAGGCGAATACCATTAGGATGTACTTTCTGACCCATTGCTAGTCTCCAGAGTCTCAGCGATCGGACACAACCACAGTGATGTGGCTGGTGCGCTTCAGGATGCGATCTGCACGACCTTTTGCACGCGGCATAATGCGCTTCATGCTCGGGCCTTCGTCTACGAAAATTTTCGTAACTTTCAGATCGTCAATGTCAGCGCCATCGTTGTGTTCAGCGTTAGCAATGGCAGATTCCAGAACTTTCTTGACCAGTACAGCCGCTTTCTTGTTGGTGTAGGTCAGAATATCCAGAGCCTGCGACACTTTCTTACCGCGAATCAGGTCAGCAACAAGGCGAACCTTCTGAGCAGAAGAACGAGCATGGCGATGTTTAGCGATAGTTTCCATCTCTTCCTCCTACCTTATTTCTTCTTCGCTTTTTTATCAGCAGCGTGGCCGCGATAAGTACGAGTCGGTGCGAATTCACCCAGTTTGTGACCGACCATTTCGTCGGAAACAAATACCGGAACGTGCTGACGACCATTATGGACAGCGATGGTCAAACCGATCATGTTAGGAAAGATCGTTGAACGACGGGACCAAGTGCGCAGGGGCTTCTTGTCTCCGCTTTCCACCGCTTTCTCTACCTTCTTCAGCAAGTGCAGGTCAATAAAAGGACCTTTCTTGAGAGAACGTGGCATGGCTTATCCTCTAAAATTATTTGCTACGGCGACGTACGATGAATTTATCAGTACGCTTGTTGCTGCGGGTCTTCTTACCTTTGGTCTGAACGCCCCACGGAGTTACCGGGTGCTTACCAAAGTTACGACCTTCACCACCACCATGTGGGTGGTCTACTGGGTTCATCGCAGTACCGCGAACGGTAGGACGAACGCCACGCCAGCGTGCAGCACCTGCTTTACCCAGAACGCGCAGCATATGCTCAGCATTGCCAACTTCGCCCAGGGTTGCACGGCAGTCTGCTTCGACTTTACGCATTTCACCAGGACGCAGACGCAGGGTGACATAAGCGCCATCGCGAGCAACGATCTGAACGTAAGTACCAGCGGAACGCGCCAGCTGACCGCCTTTACCTGGTTTCATTTCTACGTTATGAACGGTAGAACCAACCGGGATATTGCGCATCGGCAGGGTGTTGCCTGCTTTGATTGCAGCATCAACGCCAGACTGAATCTGGTCGCCAGCTTTCAGGCCTTTCGGGGCCAGGATGTAACGGCGTTCGCCGTCTTTGTACAGAACCAGCGCGATGTTCGCGGAACGGTTCGGATCGTACTCAAGACGTTCAACAACTGCCGGGATACCGTCTTTGTTGCGTTTGAAGTCAACAATACGATAAGCCTGTTTGTGACCACCACCGATATGACGAGTGGTGATACGGCCATTGTTGTTACGACCACCGGATTTGCTGTTTTTTTCAACCAGCGGAGCAAAAGGTTTGCCCTTGTGCAGCTCTGGGTTGACCACTTTAACGACGTGGCGACGACCCGGAGATGTCGGTTTACATTTAACAACTGCCATTGTATTACTCCTCCGACTTACTCAGCGCCGCCGACGAAGTCCAGATTCTGGCCTTCTTTCAGGGTGACGTAAGCTTTTTTCCAGTCGCTACGACGACCGATACGCTGTCCGTGACGTTTAACTTTCCCTTTAACAACCAGGGTGTTAACGACTTCGACTTCGACTTCAAACAGTTTCTGCACAGCAGCTTTGATTTCTGCTTTGGTCGCGTCTTTAGCAACTTTGAGAACGATGGTGTTAGTTTTTTCCATCGCAGTAGACGCTTTTTCAGAAACGTGCGGTGCGCGCAGCACCTTCAGCAGACGTTCTTCACGAATCATGCCAGCATCTCCTCAACTTGCTTAACAGCATCAGCAGTCATTACGACTTTGTCGAAGGCGATCAGGCTAACCGGGTCGATACCAGTCGCATCGCGTACGTCAACCTTGTGCAGGTTACGTGCGGCCAGGAACAGGTTTTCGTCCAGCTCACCGGTGATGATCAGCACATCTTCCAGAGCCATGTCTTTCAGTTTCTGTGCCAGCAGCTTAGTTTTCGGCGCTTCTACAGAGAACTTCTCGACAACGATCAGACGATCCTGACGTACCAGTTCGGACAGGATGCTTTTCAGCGCGCCGCGGTACATCTTCTTGTTAACTTTTTGACTGTGGTCCTGCGGACGAGCAGCGAAGGTCACGCCACCGGAACGCCAGATCGGGCTCTTGATAGAACCTGAACGCGCACGGCCAGTGCCTTTCTGGCGCCACGGTTTTTTACCGGAACCAGTTACTTCAGCACGAGTCTTCTGAGCACGAGTACCCTGACGAGCACCAGCTGCATAAGCAACAACAACCTGGTGAACCAGCGCTTCGTTGAAATCACGACCGAAGGTAGTTTCGGAAACAGTCAGCGCGCTCTGCGCGTCTTTCAATACTAATTCCATTGCTATCCCCTTACGCCTTCACAGCTGGTTTAACGATCAGGTCGCAACCGGTTGCACCCGGAACACCACCCTTAACCAGCAGCAGGTTGCGCTCAGCGTCAACGCGTACTACGTCAAGGCTCTGAACGGTTACGCGCTCATTACCCATCTGACCTGCCATTTTCTTGCCTTTGAACACTTTGCCCGGAGTCTGGTTCTGACCGATAGAACCCGGAACGCGGTGAGACAAGGAGTTACCGTGAGTAGCGTCCTGGGTACGGAAGTTCCAGCGCTTAACGGTACCAGCGAAACCTTTACCTTTAGAGGTACCGGTTACGTCAACTTTTTTAACGTCAGCAAACAGTTCAACGCTGATGCTCTGACCTACGGTGTATTCTTCGCCTTCAGCCAGACGGAATTCCCACAGACCACGGCCAGCTTCTACGCCAGCTTTAGCAAAGTGACCCGCTTCCGGCTTGGTGACACGGTTAGCTTTTTTAGCACCCGTAGTAACCTGAACAGCGCGGTAGCCATCGTTAGCCAGGTCTTTAACCTGAGTAACACGGTTTGCTTCAACTTCGATTACGGTTACTGGGATAGAGACGCCATCTTCAGTGAAGATGCGGGTCATACCCACTTTTTTACCGACTAAACCAATCATTGTATCAACCTCTCAATCGCTCGATGACCTGATTAACCCAGGCTGATCTGCACGTCTACACCGGCAGCCAGGTCCAGACGCATCAGAGCATCAACGGTTTTCTCGGTTGGCTCAACGATGTCAACCAGACGCTTGTGAGTGCGAATTTCGTACTGATCGCGCGCATCTTTGTTAACGTGCGGAGAGATCAGAACGGTAAAGCGCTCTTTGCGGGTCGGCAGCGGGATCGGACCGCGAACCTGCGCACCAGTGCGCTTGGCAGTCTCGACGATTTCCGCGGTTGATTGATCGATCAGACGATGATCAAACGCTTTCAGGCGGATACGGATTCTTTGGTTCTGCATGAGACCAGAGCTCCAATTATTTTATAAACGAAAATGATTACTCCTCACACCCATTACGATTGATGGGAGAGTGTAACCGTTCTTACGTAGCTCCCCGATTGGGAGCATTGTTAAATAGCCAAATCGGCTATTCGAGGTTCAAATCGAACCTGCCGTCAATTACGACAAGCCCGCGCATTATACGTAAATCTCAGCCTGACGCAAGTGTCGGATAGAAATTAAGCGCTTTATTCTTATGCGAGCATGATTCCAGATGGTACGCATGGGATGGCAACGCGCATCTTTTCTTTGGAAGGCATCAGGCAAACCTGGCAATACGTCGTTGTCGCTGTCGCATAAATCTATAAAGGTGAGCACAAGCCTTGACGAGGATTTGCTTATGTTTGTTGCCCTCCCCTTTCTCATTTTTTATGCGTCGTTCTCTTTATTACTTGGCATATACGACGCGCGTACCGGTCTGTTGCCTGACCGGTTTACCTGTCCATTACTGTGGGGTGGTCTGCTTTATCACCAGATTTGCCTGCCGGAGCGTTTACCGGATGCGCTTTGGGGTGCTATCGCCGGCTATGGCGGATTCGCGTTAATTTACTGGGGCTATCGCCTGCGTTATCAGAAAGAGGGGCTTGGATATGGCGACGTCAAGTACCTTGCAGCCTTAGGAGCGTGGCATTGTTGGGAAACACTGCCGTTACTGGTTTTCCTTGCCGCCATGTTGGCCTGTGGCGGGTTTGGCGTCGTGCTACTGGTGAGAGGTAAATCGGCATTAATAAACCCGCTACCTTTTGGGCCATGGCTGGCGGTGGCGGGTTTCATAACAGGTTGGAAAGCTTTCTTTCCAGACGGTTAATCGGTAACCTTAATTTGTGATTGCAGATAATTTTGCATACCAAGTTTGGCAATCAAATCCAGCTCAGTTTCCAGCCAGTCGATGTGGCCTTCCTCGTCGGCAAGAATTTCAATCATCATATCCCGGCTGACATAATCATGAACGCTATCGGCATAGGCTATTGCCTCACGTAGATCTTTTGCGCCTTCCAGTTCGAGCCGGAGATCCGATCGTAGCATCTCTTCAACATCTTCACCGATGCCCAGCTTGCCCAGATCCTGTAGGTTCGGTATGCCTTCCAGAAATAAAATACGCTCAATATACTTATCGGCGTGTTTCATCTCATCAATGGATTCATGGTACTCAACATCATTAAGCCGGGTCAGCCCCCAGTTTTTGAACATACGGGCATGAAGAAAATACTGATTAATTGCGACAAGCTCATTTCCCAATAGTTTATTGAGATAATTTATGATTTTAACATCACCTTTCATTTTATAGTCCCTCCGCTTCCACTCTCTAGAGCGTAGATGGGGCTACAGGGATGTCAAAAAAAAGAGTGTGACTCAGGCGATCTCTTTAAATTCCGGCATTTGCGTTAACTCATCCTGCATCACTTCTCGCGCGGCGCGAATACACTTACCACATTGATTTCCCACAGGAATAAATTTACGCAACTGTTGAAATGACTGTGGATGAAATTGTCGTACAGCCTGGCGGATTTTTTTATCGCTTATACCATTACACAAACAAACGTACATGATCGCTCCCGTTCAATTTCCGCACAAAGTGTAAATGAGAATGGTTATGATTACAATAGCACAAAGCGATTTACGCCATGGGAGAAGCGTTAAAAAGGGTGAATAAATATAACAGCGGCTAAATAGCAGGCAACAAAAAGGGCGCCGAAGCGCCCTCTTCAATTCAAAACTAATTAACGAGTAATTAGCCCAGAACTTTAGCAACAACGCCCGCGCCAACGGTACGACCGCCTTCACGGATTGCGAAACGCAGACCGTCGTCCATTGCGATCGGGTGGATCAGGGTAACAACCATTTTGATGTTGTCGCCCGGCATTACCATCTCTACGCCTTCCGGCAGTTCAATGGTACCAGTCACGTCAGTAGTACGGAAGTAGAACTGCGGACGGTAGCCTTTGAAGAACGGAGTATGACGGCCGCCTTCATCTTTGGACAGAATGTACACTTCAGATTCGAACTTGGTGTGCGGCTTGATGGTGCCCGGCTTAGCCAGTACCTGACCACGTTCGATTTCTTCACGTTTGATACCACGCAGCAGAACACCTACGTTCTCACCGGCACGGCCTTCGTCCAGCAGTTTGCGGAACATTTCAACGCCAGTACAGGTAGACTTCTGAGTCTCTTTGATACCAACGATTTCAACTTCTTCGCCCACTTTGATGATACCGCGTTCTACACGACCAGTAACAACGGTACCACGACCGGAGATGGAGAATACGTCTTCGATCGGCAGCAGGAACGGCTTGTCAATCGCACGCTCTGGTTCCGGAATGTAAGAATCCAGGAAGCCAGCCAGTTCGATAATTTTCGCTTCCCACTCTGCGTCGCCTTCCAGCGCTTTCAGAGCAGAACCACGAACGATCGGAGTGTCGTCGCCCGGGAAGTCGTACTGAGACAGAAGTTCACGAACTTCCATTTCAACCAGTTCCAGCAGCTCTTCGTCATCAACCATGTCGCATTTGTTCAGGAACACGATGATGTACGGAACGCCTACCTGACGACCCAGCAGGATGTGCTCACGGGTCTGCGGCATCGGGCCGTCAGTCGCAGCAACAACCAGGATCGCGCCGTCCATCTGAGCAGCACCGGTGATCATGTTTTTAACATAGTCGGCGTGCCCCGGGCAGTCTACGTGTGCGTAGTGGCGGGTCGGGGTATCGTATTCAACGTGAGAAGTGTTGATGGTGATACCACGCGCTTTTTCTTCCGGAGCGTTATCGATCTGGTCGAATGCACGAGCAGCACCGCCGTAGGTTTTAGCCAGTACGGTGGTGATTGCAGCGGTCAGGGTAGTTTTACCGTGGTCAACGTGGCCGATGGTGCCGACGTTAACGTGCGGTTTTGTACGTTCAAATTTTTCTTTAGACACGGCTATATTCCTTACTATAGCGCTCTCCCCTTCAGGAGAGAGCACGGGATTTTGGTTTTTAACCCTGCGGCTTATTTACCACGGGCTTCGATTACGGCCTGAGCAACGTTGTTCGGCGCATCATCATACTTCAGGAATTCCATAGTGTACGATGCGCGACCTTTGGTCAGAGAACGCAGCTGAGTTGCATATCCGAACATTTCAGACAGCGGTACTTCAGCGTGGATCTTAACGCCTGTAACTTCAGATTCCTGACCTTTGAGCATACCACGACGGCGGCTAAGGTCGCCGATAACGTCACCGGTATTCTCTTCAGGTGTTTCTACTTCAACCTTCATGATCGGCTCAAGCAGAACTGGTTTTGCTTTCTTAAAGCCTTCTTTAAAGGCGATAGACGCAGCCAGTTTAAACGCCAGCTCAGAGGAGTCAACGTCATGGTAAGAACCGAAGTGCAGACGCACGCCGAGATCAACTACCGGATAACCCGCCAGCGGGCCAGACTTCAGCTGCTCCTGGATGCCTTTATCAACGGCCGGGATGTATTCGCCAGGAATTACACCACCTTTGATGTCGTTGATGAACTCGTAACCTTTCGGGTTAGAGCCCGGCTCCAGCGGGTACATGTCGATAACAACATGACCATACTGACCGCGACCACCAGACTGTTTCGCGTGTTTACCTTCGATGTCGGTAACTTTCGCGCGAATCGCTTCGCGGTAAGCAACCTGAGGTTTACCCACGTTAGCTTCAACGTTGAATTCACGCTTCATACGGTCAACGATGATATCCAGGTGAAGTTCACCCATACCAGCGATGATGGTCTGGTTAGATTCTTCATCAGTCCATACGCGGAATGACGGGTCTTCTTTCGCCAGACGGCCCAGAGCCAGACCCATTTTTTCCTGGTCAGCTTTGGTTTTCGGTTCTACCGCGATGGAGATTACCGGCTCAGGGAATTCCATACGTTCCAGAATGATCGGGTTTTCCGGATCACACAGGGTGTCACCGGTAGTCACGTCTTTCAGGCCGATAGCAGCCGCGATGTCGCCCGCGCGAACTTCTTTGATCTCTTCACGTTTGTTGGCGTGCATCTGAACGATACGACCGAAACGCTCACGTGCAGTTTTCACGGAGTTCAGTACGGTATCACCAGAGTTAACCACACCGGAGTACACACGGAAGAAGGTCAGGTTACCCACAAACGGGTCGGTAGCGATTTTGAACGCCAGCGCAGAGAACGGCTCGTCGTCGCTTGCATGACGCTCAGCCGGAGTATCTTTACCGTCGTCCAGAATACCGTTGATCGCAGGTACGTCTACCGGGGATGGCAGGTAATCAATTACCGCATCCAGCATCGCCTGAACACCTTTGTTCTTAAATGCAGAACCACAGGTTACCAGGATGATTTCGTTGTTCAGAACGCGCTGACGCAGAGCTTGTTTGATCTCTTCTTCAGTCAGTTCTTCACCACCCAGGTATTTTTCCATCAGCTCTTCAGAAGCTTCTGCGGCGGACTCGATCAGGTTCTGGTGCCATTCGTTAGCCAGGTCCTGCATGTCAGCCGGGATATCTTCGTATTCGAAGGTAACGCCCTGGTCGGCATCGTTCCAGTTGATGGCTTTCATTTTCACCAGGTCAACAACGCCGGTGAAACCTTCTTCAGCACCAATTGCCAGCTGCAGCGGAACCGGGTTCGCGCCCAGACGGGTTTTGATCTGACCAACAACTTTCAGGAAGTTCGCGCCCATGCGGTCCATTTTGTTAACGAACGCAATACGCGGAACTTTGTATTTGTTTGCCTGACGCCATACGGTTTCAGACTGCGGCTGAACACCACCAACTGCGCAGTAAACCATTACCGCACCATCGAGAACACGCATGGAACGTTCTACTTCGATAGTGAAGTCAACGTGCCCCGGGGTGTCGATGATGTTGATGCGATGCGGTTCATACTGCTTAGCCATACCAGACCAGAATGCAGTAGTCGCTGCGGAGGTGATAGTAATACCACGCTCTTGCTCCTGCTCCATCCAGTCCATGGTAGCTGCGCCGTCATGAACTTCACCGATTTTGTGGTTTACACCGGTGTAGAACAGAATACGTTCGGTAGTAGTGGTTTTACCGGCGTCGATGTGCGCACTGATACCGATATTACGGTAGCGTGCGATGGGTGTTGTACGAGCCATTTGATTCCTCGTTGATATCTTTAGGCGTTCAGTTAAGTTATCCAAAACGGGCGACTTACCTGAAGCGCCCGCCTGGTGACTATGACTCCGAAGGGATTACCAACGGTAGTGTGCGAACGCCTTGTTGGCTTCTGCCATACGGTGAACGTCTTCACGTTTCTTAACTGCAGTACCTTTGTTGTCTGCAGCATCAGAAAGTTCGTTCGCCAGGCGCAGAGCCATGGATTTATCACCGCGTTTACGAGCAGCTTCTACGATCCAACGCATTGCCAGAGCATTACGACGGACCGGACGGACTTCAACTGGTACCTGATAAGTAGAACCACCTACACGGCGGGATTTAACTTCTACAGTCGGGCGAACGTTTTCGAGAGCGACTTCGAAAGCTTCCAGTTCAGATTTACCAGAACGCTGAGCCAGGGTCTCCAGCGCGCTGTATACGATTGATTCTGCAGTAGATTTTTTACCATCTACCATCAGGATATTGACAAATTTAGCCAGCAGTTCTGATCCGAACTTCGGATCCGGCAGAATTTTACGCTGACCAATGACGCGACGACGTGGCATGGAAATACTCCGTTGTTAATTCAGGATTGTCCAAAACTCTACGAGTTTAGTTTGACATTAATTTAAAACGTTTGGCCTTACTTAACGGAGAACCATTAAGCCTTAGGACGCTTCACGCCGTACTTAGAACGAGCTTGCTTACGGTCTTTAACGCCGGAACAGTCAAGCGCGCCACGAACGGTGTGGTAACGAACACCCGGGAGGTCTTTAACACGACCGCCACGGATCAGGATCACGGAGTGCTCCTGCAGGTTGTGACCTTCACCACCAATGTAGGAAGTCACTTCAAAACCGTTAGTCAGACGAACACGGCAAACTTTACGCAGTGCGGAGTTCGGTTTTTTAGGAGTGGTAGTATATACACGAGTACATACGCCACGTTTTTGCGGGCATGCTTCCAGCGCAGGCACGTTGCTTTTCGCAACTTTGCGAGCACGTGGTTTGCGTACCAGCTGGTTAACTGTTGCCATTAAATAGCTCCTGGTTTTAGCTTTTGCTTCGTAAACACGTAATAAAACGCCCTCACACAATATGAGGACGCCGAATTTTAGGGCGGTGTCGAAAAGGTGTCAAGAAATATACAACGATCCCGCCATCACCAGGCCATCTGGTTGGCATACTTAACCGTGAGTCTGACAAACTCAGTATAGTCAACCCTGACGACACTGTCTGAAATTTGACCACCCAGGCCGCGGGCGTCAATGTCTTCTTTCAAGGCATAGACCGTTATGGGGGCATCACGCAGACTTTCAAGGAAGCGGTTACCTTCAATCGCGACGGTAACGCCATCCTGGAGCAGCAAAAGCGCATCGCCCTCTTTTAGCAGGCGCAGCAAAGCGGGAAAATCAACGCCCGAGGCGCAATGAGGTAAGGTATGCAGCATAAACGCCTCAGAATCTCAGGATAACATCATAGTTGCCAAGCTCGCGGCGTAACGCTACGGGTTCCAGCGGCGTGGCGTCTACCACAAAATTAACGTTCTCCAGACCACGCTCGCGCAGCGATGCCGCGCAGATCCAGCATTGATCAATATCGTACAAATCAAAGAGCTTGAAAGTAGCAATATAGTCACGCGCCAGCACAGCGTCTGGTTTTTGTCCTGGTAATAACTGAAAGACGCCGTCGCTGATAAAAAAGACGCCCAGCGCTTCCGTTAGCGCTGACGTCGCCAGCAGCGCATCCAGCCCTTCACGACCTGAAGCGCTACCGTGCGGCGCGGTGGAAAAGACAAATGCAATACGTTTCATTAAAACTGCACCACCCGATCGCAGGTGAGAGATGCCTCCGCCAGCGCACCCAGGCCGCTTAGCGTAAAGCCCGGCTGAAGATTGGCGGACGGCAACGCCAGTCTGCCAGCTTCAGTTTCATCAATAATACCGCGACGAAGCGCCGCCGCGACACAGATGTTCAGCGCTACGCCATGCTGCGTATTCAATTTCTGCCAGGCGCGTACCAGATCATATTCATCGCTCGCCGGCGAGGTCAGGAGATTGGCGTTATAGACACCTTCCCGATAGAAAAAGACGCTGGCTAACTCATGCCCCTCATTGAGCAGCGCGTGGGCGAACTGCAATGCGCTGCTGGCCTGCTGGGTGCCATATGCCGGCCCGGTGACCATAATGGCATAACGCATTATTTATCCTGCCCCTGAAAATCGCCGCTTTTGAACTGGCGAATATAGAGGTAAACCGTGTGTTTTGAGATATTCAGACGATCGGCTACCTGGTTAATGGCGTCTTTAATATCGAAAATGCCTTTTTCGTACAGGTTAAGGACGATCTGACGATTTTTCGCGTTGTTAGAGACATTACGATCGGCATTCACTTCTTCGATCGTGAACTCCAGCGTCTGGGTGACTAAATCTTCGACTGAGGAGGCAAAATTAACCGCTGAGCCGACTTCCGGCGTTTCCGGCGGAATAAAGGTATTCATAATCTGTGAAAATGGCACATCAAGGTTCATGTTGATGCACAGTAGACCAATGACGCGCTGCTCGCGGTTGCGAATGGCAATCGTCAACGACTTCATCAAGACACCGCTTTTCGCGCGCGTGAAATAGCATTTCGACACGCTACTGTCCGCCCCTGTCATGTCGTGCAACATGCGCAACGCCAGGTCGGTAATCGGCGAGCCAATTTTACGGCCCGTATGTTCGCCATTGGCAATACGAATGGCTGAACATTTTAGATCCTGCAAAGAGTGCAATACGATTTCACAATGGGAACCTATAAGCATCGCTAACCCGTCCACTACCGCTTCGTAGGATTTCAGAATATCGAAGTCGGTTTGCTCGAAGGGACGCTGATCCAGCAAATCAAGTTCACTGGTTTCGTTGGTTAAAAGCGACCTGGACATGAAAAAAAACACTCCTTTTCAGGAGCCTGTCGTTATGTTTTCAGGGCAGGCTCATTATTTACGCGGATGATTAAATTAATACAGTGAGGGTTCATCTTTCCAGTACTAATTTGTTCGTCTATTTCAGGCTACGTGTGCGTTGGCGGTCATTCAGCCTACGGTCTCGCCCTTAACGACCAGCGCAAGCGCCGTTATCCGCAAATCAAATTATGGTGAGTAATATATCCGGCCTGCATAAAAAAAACCGCCGCTATTACAAGCGGCGGCTCTCAGTTTTTATTTTTTAGCAGCATCTGCGGCTTTAGCGTCAGCCGCATCGGCAGGTTTAGCATCCGCTTTCGGCGCTGGTTTGATATCCAGCAGCTCTACGTCGAATACCAGGGTGGAGTTCGCCGGGATACCCGGAACGCCCGTTTTACCGTAGGCCAGCGCCGGTGGGATAACCAGCTTGATCTTGCCGCCTTTCTTAATATTTTTCAGGCCTTCAGTCCAGCCAGGGATAACGCCGTCCAGACGGAAGGAGAGCGGTTCGCCGCGCGTGTAAGAGTTATCAAACTCTTTACCGTCGATCAGCGTACCTTTGTAGTTCACCACAACGGTATCGCTATCTTTCGGCGCCTCGCCTGTGCCTTCTTTCTCTACTTTGTAAAGCAGACCGGTAGAGGAGGTTTTCACGCCTTTCTCTTTAGCAAAAGCGTCGCGGAACGTTTTACCTTTTGCTTCGTTATCGGCAGCGTCTTTTTCCATCTTCGCCTGAGCAGCGCTCTTCACGCGTGCTTCAAACGTCTGCAGCGTTTGCTCAATTTCCTGATCGGACAGTTTGCTCTTATCGGCAAAGGCATCCTGAACGCCGGCAATCAACTGATCTTTATCCAGTTTGATGCCCAACTTTTCCTGCTCTTTAAGCGAATTGTCCATGTAACGACCCAGCGAGGCGCCCAGCGCATAAGCCGCTTTTTGATCGTCGTTTTTAAATGCTGCTTTGCTATCAGCGGTAGCTGCCGGTTTCGCCGCATCAGCAGCAAAAGTGATCGGTGCGTGCATAGCAACGGCCATCGTAGTTGCCAGCAGCGTGGCTTTAAACAGTGATTTCATCCATATCTCCAGGGCCGGGGCATCTCGCCCCATGTTAACTTACGTAAGAAGCGTACTATAAATCGTTGCAGAACAAATCAACATACGAACACGCCCTATTATCACTTCTTTTCAGACTCTTTTTGTTTAAATTAGTTTCGTAGGGCGCGTAATGGTTGCTGTGAAAGCCGGTAAAGTTAAGTAGAATCCGCCGACGGAGACAACATAAAGAGGTACATCATGCAGGATATCACGATGGAAGCTCGTCTGGCTGAACTGGAAAGCCGTCTGGCGTTCCAGGAGATTACCATAGAAGAACTAAACCTGACGGTAACCGCACATGAAATGGAGATGGCGAAGCTGCGCGATCATCTGCGTTTGCTCACGGAAAAGTTAAAAGCCAGTCAGCCGTCAAATATCGCCTCTCAGGCAGAAGAAACGCCGCCGCCGCATTATTGAGACGAAAAAAAAGCGGGGTTAACCCGCTTTTTTTGTGCCCGATGATTTATCGAACCAATGATAATACCCTAAGGATTTCGAGTCACAGCAAGGCGGCAAGCTTGAAAATTCCCCGGGAGCATAGATAACTATGTGACCGGGGTTTGAAAGCGTAGCCAACACCACGGTGGCTTGAAAGACGACGGGGATTAGTGGCAACCGCAGCCGCCTTTACCACCGCCACCGCAGCAGCCTTCGCCGCCGTGCTCGTGACCATGATCATGACCATGACCGCCACAGCAGCCGTCTTCACCGTGATCGTGGTGGTGATCGTGCGCGCCGTGAACATGACCGTGAGCCAGTTCTTCTTCAGTCGCTTCACGAATCGCAACAACTTCGACGTTAAATTTCAGATTCTGGCCCGCCAGCATGTGGTTACCATCAACCACAACGTGATCGTCTTCCACTTCGGTAATCTCTACCGGTACCGGGCCCTGGTCGGTTTCCGCCAGGAAACGCATCCCTACCTGCAGTTCATCAACGCCCATAAAGACGTCTTTAGGCACACGCTGCACCAGATTTTCGTCATACTGGCCGTAAGCGTCGTTCGCGCCAACAGCGACATCAAATTTGTCGCCAACTTCATGGCCTTCCAGCGCGGTTTCCAGACCAGAGATCAGGGAGCCGTGACCGTGCAGGTAATCCAGCGGCGCACTCACCGGAGACTCATCAACCAACACACCGTCTTCTGTACGTACCTGATAGGCCAGGCTGACCACCAGGTCTTTTGCTACTTTCATGATATCTCCTGAGCATGGGAAGAATAGTGGCGCAGATTGTAGCGGAATTCTGCAGCCGTGTACCCCTTAGCTTAAAAAAACCTGCGGCATATCGCTAGTCCGGATGAAAAATCCCGATCACTTGCTCTTCTTTGCGAACATGCTCGCGAACGTCTTTATCCGCTTCCCGCATTTGATGCCCGCACTTAACGCATTCAACAATATCGACATTATTTTCACGCCACATCGCCATTGTATCCTGCGCCTGACAGGCCGGACATTTCGCGCCTGCAATAAAACGTTTACGGATTGCCATTGTTCACCTCTACTCAAATTCATCCCAGCCATCCAACTGGCGCCGTTCCTGTTGCATTTCGCGCTGAAAAATCTCCTCCAGTTCGCGTCGGGCCTCTCTGGCGCGCGAAATCTGTACCATGTCGCTATGCTCCGGGATCAGCTCCCGCAACATTCGCATATCCAGCCGACGAAAATGCAACTGCGCGCGTTGCGCCTGATGCGGATGCATACCTAACGACACCAGAGTTTTACGTCCCAATTCCAGCGCGCTGGAAAACGTTTCACGGGAAAACTGCGTGACGCCAGCCTGTAATAACTCATGGGCCTCCACACGTCCACGCGCTCGCGCAAGAATATGCAGATGAGGAAAATGCTGCTGACACAGCGCCACCAGCTTCATCGTGTCTTCCGGTTCATTACACGTGATGACTATCGACTCCGCCGCCTCCGCGCCCGCAGAACGCAGCAGCTCGACTTGTGCAGCGTCGCCGTAATACACTTTATAACCATATTTGCGCATCAGATTAACGGCGCCGATATCGCGTTCCAGCACGGTGATACGCATCTTATTCGCCATCAATAAGCGAGCGATCACCTGACCAAAACGGCCAAAGCCGACGACAATCACCTGGGGCTTATCATCCTCAACCCACGGCTTTTCATCATTCTCTTCCGGGCCATTAAGGCGGCGCGATAACCACTTATCAATCCCTTTCATCAGTAGCGGCGTGGTCATCATTGATAATGTGACAGTCACCAATAATAACGCCATCTGATCGCCCTGAAACAGGCGCTGAGAAGAGGCGGTAGAAAAGAGCACAAAAGCGAACTCGCCCCCCTGACTCAGCACGCTGGCAAACTGCATCCGTTCAGAACTTCTTATTCCATATAACCGCGCCAGCAGATACAGCGTCAGCATTTTTATGGCGACCAGAATAACAACGCTCGCCGCCACCCACAGTAAATGGGTATAAAGTACGCCGAGATTTAGCGACATACCGACGGAGATAAAGAACAGCCCAAGCAGTAAACCTTTAAAGGGATCGATAGCGTTTTCCAGCTCATGCCGGTATTCGCTCTCTGCCAGTAAAACGCCGGCAATGAAGGTTCCCAGGGCCATCGACAGTCCCAGCGCGTCCATAAATAAGGCGGCGCTCAACACCAGCAACAACGTCGCGGCAGTGAAGACCTCCCGCACGCCGGACGCAGCAATAAAACGAAATACCGGGCGCAACAGGTAACGACCGCCAATCAGCATTACCGCGAAGGCCAATACCTTCATTGCCACTTTAAACCAGTCGAAATGCTCGTCGGCCGATCCCGCCAATAAAGGTACCAACGCCAGCGCGGGGATCACCGCTAAATCCTGAAACAGTAAGACGGAAAACCCTAACTGCCCGGACTCGCTACGGTTCATGCCTTTCTCGCGCATCAGTTGTAGCGCCATCGCCGTCGAAGACATCGCCAGGCCAATCCCGCCGACGACCGCCGCCTGCCATAAGAAATCAGCAAGCATCAATAACCCCGCCAGCACCGCCGCGCTTAACAGCACCTGAGCAGCGCCGACGCCGAAGATAGAGCGCCGTAGTTGCCAAAGCCGGGACGGATTGAGTTCGAGACCAATGATAAACATCAGAAACACGACGCCCAGTTCGGAAAAGTGCAGGATCTCGTCAACGTCGCTGATAAATCCCAGCCCCCACGGACCGATGGCGATTCCCGCCAGCAAATACCCTAGCACCGCGCCGATGCCCAGCCTGGCGGCTAACGGCACCGCCGCCACCGCCGCGAAGAGGAACAACACTCCCGCGGTCAATAAATCAGCACCTTCCATCAATAGCCTCCCGCGCTCACAGGATTCGCCAGCCACTCGCCATAGGCTTTCGCATGACTGGCCAGCGTCTGCGGCGACTGGCGGCGCGCCCAGTACACAATAATGGGCGGCATCCAGTGCATCCGGCACATGGCCGCGGTCAGTTCAAAAGGGCGGAGTACATCGCTCATTGGATAGCGGTTTAGCGCGTCATACCGGTAAGCGCTCTCCGGCTCGCCGGTCGTAATCACGCTACGCCAGTACTTTCCCACCAGTTGGTTTCCCCCTGGTCCGCTGGCGAACCCCCGACTCAACACGCGATCAAGCCATTCTTTCAGTAAAGCCGGACAGCTATAGGTGTAAAGGGGATGCTGAAAAACAATGACGTCGTGCTCACGTAACAGGGCTTGTTCATAGGGCGTGTCGATAAAAAAATCAGGATAGCGCGCATAAAGATCGTGCACGGTTACGTTATTGTGCTGTATGGCCGGTTTAAGCAGTACCCGGTTAGCAACCGAGTCCTGAGATTCCGGATGGGCATACAACAGCAAGACTTTCGCTGGCTGAGACATCAATCCCCCTCCCGGTTGTTTTGGGTCGATACATGCCATTCTTCAGGCCGCTTCTACGTTGACAGCGTTTGTTCAACTCAGAAACGTACTCTATGTCCGCCGCTGGGGATTAATGAGAGATATTCTTGTCCCTCACCAAAGGCGGCCTGAATGATTTTGTGTATCGTTGTTGTTTTGAGCTACCATTGCGCTCCAGCGCGGCGGTACGCCCGAATATTACATTATCATAATGATAAATTAACATAGTCTGAACATACGGCGCCTTATGATTGTTTTCTCCTCGTTACAAATTCGTCGCGGCGTGCGCGTCCTACTGGACAATGCCTCGGCTACCATTAATCCAGGCCAGAAAGTCGGCCTGGTGGGTAAAAACGGCTGCGGTAAATCTACCCTGCTGGCATTGCTAAAAAATGAAATCAGCGCCGATGCCGGGAGTTTTACCCTGCCCGGAACCTGGCAATTAGCGTGGGTGAATCAGGAAACACCTGCGTTGCCTCAGCCAGCGATTGAGTATGTCATTGACGGCGACCGTGAATACCGGCATCTGGAGGCGCAGCTTAACGACGCCAACGAACGTAACGACGGACATGCTATCGCCTCCATACACGGCAAGCTGGACGCCATCGATGCATGGACCGTTCGCTCGCGCGCCGCCAGCCTGCTACACGGCCTCGGCTTCTCTAACGATCAGCTGGAACGTCCGGTCAGCGACTTTTCCGGCGGCTGGCGGATGCGCCTTAACCTGGCTCAGGCGCTGATTTGCCGCTCCGATTTACTGCTGCTCGACGAACCGACCAACCACCTCGATCTGGATGCCGTTATCTGGCTGGAAAAATGGCTGAAGAGCTATCCGGGCACCCTGATTCTGATCTCCCACGATCGCGATTTTCTTGACCCGATAGTGGATAAAATTATCCATATCGAACAGCAGACTCTGTTCGAGTACACCGGCAACTACAGCGCGTTTGAAGTTCAGCGCGCCACGCGCCTGGCGCAGCAGCAGGCGATGTATGAGAGCCAGCAGGAGCGTGTGGCGCATCTGCAAAGCTACATCGACCGTTTCCGCGCCAAAGCGACCAAGGCCAAGCAGGCGCAAAGCCGTATCAAGATGCTGGAGCGTATGGAGCTGATTGCGCCGGCTCATGTCGACAACCCGTTCCATTTCAGCTTCCGCGCGCCGGAAAGCCTGCCGAACCCGCTGCTGAAGATGGAAAAAGTCAGCGCAGGTTATGGCGATCGCATCATTCTGGAATCCATCAAGCTGAACCTGGTGCCCGGCTCGCGTATCGGCCTGCTGGGCCGCAACGGTGCGGGGAAATCGACGCTGATCAAGCTGCTGGCGGGCGAACTGGAACCGTTGCACGGTGAAATTGGCCTCGCCAAAGGCATTAAGCTCGGCTACTTCGCCCAGCACCAACTGGAGTTCCTGCGCGCGGATGAATCCCCGTTGCAGCATATGGCGCGTCTGGCGCCGCAGGAACTGGAGCAGAAGCTGCGCGACTATCTCGGCGGCTTCGGTTTCCAGGGCGACAAAGTAACGGAAGAGACGCAACGTTTCTCCGGCGGCGAGAAAGCGCGCCTGGTACTGGCGCTGATCGTCTGGCAGCGTCCAAATCTGCTGCTGCTCGATGAACCGACCAACCACCTGGATCTCGACATGCGTCAGGCGCTCACCGAAGCGCTGATTGATTTTGAAGGCGCATTGGTCGTCGTGTCGCACGACCGCCACCTGATTCGCTCCACCACTGACGACCTCTATCTGGTGCACGACAAAAAGGTCGAACCGTTCGACGGCGACCTGGAAGATTATCAGCAGTGGCTGAGCGACGTGCAGAAGCAGGAAAACCAGGCCGACGACGCGCCGAAGGAAAACAACGCCAACAGCGCCCAGTCACGCAAAGATCAGAAGCGTCGCGAAGCCGAGCTACGCACTCTGACGCAGCCGCTGCGTAAAGAGATTACCCGTCTGGAAAAAGAGATGGAAAAGCTCAACGCCCAACTGGCGCAGGCGGAAGAGAAACTCGGCGACAGCAGCCTGTATGACCCAAGCCGTAAAGCGGAGATGACCGAGTGTCTGCAACTGCAGGCCAGCGCCAAATCCGGGCTGGAAGAGTGTGAAATGGCATGGCTTGAGGCGCAGGAGCAGCTTGAGCAAATGATGCAGAACGACTAACGCGCGGGGCGGACGATGAACCTGTCAATCACCGATGACATTACCTTCCGCAAGCTCACCATCTTCATGATGTTTGTGGAGAAAGGTAACATCGCCCGCACCGCCGAGGCGCTGAACACGCTGGAAGAGAACGTTCGTTGTCCGCTGTTCGTCCATAAAGGCCTCTTCGGTACTCGTCCCGATATAAAGGTTACCGTTGCGGTCGGCAGCACCGGAACAGAAGCCTGCGTTATGTGATTTAGCGGCAAAGGTTGCCGTGATTTATTTTCGTCAGCGCGTCGTTCACGCCAAATAATTTAAACGTCACCTCATCAACGCCAAGATTTTTCAGACGCGCAGTGTGTTTTTTAATATAAGCCTGCGCCGTTTCTTCGGATTCAAACAAGTAAATGCCGCCAGCTTGCTGGTTTTTCTCGCTTTCTGTCCAGATTTTCCAGATGAAGCCCGGCTCCTCATTGATAGACTCCGCCAGCCCGACCAGTTGCTGAGTCATCTCCTCGCCAAAAGGGCCGCTAAAGTTAAAATGGATCTGTAAAAGTGTTTTCGACATGCCTTCTCCTTGAGTCACATAACTATCGTGTTGCCACACTACCACGATTAATTCGGCTGATGCAGAGGTTCACGCGATTTCTGTGGGGTATTGCGCGCGCCTTGCATACCGCCCCCTCTGGCGAAATGAGGCGCAATTTTATTTCGCCAGACGACCAATTGAACGTAAAATCACATATTGACTAATCTGTGAACCTTATGCGCGGTATAGTATTGTTTCCAATTATCAATTGTTCTGGTGCTATGGTTGAGATCACGTCCACAGAAATGACCCCGCCTGTCAATGACTCGCATGAATTTATTCCCATGCGTGGCATTCGTAATCGCCATTTACAAACTATGCTGCCGCGCTTAATCCGCCGCAAAGTGAAGTTCAACGCCCACTGGCAGCGGCTGGAGCTACCGGACGGCGATTTTGTCGATCTGGCATGGAGCGAAGAACCGCAACAGGCAAAGCATAAACCGCGGCTGGTGGTCTTTCACGGTCTGGAAGGCAGCCTGAACAGCCCCTATGCCCACGGGCTGATTGAGGCGGCGCAAAAGCGCGGCTGGCTGGGCGTGGTGATGCACTTTCGCGGCTGTAGCGGCGAACCCAACCGTCTGAATCGTATTTACCACTCCGGTGAAACGGAGGACGGAGCCTGGTTTTTACGCTGGCTACAGCGGGAGTTCGGTGCCGTTCCGACAGCCGCCGTGGGCTATTCGCTCGGCGGTAATATGCTGGCGTGCCTGCTGGCGAAAGAAGGCCGCGATATTCCCATAGAGGCGGCGGTGATTGTTTCTGCGCCTTTCGTTCTCGAAGCCTGTAGCTACCACATGGACAAAGGGTTTTCCCGCGTCTATCAGCGTTATTTGCTTAATCTGTTAAAAGCGAATGCGTCACGCAAGCTGGCGGCGTATCCCGGGTCGCTGCCGGTGAATCTGGCGCAACTGAAATCAATGCGCCGAATTCGCGAGTTTGACGACCTGATCACCGCGAAAATTCACGGCTTTGCCGACGCCATCGACTACTATCGTCAGTGTAGCGCCATGCCGTTGCTTAACCAGATTGCTAAACCGACGCTGATTATTCACGCTAAAGACGATCCGTTTATGGATCATCATGTGATCCCTAAAGCGGAAGATCTGCCCCCGCAGGTGGAGTATCAGCTGACTGAGCATGGCGGACACGTAGGATTTATCGGCGGTACGCCGCTGCGCCCTGAAATGTGGCTGGAACGCCGAATTCCTGACTGGCTGACAACATACCTGGAGGCGTCATCATGATCATTCCCTGGCAGGGGCTGGCCCCCGACACGCTGGACAACCTGATCGAAAGCTTTGTGTTGCGCGAAGGCACCGATTATGGTGAACATGAACGTTCGCTTGAACAAAAAGTCGCTGACGTAAAACGCCAACTGCAATCCGGCGAGGCCGTGCTGGTATGGTCTGAATTACATGAAACGGTCAATATTATGCCGAAAAAGCAGTTTCGCGAATAAAACGCCTTTGCCGACAATACATTATTACTAAAGCTCAATCATGGAGTTGCCATGTCAGCCAAACATCCGGTGATAGCAGTAACAGGGTCAAGCGGCGCGGGGACCACCACCACCAGCCTCGCGTTTCGTAAAATTTTCGCGCAGTTAAATCTGCATGCCGCCGAGGTGGAAGGCGACAGTTTTCATCGTTACACCCGCCCGGAAATGGACATGGCGATCCGCAAAGCGCGTGACGCCGGGCGGCATATCAGCTATTTCGGGCCTGAAGCCAATGACTTCAGCCTACTGGAACATACCTTTATTGAGTACGGGCAGACGGGTAAAGGCCAGTCGCGTAAATATCTGCATACCTATGATGAAGCCGTACCGTGGAATCAGGTTCCCGGCACGTTTACCCCCTGGCAGCCGCTTCCCGAACCGACCGATGTGCTGTTTTATGAAGGACTGCACGGCGGCGTCGTCACCCCGCAACATGATGTCGCGCGTCATGTTGATCTGTTGGTTGGCGTGGTGCCTATCGTCAACCTCGAGTGGATTCAGAAACTAATCCGCGACACCAGCGAGCGCGGACACTCCCGTGAAGCGGTGATGGATTCCGTGGTGCGTTCCATGGACGACTACATCAATTACATTACGCCGCAGTTCTCGCGTACCCATATTAACTTCCAGCGCGTGCCGACCGTCGACACGTCCAATCCGTTCGCCGCAAAGGGTATTCCCTCGCTGGATGAGAGTTTTGTGGTGATCCATTTCCGCAATCTGGAAGGGATCGATTTTCCCTGGCTCCTGGCGATGCTCCAGGGCTCGTTTATTTCTCACATTAATACATTAGTGGTGCCGGGCGGCAAAATGGGACTGGCGATGGAGCTGATTATGTTGCCGCTGGTGCAGCGATTAATGGAAGGCAAAAAAATCGAATAACCGCGGTGAAATGCCCGATGGCGCTACGCTTATCGGGCCTACGAGATAAAAACGGGTAGGCCGGATAAGGCCACGCCGCCATCCGGCATCACGTGTTACGCCGCAATCACTTCATACGAATGGGTAATATTGACCGCTTTTTCCAGCATTAGCGCCACCGAGCAATATTTTTCCGCGGAGAGATCGACAGCGCGCGCAACGGCAGCCTCTTTCAGATCGCTGCCGGTAACGATAAAATGCAAATTAATGTGCGTAAACAGGCGCGGCGCGTCTTCCCGGCGCTCGGATGTCAGCTTCACTTCGCAGTTGGTGACATTCTGACGGCCCTTTTGCAGGATTGATACCACATCAATAGCGCTACATCCGCCAGCCGCCATTAATACCATCTCCATCGGACTCGGCGCTTTGTCACCGGAGCTACCATCCATTAAAATCTGGTGGCCGGAGGAGGACTCTCCGAGGAACGTGAGCCCTTCAACCCACTTTACACGCGCTTGCATATTTCGTAACTCCAATGTTTCAATTTTCCTGAAAGATTACGCGCATACAACAAAAGTCGCAATGGAAGGCGACCTGGGTCATGCTGAAGCGAGACACCAGGAGACACACGGCGAAAGCTATGCTAAAACAGACAAGATGCTACAGTAATACATTGACGTACTGCATGTATGCAGAGGACATCACATTACAGGCTACAATCTATTTTCGTAGCCCCCTTCCCAGGTAGCGGGAAGTATATTTTTGCAACCCCAGAGACAGTGCCGTTTTCTGGCTCTGGAGACAGCTTATAACAGAGGATAACCGCGCATGGTGCTTGGCAAACCGCAAACAGACCCGACTCTTGAATGGTTCTTGTCTCATTGCCACATTCATAAGTACCCGTCAAAGAGCACGCTGATTCACCAGGGTGAAAAAGCAGAAACGCTGTACTACATCGTTAAAGGCTCCGTGGCAGTGCTGATCAAAGATGAAGAAGGGAAAGAAATGATCCTTTCTTATCTGAATCAGGGTGATTTTATTGGTGAATTGGGCCTGTTTGAAGAAGGCCAGGAACGCAGCGCCTGGGTACGTGCGAAAACCGCATGTGAGGTCGCTGAAATTTCCTACAAAAAATTTCGCCAATTAATCCAGGTCAACCCGGATATTCTGATGCGTCTCTCTTCCCAGATGGCTCGTCGCTTACAAGTCACCTCTGAAAAAGTAGGTAACCTCGCCTTCCTTGACGTCACCGGGCGTATCGCTCAGACGCTGCTGAATCTGGCGAAACAGCCCGATGCCATGACGCACCCGGATGGGATGCAGATCAAAATCACCCGTCAGGAAATTGGCCAAATCGTCGGCTGCTCCCGCGAAACCGTTGGTCGTATTTTGAAAATGCTGGAAGATCAAAACCTGATCTCCGCGCATGGCAAGACCATCGTCGTCTACGGCACCCGTTAATTCCGTCAGAATGGCGCGTTTTATCATGCGCCATTTTTGTTTGCATCGATGTGGCGAAGACTGATTTATCACCCAGAGATTAATTACGCACTACGGCAAACGCTGGTGCTGTGCCTGCCTGTGGCTGTCGGTTTATTGATAGGCCAACTACACCTGGGCTTGCTTTTCTCTCTCGTTCCCGCCTGCTGCAACATTGCAGGTCTGGATACCCCGCACAAACGTTTTTTTAAACGCCTGATCATCGGCGCGTCGCTGTTCGCCGGATGCAGTCTGGTAACGCAACTTCTGCTGGCGGAATCCATCCCCCTGCCGTTGATCCTGACCGGGCTCACGCTGGTGCTTGGCGTGACGGCGGAAATTAGCCCGCTTCACGCGCGGCTACTGCCAGCGTCGCTGATTGCCGCCATCTTTACCCTGAGTCTTGCGGGATACATGCCCGTCTGGGAGCCGCTGCTCATTTATGCGCTGGGCACGCTATGGTACGGCGTGTTTAACTGGTTTTGGTTCTGGCTATGGCGCGAACAGCCGCTGCGCGAGTCATTGAGTTTGTTATACCGTGAACTGGCCGATTATTGCGAAGCGAAATACAGCCTGCTCACCCAACATATCGATCCGGAAAAAGCGCTGCCTCCCCTGCTGATACGCCAGCAAAAAGCGGTCGATCTCATTACCCAGTGTTACCAACAGATGCATATGCTTTCGGCGCACAACAATAATGATTACAAGCGCCTGTTGCGGGCTTTTCAGGAAGCGATGGATTTGCAGGAGCACATCTCCGTCAGCTTGCATCAGCCGGAAGAGGTACAGAAACTGGTAGAACGCAGCCATGCGGAAGAGGTGATTCGCTGGAATGCGCAAACGGTCGCCGCCCGCCTGCGCGTGCTGGCGGATGACATTCTTTATCATCGTCTGCCGACGCGCTTCTCCATGGAAAAACAGATTGGCGCTCTGGAGAAGATCGCCAATCAGCATCCTGAAAATCCGGTAGGCCAGTTCTGCTATTGGCACTTCAGTCGAATCGCCCGTGTGCTGCGTACTCAGCGGCCGCTGTACGCCCGCGACCTGATGGCCGATAAACAGCGTCGCCTGCCGCTACTTCCGGCGCTGAAAAATTATATGTCTCTTAAATCGCCGGCGCTACGCAATGCCGGACGCATCAGCGTGATGATGAGCATCGCCAGTCTGATGGGCAGCGCGTTGCACCTGCCTAAACCGTACTGGATCCTCATGACAGTGCTGTTTGTCACCCAAAACGGCTATGGCGCGACGCGCGTACGTATTCTGCATCGTTCGGTCGGAACGCTGGTCGGCCTGGTGATTGCCGGCGTCACGCTGCACTTACATATTCCCGAAAGCATTACGCTGGCGGTCATGCTGGTACTAACGCTGGCAAGTTATCTGATTATTCGTAAAAACTACGGCTGGGCGACGGTCGGCTTTACGGTGACGGCGGTATACACCATCCAGTTACTGACGTTAAACGGAGAGCAGTTTATTGTGCCGAGGCTGATCGATACGCTGATTGGCTGTTTAATTGCCTTTGGCGGCATGGTCTGGCTGTGGCCGCAATGGCAAAGCGGGCTATTACGTAAAAACGCCCATGATGCGCTGGAAGCCGATCAAGAAGCTATCCGACTGATCCTCAGTAACGATCCGCAAGCCACCCCGCTCGCTTATCAAAGAATGCGGGTCAACCAGGCGCATAACACGTTATTCAACTCGTTAAATCAGGCAATGCAGGAACCCGGGTTCAATACCCACTATCTGTCGGATATGAAACTGTGGGTCACGCACAGCCAGTTTATTGTCGAGCATATCAACGCCATGACGACGCTGGCGCGGGAACACACCATGCTGACGCCGGATCTGGCGCAGCGCTATCTGGAATCTTGCGAGATTGCGATTCAGCGCTGCCAGCAGCGCCTGGAGTACGACAGGCCAGGCGGCTCCGGCGATGTCAATATTCTGGAGTCGCCGGACATGCCGTCACATGGCTTATTGAGCACTCTGGAACAACATTTACAGCGCATCATTGGCCATCTGAACACCATGCACACCATTTCGTCGATGGCCTGGCGTCAGCGTCCGCATCACGGTATCTGGCTGAGTAAGCGGCTACGGGATACAAAAGGTTAAGACCGGCTGCCGGATACGCTACGCTTATCCGGCAATCCGCCATCAGGCCACCACCTTCCCTACCGCCTGCGCAAAGCGCTGCATTCCTTCATTGATATCCGCCTCTTCCACCACCAGCGATGGGGCAAAACGCATCACGTCGGCTCCGGCATTGAGCACCATCACGCCAGCCTCCGCGCCTGCGTACAGAAAATCGCGCGCCCGACCTTTGTACTTCGGCTTCAGTTCCGCGCCAATCAGCAGCCCCATGCCGCGAATATCGCTGAAAATGTCAAATTGCTCGTCAATCGCCTGCAAATGTTGCACAAACTGTTGCCGCTTAGTGTGAATGCCTTGTAGTACCTCTGGCGTATTAATAATATCGAATGCCGCGCCAGCCACCGCACAGGCTAGCGGATTGCCGCCATAGGTTGAACCGTGCGAACCGACATGGAAGGCCGAGGCGATTTCCTGCGTGGTCAGCATGGCGCTCACCGGAAAACCGCCGCCTAACGCTTTGGCGCTGGTGAGGATATCCGGCGTGACGCCGTAGTGCATATAGGCAAACAGGTCTCCGGTGCGCCCCATCCCGCACTGTACTTCATCAAACACCAGCAACGCCTGATGCTCGTCACACAGGTCGCGTAACCCTTTGAGGAATTCCGGTGTAGCCGCCTGCACGCCGCCTTCACCCTGAATCGGCTCGACCACCACCGCGCAGGTGTGGTCATCCATTACCGCTTTCACCGCATGGAGATCGTTGAAGGGAACGTGAACAATATCGGCGGGTTTCGGCCCAAAGCCGTCGGAATATTTTGGCTGCCCGCCGACAGAGACGGTAAACAAGGAACGGCCATGAAAGGCGTTATGGAAGGCAATGATTTTCGTTTTGAACGGGCTATGGCGCACGCAGGCATAATGACGCGCCAGTTTAAAAGCGGTTTCGTTCGCTTCGGTGCCGGAATTCATAAACAGCACGCGCTCGGCAAACGTGGCGTCGATCAGTTTACGTCCCAGACGCAACGCCGGTTCATTGGTAAAAACGTTACTGGTATGCCACAAGGTTTCCCCCTGGGATTTCAGCGCCTCGACCAGTGCCGGATGGCAATGGCCCAGCGCAGTCACTGCAATCCCGCCGGCGAAATCGATATACTCTTTGCCCTGCTGATCCCATACGCGGCTGCCTTTACCTTTGACCGGAATAAAGTCCGCCGGTGCATAAACAGGCAGAATCACCTCATCAAAAGTTGCGCGCGTAATAGCCGTTTGTTCAGTTGCCATATCATTACCACCCGGTTAAGTAGAAATGCCAGTGAAATTATAATCACAAAATATGAATAAAAAATCACTCAATAGCAACCACAAATCAACGCCGGAGGAAATTTTCCAGCAGAGCGTGTCCTTGTTCGCTGAGAATACTTTCCGGGTGGAACTGCACGCCTTCCAGATCCCACTCGCGGTGGCGAATGCCCATAATCTCCTGCGTTTCACTCCAGGCGGTGATCTCAAAACACTCTGGCAACGTGGCAGGGTCGACAATCAGCGAGTGGTAACGTGTCACGGTTAACGGGCTGGGCAATCCCCGAAACACGCCCTGTCCATTATGCGTAACAGGTGACGTTTTACCGTGCATCACTTTCGCTGCCCGCACCACCGACGCGCCAAAGGCCTGCGCCATCGCCTGATGACCCAGGCAAACGCCCAGCATCGGAATACGTCCGGCATAATGGCGGATAACCGCCAGTGAAATGCCAGCGTCATTTGGCGTACAGGGGCCAGGAGAGATAACGATTTTTTGCGGGTTCAAAGCGTCAATGTGCGCCAGCGTCAGCGCATCATTGCGCCGGACCTGCACTTCCGCGCCCAGTTCACAAAAATACTGGTAGAGGTTCCAGGTAAAGGAATCATAGTTATCGATAAGCAGGATCATGGCGGCTCCGGGTCAGTAGAACCGCACTATTTTACTCAGTTTCGCGAGCTTCGCTTATCGCTTTCTGAAAAATCGCCTGCAAAGCGGAGAGATCGCCCATCGCGCCGCTCTGGTTCGCCTGCTTCCATGTTTCAACCGCAATACCTTGCCAACTCAGCGCGTAGCCTGCATGTAGCGCCAGCTGTTCAAAGAAGATGCGCTGCGCCAGCCCGCTCCCCAAACGAAACGGATGAAGCACGTTAATTTCACAGTAGTAATGCGCCAGCCGCTCGACAAACTTCTCGTGCGCCAGACCGACCAGATAGCCCTCTTCTTCCAGATCCTGCATCAGAGCGTTGCCCTCTTTTTCGATATAGGCAAAGTGGCAAAAACGGGTATCGCCCTGGTAAATATCGACCTCCCGCAATTGCCCTGCCCAGTCGAAAATATCCTGATAGAGCTGGCGATGAATCGCGCACAGATGAGGCAAGCCGCGTACCAGCGGCCCCAGTTCAATCGTGGCGGCGCGGAGCGCGGTCATTTCATATGCCGCTTGCGCCAGTCGCTGGGCCTGATGAATCCCCAGCCGATTACGCATCACATTCAGCCCCGGATAGAGGTACGGATCGCGCCCTTCGCCAAATTTATCGCTCATAGTGCCTCCGAAGCTCGTCAAGACGTGCCAGCGCTTCATCGGCGGTTAGGGTTACTAAGGGGATCTCAATACCTTCGAGACGGCGGCTTTGCTGGAAGTTAACGTTGCGCCGCTGTTCCCAAAAGCGTGACTTTTGTTTATCGGTAAGTTTCTTCACCTGGCCTCCCTGAATATGTCTGTGCTTGACCACAAGTATAAGCAGCAATTTCAGGTTACGCTGAGACAGGGAGAAAACGCGGGCGGCTCGCACCCGCGCAGTCATATTTTATTTTATGGCAGGACTTTCGCGGAAAGGATAACGACTGGTTTTGTCGGCACATTCTGATAAGGCCCGACATCGTGCGTCGGTACCTGTGAGATTTTATCGGCGACATCCATACCTTTTACCACTTTTCCAAATACCGCATAGCCAAAGTCGCGCTGGCCGTGGTCGAGAAAAGCGTTATCCGCGACGTTAATAAAGAACTGGCTGGTGGCGCTGTCTTTATCTGCGGTGCGCGCCATCGCGATCGTGCCGCGAGTATTACGCAGACCGTTGTCGGCTTCATTCTTAATCGGCGGATTCGGTTTCTTCTGCTGCATCTGCTCGTTAAAACCACCGCCCTGAATCATGAAGCCAGGAATAACGCGGTGAAACGTAGTGTTGTTATAGAAACCACTGTTGACGTAATCGACAAAGTTTTTCACAGAAACCGGCGCTTTCTGGCTGTTCAGCTCCAGCTCAATATTCCCGGCGGAGGTGGTTAACAGCACATGAGGATCGCCTTTTGCTGCCAACGCTGCGGGAGAAAGAGCAGAAAGAGCGAAAACAGCTGCGACAGCCGCCAGAGTCGATTTGAGCATGAGATTTCCTTAAAGAGAGCAGAAATAAAGCAAGTGGAATGATTTTAAAGAGCCTTCCTGGGCCAGGCCAGCCCTTTACCTAATTTTACGTATATGAAACAAATGTAACGTTACGACGCAACGCCGTATTCTTGCAATATGATGTGACAAACATCACATTAAAAAATGTAATGAACATTACTATCACTAATAATTATTTAAATTCATCACAAAAGCGCCTAAAATCTGCCCGCTTAACGCGCCCTCCACGCGCTTCACTTCTCTTCAAGGCCAGACATGACTAACAGCAACCGCATCAAGCTCACATGGATCAGCTTTCTTTCCTACGCCCTGACCGGGGCGCTGGTGATTGTCACCGGGATGGTGATGGGAAATATCGCAGACTATTTTCAGCTGCCCGTTTCCAGCATGAGTAATACCTTTACTTTCCTGAACGCCGGGATTTTGATCTCGATCTTCCTCAATGCGTGGCTGATGGAAATCATCCCGCTGAAAACACAGCTACGCTTTGGTTTTATCCTGATGGTACTGGCGGTGGCCGGGCTGATGTTCAGCCACAGCCTGGCGTTGTTCTCAGCGGCGATGTTTGTGCTGGGGCTGGTCAGCGGGATCACCATGTCGATTGGCACCTTCCTGATTACGCAACTGTATGAAGGGCGTCAGCGCGGTTCCCGACTGCTGTTTACCGACTCCTTCTTCAGCATGGCGGGGATGATTTTTCCTATGGTCGCCGCCTTCCTGCTGGCGCGTAGTATTGAGTGGTACTGGGTCTACGCCTGCATCGGCCTGGTCTACCTGGCGATTTTCATCCTGACCTTCGGCTGTGAATTTCCGGCGCTGGGTAAACATGCGCAGCACTCTCAGGCGCCTGTCGTCAAAGAAAAATGGGGCATTGGCGTACTGTTTCTCGCCGTCGCCGCGCTGTGCTATATCCTCGGTCAATTGGGCTTTATCTCCTGGGTGCCGGAATACGCCAAAGGCCTCGGCATGAGCCTGAATGACGCCGGGGCGCTGGTGAGTGATTTCTGGATGTCCTATATGTTCGGCATGTGGGCGTTCAGCTTTATCCTGCGCTTTTTCGATCTGCAACGCATCCTGACCGTACTGGCGGGTATAGCGGCGGTCCTGATGTATCTGTTTATTACCGGCACGCAGGCGCATATGCCGTGGTTTATTCTGACGCTGGGCTTCTTCTCCAGCGCCATTTATACCTCCATCATTACGCTGGGATCGCAGCAAACGAAAGTGGCCTCGCCTAAGCTGGTTAACTTTATTCTGACCTGCGGCACCATCGGAACGATGCTGACCTTCGTCGTCACCGGCCCGATTGTGGCGCACAGCGGTCCACAGGCGGCGTTACTCACCGCGAATGGTCTGTATGCGGTGGTCTTTGTGATGTGCTTTGCGCTCGGCTTTGTATCCCGTCATCGTCAGCATAGTTCGCCAGCGGCGCATTGATAATGATTGCCGGATGGCGACGCGATGCGTCTTATCCGGCCTACAGCGTAAGCTGTTGGTAGGCCGGATAAGGCGACGTCGCCCTCCGGCACTCTATCCCCCCCTCCTGACGAGGTAGGCCTGTTGGTCTAAAAACCCCTCATTTTGTATTTTATTTGTACAAACCTGAAAAGCCTGACAATTCCGCCACTTATAAAAATCCAGACAAATCAGCCATATACCCATTAAGAGGTATATAAAGGTGAATTTGATTTACATCAATAAGCGGGGTTGCTGAATCGTTAAGGTAGGCGGTAATAGAAAAGAAATCGAGGCAAAAATGAGCAAAGTCAGACTCGCTATTATCGGTAATGGTATGGTCGGCCACCGCTTTATTGAGGATCTCCTTGATAAATCCGACGCTAGCCTGTTCGACATTACCGTGTTCTGTGAAGAACCCCGTAAAGCCTATGACCGTGTCCACTTATCATCCTACTTCTCTCACCACACCGCGGAAGAGCTCTCTCTGGTGCGTGAAGGATTTTACGAGAAGCACGGCGTGAAGGTACTGGTTGGCGAACGCGCAATTACCATTAACCGTCAGGAGAAAGTGATTCACTCCAGCGCGGGTCGTACCGTTTATTATGACAAGCTGATCATGGCGACCGGTTCATATCCGTGGATTCCGCCGATTAAAGGCTCCGAAACCCAGGATTGCTTCGTTTACCGTACCATTGAAGACCTCAACGCTATCGAAGCCTGCGCCCGTCGCAGCAAGCGCGGGGCGGTGGTCGGCGGCGGTCTGCTGGGACTGGAAGCCGCTGGCGCGCTGAAAAACCTCGGCGTGGAAACGCACGTCATTGAATTTGCGCCAATGCTGATGGCGGAACAGCTCGATCAGATGGGCGGCGAGCAGCTACGTCGCAAGATCGAAAGCATGGGCGTGCGTGTACACACCAGTAAAAACACGCAAGAGATTGTTCAGCAGGGTAACGAAGCGCGTAAGACTATGCGTTTTGCCGACGGCAGCGAGCTGGAAGTCGATTTTATCGTCTTCTCTACCGGTATTCGCCCACGCGACAAGCTGGCTACCCAGTGCGGTCTGGCCGTCGCGCAGCGCGGCGGGATCGTGATTAACGACACCTGCCAGACGTCCGACCCGGATATCTACGCTATCGGCGAGTGCGCCAGTTGGAACAACCGCGTTTACGGTCTGGTAGCACCGGGCTATAAAATGGCCCAGGTCGCCGTTGACCATATCCTCGGCAGTGAAAACGCCTTTGAAGGGGCGGATCTCAGCGCCAAGCTGAAGCTGCTGGGCGTGGACGTCGGCGGCATCGGCGACGCGCATGGCCGCACGCCGGGCGCGCGTAGCTACGTTTACCTCGATGAAAGCAAAGAAGTCTACAAACGTCTTATTGTCAGCGAAGATAACAAAACGCTGCTCGGCGCAGTACTGGTCGGCGACACCAGCGATTACGGCAATTTGCTGCAACTGGTACTGAACGCCATCGAACTGCCGGAAAACCCGGATTCGCTGATCCTGCCGTCGCACGCGGGTAGTGGTAAACCCTCTATCGGCGTGGATAAACTGCCGGACAGCGCGCAGATCTGCTCCTGCTTCGATGTGACTAAAGGCGATCTGATCGCCGCTATCAATAAAGGCTGTCATACCGTGGCGGCGCTGAAAGCGGAAACCAAAGCCGGAACCGGCTGCGGCGGCTGCATCCCGCTGGTGACGCAGGTACTGAACGCCGAACTGGCGAAACAGGGTATTGAAGTCAACAACAACCTGTGCGAGCACTTTGCTTATTCTCGTCAGGAACTGTTCCACTTAATCCGCGTGGAAGGCATTAAAACCTTTGAAGAACTGCTGGCGAAACACGGTAAAGGCTACGGCTGCGAAGTGTGTAAGCCGACCGTCGGTTCGCTGCTGGCGTCGTGCTGGAACGAATACATCCTCAAGCCGCAGCACACGCCGCTACAGGATACTAACGACAACTTCCTGGCGAATATCCAGAAAGACGGTACTTACTCGGTGATCCCGCGCTCCGCTGGCGGTGAAATCACCCCGGAAGGTCTGGTGGCCGTGGGTCGTATCGCCCGCGAGTTTAACCTCTATACCAAAATTACCGGTTCTCAGCGTATCGGTCTGTTTGGCGCGCAAAAAGACGATCTGCCGGAAATCTGGCGTCAACTGATTGAAGCGGGCTTCGAAACCGGTCACGCGTACGCCAAAGCGCTGCGGATGGCGAAAACCTGCGTCGGCAGCACCTGGTGCCGCTACGGCGTGGGCGACAGCGTCGGTTTCGGCGTGGAGCTGGAAAACCGCTACAAAGGCATTCGTACCCCGCACAAGATGAAGTTCGGCGTCTCCGGCTGTACCCGTGAATGTGCGGAAGCGCAGGGTAAAGATGTGGGTATCATCGCCACTGAGAAAGGCTGGAACCTGTACGTTTGCGGTAACGGCGGCATGAAACCTCGTCATGCGGATCTGCTGGCAGCCGATCTCGATCGCAACACGCTGCTCAAGTATCTCGACCGCTTTATGATGTTCTACATCCGTACCGCCGACAAACTGACCCGTACCGCGCCGTGGTTAGACAACCTGGAAGGCGGCATCGACTATCTGAAATCGGTCATCATCGACGACAAGCTGGGCCTGAACGAACATCTGGAAGAAGAGATGGCGCGCCTGCGTGCAGCGGTGGTCTGCGAGTGGACGGAGACCGTCAACACCCCATCCGCACAGGTTCGTTTCAAACACTTTATCAACAGCGACAAGCGCGACCCAAATGTTCAGGTTGTGCCGGAACGCGAACAGCATCGTCCGGCCACGCCGTATGAACGTATCCCGGTCACTCTGGTGGAGGAAAACGCATGAGCCAGTGGCAAAACATCTGCAAAATCGATGACATTCTGCCGGGAACCGGCGTCTGCGCGCTGTCAGGCACTGAACAAGTCGCGATTTTCCGTCCTTACCATAGCGATCAGGTATTCGCGATCAGCAACATCGACCCGTTCTTTGAGGCCAGTGTGCTGTCTCGTGGACTGATTGCGGAACACCAGGGCGAACTGTGGGTCGCCAGCCCGTTGAAGAAACAGCGCTTTCGCCTGAGCGATGGTTTGTGCATGGAAGACGAACAGTTTTCTGTGAAACATTACGACGCGCGGGTAAAAGACGGCGTGGTGCAGTTGCGCGGTTAATTATTTTTGGGAGGCGCAACGCCTCCCCTTTTTTGTATTTTTTTCATTTTAATTGTTATCACAAAATCATTTGTACTGCATCGCGGCGGCAACTGAGCAACAAATTCGTCAGGAACGAATTTGAACAGCCGCTGGCTGCCTTCGGTGAGGGACAAGGATGTCCCTCATTAATCCCCAGGAGCATAGTTCACTATGTGACTGGGGTGAGCGAGGGCAGCCAACAAAGAGGCAGTGCAAAGGATGAAGTGAGAAAAGGATAATCAAATGTTTACAGACACTATCAATAAGTGTGCGGCTAACGCTGCGCGCATCGCACGCCTGTCGGCGAATAATCCGCTCGGCTTCTGGGTCAGTTCGGCAATGGCCGGGGCTTATGTCGGTCTCGGCATCATTCTTATTTTCACCCTCGGCAATCTGCTCGACCCGTCAGTGCGTCCTTTGGTGATGGGAGCGACCTTTGGTATCGCCTTAACGCTGGTCATCATCGCCGGTTCCGAACTGTTTACCGGCCACACCATGTTCCTGACGCTGGGCGTCAAAGCTGGCACCATCAGCCACGGTCAAATGTGGGCTATCCTGCCGCAAACCTGGCTTGGCAACCTGGTCGGCTCCGTCTTTGTCGCCCTGCTTTACAGCTGGGGCGGCGGCAGTTTGTTGCCGGTCGATACCAGCATCGTTCACTCAGTCGCGCTGGCGAAAACCACCGCGCCCGCCACGGTACTGTTCTTCAAAGGCGCGCTGTGTAACTGGCTGGTTTGTCTGGCAATCTGGATGGCGATCCGCACCGAAGGCACGGCGAAATTTCTTGCTATCTGGTGGTGCCTGCTGGCGTTTATCGCTTCCGGCTACGAGCACTCCGTCGCGAATATGACGCTGTTCGCCCTCTCCTGGTTTGGTCATCACAGCGACGCTTATACCCTGTCCGGAATCGGACACAATCTGTTGTGGGTCACTCTGGGTAATACTTTGTCCGGCGTCGTGTTCATGGGATTGGGTTATTGGTATGCTACGCCGAAATCGGAGCGTCCGGCTCCGGCAAAAATCAATCAGCCAGAGGCTGCTGCCAATAATTAAGGGGTAATGTCGTGGACCATTTGCCTATATTTTGTCAATTACGCGACCGCGACTGTCTGATCGTCGGCGGTGGCGATGTCGCAGAACGCAAAGCACGGTTATTGCTGGAAGCAGGCGCACGTTTAACGGTCAATGCGCTCACCTTTATTCCACAGTTCACCGTATGGGCAAATGAAGGCATGTTGACTCTGGTTGAGGGACCGTTCGACGAAACGCTTCTCGACTCGTGTTGGCTGGCGATCGCGGCCACCGACGACGATACCGTCAACCAGCGCGTCAGCGAAGCGGCGGAGTCACGCCGCATCTTCTGCAACGTGGTGGATGCGCCGAAAGCCGCCAGCTTTATCATGCCCTCCATTATTGACCGCTCGCCGCTCATGGTCGCCGTCTCCTCGGGCGGCACTTCCCCGGTGCTGGCGCGTCTGCTGCGCGAGAAACTGGAGTCGCTGCTGCCGCAGCATCTGGGGCAGGTCGCGCGCTACGCCGGGCAACTCCGCGCCCGAGTGAAAAAGCAGTTTGCCACGATGGGCGAACGTCGTCGCTTCTGGGAAAAATTTTTCGTCAATGACCGGCTGGCGCAGTCGCTGGCGAATGCCGATGAGAAAGCGGTTAACGCGACAACCGAACACCTGTTTAGCGAACCGCTGGATCACCGTGGCGAAGTCGTGCTGGTTGGCGCCGGGCCGGGCGATGCCGGACTGCTGACGCTGAAAGGATTACAACAAATCCAACAGGCGGATATCGTGGTTTACGATCGCCTCGTCTCCGACGACATTATGAACCTGGTACGCCGCGATGCCGATCGGGTCTTTGTGGGGAAACGCGCGGGTTACCACTGCGTCCCACAGGAGGAAATCAACCAGATCCTGCTGCGTGAAGCGCAAAAAGGTAAACGCGTGGTACGCCTGAAAGGCGGCGATCCCTTTATCTTTGGTCGCGGCGGCGAAGAGCTGGAAACGCTGTGCCATGCCGGTATTCCTTTCTCGGTCGTGCCGGGGATTACCGCGGCTTCCGGCTGCTCCGCCTACTCCGGTATTCCGCTAACCCATCGCGATTACGCCCAGAGCGTACGTCTGGTCACGGGTCACCTGAAAACCGGCGGCGAGCTGGACTGGGAAAACCTGGCGGCAGAAAAACAGACGCTGGTGTTCTACATGGGGCTTAATCAGGCAGCAACTATCCAGGAAAAACTGATCGCATTCGGTATGCAGGCCGATATGCCGGTTGCGCTGGTAGAAAACGGCACCTCCGTGAAGCAACGCGTCGTCCACGGTGTGCTGACGCAGCTCGGGGAATTAGCGCAACAGGTTGAAAGCCCGGCGCTGATTATCGTTGGCCGGGTCGTTGGTTTACGCGATAAATTAAATTGGTTCTCTAATCATTAATTAAAATAAGGCCCTGTTATTCAGGGCTTTATTTTACAACTATTCGTAACCCCAAATTATTTTTACTTAAAATTAAATTAAGCAATCCATTTTAAATACACCACGTGAATTTAAATATTAATAATATTGCGTAAAAACCCTTTTATTCGTCAAATTCCCCCATCATTCATTCACCTAATAAATAACACCGTTAAGCACTCAATTTGACCTGACCTGGTTATCGGGTGATAAAATAAACACTAAAGCATAATTTTCTTCTGGCCATTTCATCATTGCCTGTATCGCTCTCTGCATATGTTTAGTACGCAAGGAAAATATTAATTAAGGATGAACCCTATGCAAAAGAAAAAACTTATTTCTATCGCGATCGCTTTAACGCTACAAAGTTATTACATTCCGGCCATCGCCGCAGAAAATAACGATGATGAAAAAGAATGTCCCAGTAATATCTCCTCCCTGCCTAAAGAAAAACGCGCAAAACTCTCACCGACCTGCCTTGCTACATTACCTGAAAATGATAATCACTGGGGCTGGGTTGCTGGCGGCGTTGCTGCCCTGGTCGCAGGTGTGGCTATTGGCGTTGAAAATAACGGTGGCGGAGATTCTACTCATTCTTATACCCCCCCTACGCCCGATAATGGCGGCGACGTCACTCCGCCCGACGATGGCGGCAGCGTCACCCCGCCCGACGATGGCGGCAGCGTCACCCCGCCCGATGATGGCGGCAGCGTCACCCCGCCCGATGATGGCGGCGATGACGATGTCACCCCGCCCGATGATAGCGGCGATGATGATGTAACCCCGCCCGATGATAGCGGCGATGATGATGTAACCCCGCCCGATGATAGTGGCGATGACGATGTGACCCCGCCTGACGATAGCGGCGATGACGATGTGACCCCGCCCGATGATAGCGGCGATGACGATGTGACCCCGCCTGACGATAGCGGCGATGATGATGTGACCCCGCCCGATGATAGCGGCGATGACGATGTGACCCCGCCCGACGATAGCGGCGATGATGATGTGACCCCGCCCGATGATAGCGGCGATGACGATGTGACCCCGCCTGACGATAGCGGCGATGACGACGACACGCCCACAGATAATTCTGTTACTACCTTCAGCAACGGCGTCACCATCGATAAAGGCAAAGACACCCTGGCCTTCGATAGCTTCAAACTGGATAACGGCAGCGTTCTCGAGGGCGCCGTGTGGAATTATTCAGAACAGGATGACCAGTGGCAGTTGACCACCGAAGACGGCAAAACGCTGAACGTCACTGGCTGGGACGTGACTGACGCCAATGCCGCCGTGATTGAAGGCACCCAGGAAAACGGTCTCTACTGGAAGTACGACAGCCGGGGCTATCTGATTATTGCCGACGATAACACCACGGTTATCACCGGCGACGGCGAATCGCATACCTCCGATCGCGGCATGGATATCAGCGGCCAGGATCGCACCGGCGTGATTATTTCCGGCGATCGAACCGTCAACACGCTCACCGGGGACTCCAGTGTGACCGACGGTGCCACCGGCATGGTGATCTCCGGCGACGGCACCACCAACACCATTTCGGGCCATTCAACGGTAGACAACGCCATCGGCGCGCTGATTTCCGGTAATAATACCACCACCGATTTCTCCGGCGACATTACCGTGAGCGGCGGCGGCACCGCCATCATCATCGACGGCGACAACGCCACGGTTCAGAATACTGGTACCTCCAGTATCAGCGGCGCAGGTTCCACCGGCACCACCATTGACGGCAATAACGCGCGCGTCAGCAACGACGGCGATATGACCATCACCGACGGTGCCACCGGCGGCCATATTATCGGCGACAACGCGGTTATCGATAATGTCGGGGACACCACCGTCAGCGGCGCGGGGTCCGCTGCGTTGTATGTCGATGGCGATAACACGCTCATTATCAATGAAGGCGATCAGACCATCTCCGGCGGCGCGACCGGTACGCGAATTGACGGCAGTAAGGCCCGTATCGCCAATACCGGCGATATCGCAGTGGATGGCGCAGGCTCTGCCGCTGTAGTTATCAATGGCGACAACGGCAGTCTGACCCAGGCGGGCGATCTGCTGGTCACCGACGGCGCGATGGGTATCATCACCTACGGCACCGGAAATGAAGCAAAAAATACCGGTAACGCCACCGTCCGCGATCAGGACTCGGTGGGTTTTGTGGTCGCTGGCGAACAAAACGCCTTCCGCAACAAAGGGAATATTAACGTCAGCCTCAACGGCACCGGCGCGCTGGTGAGCGGCAATACGTCACAGGTTACGTTGGATGGCGATATTAACGTTATTTCCGTGCAGGACAGCGATGGCGTATTCCGCGGCGCGACGGGCGTAAACGTGAGCGGCGACAGCAACACCGTCAATATCGCTGGCAACGTGAATATGAGCGCTGAGTTCGAGCAAAATTCTTTGATCGCCGGCGATACCCCGCTAACCGGCGTCACCGTTAACGGCGCCAACAACGATATCACCCTTGATGGCACATTTGACATCAACGTCGGCGATCTGTCGACAGTCAGTGGACAAGCGTTGAGCGTTATCGGTCTGAACGTTACGGGCGAGGGTAACAACGTAGATATCCGCGGCGGTATTAGCATTACCCATAGCCAGAATACGGATGGCTCGGTCAGCATCGTCACAGGCATCAATCTCAACGGCGACAGCGAAGTTACGCTAAGCGGTCAGTCCACAATAGATACAGCCACCATGATAGGAGGCGCTGTCACACTGGCCAAGGTCAGCAACGGCGGTTCTCTGATTCTGGATGACAATTCAATCATTGATATTAATGTCAATTATATAGATGTTAGCGCTTCCATTAACAATGCGCTATTAGTCGCTAACGGAGAAAATTCATCAATTGCGAACCAGGGCGATATCACAAGCCACGGCGTCTATTCCATTATGCGCGTCGACAATGGCGCAACTATCGGCAACAGCGGTGAGATCCTGGTTTACGCAACCAGTAACGGCGGCGGCGACGATCGTACTGCCGTTGCCCGCGCCGACGACGCAGGTTCAGTAATTCATAACCAATCTGGCGGTGATATCACCATCATATCTGACCAGCAACCTGTAAAATATAAAGGTTTTTCCTTTTTCCCGCTGAAATGGTACAACCATACCTTCTATGCAATGCTCGCCTCTGGATATGGCGATGTTGTCAATGATAAAGACGCCGCCATCCATTTGCAGGGCGCAGGCGTATATGGCGTTAGCGCCATCAAAGGAGCGGCGCTAAACGCAGGCGATATTTATCTGGATGGTTTTGTCCCGACGCTGGACGATGAAGGTGATATTACCAGCACAAGCTACTGGCATCCGTCATCGCTCTATCTCACCAGTGCAGGTATGGTCGCAGGCTCAACTGATGGCGGTGACGGCGACGCCACAGCCACCAATACCGGCACCATTAACGTTAATAACGCCGGGTTCGGCATGATGGCGCTCAATGGCGGCACCGCCATTAACCAGGGCACCATTAATCTCACCGCCGATGAGGGCGTCACCAAAATTGATGATAACCAGCTGGTCGGCATGGCGGCGCTCAACGGCGGGACCGTCATCAACGATACCACTGGCACCATCAATATCGATGCCAGCTATGGCAAGCCATTTTATGCTGATGACAGCAGCGTTGTCGTTAACTACGGCACAATCTGTGTTGCTGACTCTTGCCAAAACAGTAGTCAGTATAATCCCACGGACCCGATGGTTTCTTTCGCTTATAACGATGGGCTTCTCTCCGCTTATGGAGAGAATATTAAATTAAACAACAATATACTCATTCTCGGTGATGTGGGTAATGAAGGCGCAGTAGCAACCGAGAAAGTTAACGTCACTGACAGTGGATACCTCACCAACAGCGCCAGTGGCGAAATTACCAGCTTCGTCGTCGCGGAGAATGGAGGGAAAATTGATAACCGCGGCAAAATTACCTCTGTTGACGTTGAAGAGGGCGGGACGTTAACCAACAGTGGCGACATTAGCGACACGTTAACCGTGGGAGGTGGCGCAAGCGCCATCAACAGCGCCACGGGTTCTGTCAATCACATCGATATGTGGAAAGGCTCGCTGGATAACCAAGGATATATTGGCACTCTGATACTGCAAAACACCTCCGGGGCGGTAAGCAATACAGGTGTTATTGATGTTGTGAATTTTAAAGCCGCGACCGTATTCAATAATAATGGCACAGTGAACGATCTGGCTGTCGCCAGCGGTGCAACTGTGAATAACCTGAGCGGCGGTGTGGTCAGCATACCCGAACAAATGTGGAAAGGGACGCTGAATAACTGGGGCGAAGTAAACGGCACGATGGATATCGCCAACGGTACCTTTACCTTCTATAACGCCGGGACATTCAATGGCAACATCAAGACCGCCAGCGCCAAGGGAGGAATGGTAGAAAACGATGGCGTGATTAACGTAACCGGTAATAATGTCGTCGCCATGTCAGCCTCCGGCAGCGCCAAAATGGTGAATAACGGGGAAATTAACCTGGGAACAAAGGGTACGACCGACACTGGCATGATCGGAATGCAGCTTGAGTCCAATGCCAGCAGTTCCGCCGTCATTGAAAACAACGGCACCATCAATATCTACGCCAGTAATTCGTATGCATTCAGCCAGTTGGGCAGCAATGGCCATATCGTCAACAACGGTACGGTCTATATTGATGACAGCGTAACCGGCTCCGGCTTTATCAAGCAGAGCGGTAAAACCATCGAAGGCAGCGGTGAAAACGGCGACGGTACGGAAGTGCATTATGTTGACTTCATTGCGCCAACGGAACCGACCATTAACGATGGCATGGCGACCGTGACAACCGGCGACAGCGCAGGCTCATCCACCACCAACAACCTGTCCGGCTACGTGGTCGGCACCAGCGCCGACGGCAGCGCCGGTAAGCTCAAGGTCAGCAACGCCAGCATGAACGGCGTGGAAATCAACACCGGCTTTGCCGCAGGTACCGCCGACACCACCGTCAGCTTCGACAACGTGGTCGAAGGCAGCAACCTGTCTGACGCCGGCGCTATCCAGTCCACCACCGTGGTGTGGAACGCACAGGGAAGCCAGGACAGCGACGGCAACGTTGACGTCACGATGACCAAAAACGCCTATGCCGATGTGGCGACCGACGCCAGCGTCTCCGGCGTGGCGAGTGCGCTCGACGCCGGTTACACCAACAACGAGCTGTATACCAGCCTCAACGTTGGCACCACCGCCGAACTGAACAACGCCCTGAAACAGGTCAGCGGCGCTCAGGCCACCACCGTGTTCCGCGAAGCGCGCATCCTCAGTAACCGCTTTAACATGCTGGCCGACGCGGCCCCGCAGATTAAAGACGGCCTGGCGTTTAACGTAGTGGCGAAAGGCGACCCGCGCGCTGAACTGGGCAACGACACTCAGTACGACATGCTGGCGCTGCGCCAGAAGCTGGATTTGACCACAAGCCAGAATCTGACGCTGGAGTACGGTATTGCGCGTCTGGATGGCGACGGTTCGAAAACCGCGGGCGATAACGGCCTGACCGGCGGCTACAGTCAGTTCTTCGGCCTGAAGCACAGCATGGCGTTTGATGAAGGTCTGGCGTGGAATAACAGCCTGCGTTATGACGTGCATAACCTGGACAGCAGTCGCTCCGTCTCGTATGGCGACACCAACAAGGTGGCGGATTCCGACGTACGTCAGCAGTACCTTGAGTTCCGCAGCGAAGGGGCAAAAACCTTCACTCTGATGAGTGATACGCTGAAAGTCACGCCGTATGCCGGGGTGAAATTCCGTCACACCAAGGAAGATGGCTACAAAGAGCGCAGCGCCGGAGATTTTAACCTGTCCATGAATTCTGGCAACGAAACGGCGGTAGACTCTCTTGTCGGCCTGAAGCTGGATTACGCCGGGAAAGACGGCTGGAGCGCCACCGCTACCCTGGAAGGCGGCCCGAACCTGAGCTACAGCAAGAGCCAGCGTACAGCGTCATTACAGGGTGCGGCGGGTCAATCGTTCGGCATAGATGACGGTCAAAAAGGCGGCGGCGTTAATGGCCTGGCAACCATCGGCGTGAAATATAGCAGCAATGATACCGCGCTACATCTGGATGCGTACCAGTGGAAAGAAGACAGTATCAGCGATAAAGGCTTTATGCTTAACGTTAAGAAAACATTTCGTTAAATAAACAACATTATATAACACTAATACAGGCCGCTTATTATTAAGCGGCCTTTTTTAAATCAGATTTCCAGGTAAAGATGAAGTCCTTATTTGGACTACCTGCATGGTTTATTAATTGCTATCGTACTATACGCTAAATAGATCTTATATTTATTCCACCATTAGTGTTCGTTTTATCAACAAGGATTTTGACATGTTCAAATTTGTAAAAATTGCCGTTGTGGCAGGGGTTCTGGCAACGCTCACCGCCTGTACTGGTCATATCGAAAACAAAAAAAACAACTGCAGCTACGATTATTTGCTGCACCCTGCAATTTCTATTTCTAAAATTATTGGTGGTTGCGGCCCGGCTGCCGATCAATAATAGAAACGACTGCGCAGATACAAAAAAACCGGGATTTTCCCGGTTTTTTTACAGGTCTGATAAACGGTACGGCGCAGATGCCTTGTCCAACTTACGCTCGTTTGCAGGCCCGATAAGCTCGCGCCATCGGGCACGCAATACCCCTTACGGTTTCGCCACAAAGCCAATGGCTTCGTAAACGGCTTTCAGCGTTTCGGCCGCACGTGCGCTGGCTTTTTCCGCCCCGTCTTTCATCACCTTCTGCAAGAACGCTTCGTCGTTGCGGAAACGATGATAGCGCTCCTGCAACTCAGACAACATTCCGGAAACCGCCTCCGCTACTTCGCCTTTCAAATGGCCATACATTTTACCTTCAAACTGTTTTTCCAGTTCAGGAATGCTCTGACCGGTCACGGCGGAAAGAATATCCAGCAGGTTAGAGACACCCGCTTTCTCTTTCACATCATAACGCACTACCGGCGGCTCGTCGGAGTCAGTGACCGCTCGTTTGATTTTCTTCACTACCGATTTCGGATCTTCCAGCAGGCCGATCACGTTATTACGGTTATCGTCCGATTTGGACATTTTCTTTGTCGGCTCCAGCAGCGACATCACGCGCGCGCCGGATTTTGGAATAAACGGTTCCGGTACTTTGAAAATATCGCCATACAGCCCGTTGAAACGCTGGGCGATATCGCGGCTCAGTTCCAGATGCTGCTTCTGATCTTCGCCTACCGGCACCAGATTGGTTTGGTACAACAGGATGTCTGCCGCCATCAGCACCGGGTAATCAAACAGGCCGGCGTTAATGTTTTCCGCATAGCGCGCAGATTTATCTTTAAACTGCGTCATACGGCTCAGCTCGCCGAAATAGGTATAGCAGTTCAGCGCCCAGCCAAGCTGCGCATGTTCCGGCACATGGGACTGAACGAAAATAGTGCTCTTTTCAGGATCAATACCACATGCCAGGTACAGCGCCAGCGTATCCAGCGTCGCTTTACGTAGCTGCTGCGCGTCCTGACGCACGGTAATAGCATGTTGGTCTACGATGCAGTAGATGCAATGATAGTCATCCTGCATGTTTACCCACTGACGCAATGCCCCCATATAGTTGCCAATGGTCAATTCACCTGAGGGCTGTGCGCCACTAAAAACGATGGGCTTAGTCATTTTTTATTTCCTGGTTATCGCTATGCGGAAGCCCAAGTGCGGGCAAAAGATCGTTAAAACTGTCATAAATGACGTCCGGCTCGCTAAGAGCGATCGCTTCGCCATAATTGTAGCCGTATGTCAGGCCAACCGAAGGGCAGCCCGCCGCTTTTGCGGCCTGAATATCATTACGCGAATCGCCGACAAAAAGCATCTGCTCCGGCATCATGCCCAGCCGGCTTGCCACCAGCAACAGCGGCTCCGGATGCGGCTTCTTATTTTGCACATCATCGCCGCCGATAACCACACTAAAGTATTTGGCGATATCAAGCGATTCCAGCAACGGCGCGACGAACGGCGTCGGTTTGTTGGTCACCAAACCTAATGACAATCCGCTGGCGTGCAGCGCGCCCAGCGTGTCGGCGACATGCGGAAATAAAAAGGTGCCTTCTTCCGCCACTTCGCCATAATACCTGTCGAACAATTTACGCAGAATGCGTACCTGTTCCTCGGCAGGAATATCTTCATCAACGGGCGGTTTCCCCATCGTCTTACGCAGCGTGGCGCGCTCCTCGCGAGCCCAGGTCAGCGCGCGTTCCATCAATACGTCTGCGCCGTTACCAATCCAGGTAATCACGCGCTCCTCGCCCGCGACCGGCAGTTCCAGCGCATACAGCGCCATATCCACCGCCGCGGCAAGACCCGGCGCGCTATCCACCAGCGTGCCGTCAAGATCAAAGGCGACGCCCCGAATATTCTGCAACTTATCCATGACTTACCTTTGCCAGCTCACTGCGCATTTCATCAATCACTTTTTTGTAGTCGGGCTTATCGAAAATTGCCGACCCCGCAACAAACATGTCCGCGCCTGCTGCGGCGATCTCGCCGATATTGTTCACCTTCACGCCGCCATCCACTTCCAGGCGAATGTCGTAACCGGACGCATCAATGCGGCGACGCACTTCGCGCAGTTTATCCAGCGTCTGCGGAATAAAAGACTGGCCGCCGAAGCCTGGGTTCACGGACATCAGCAGGATCACATCCAGTTTGTCCATGACGTAATCGAGATAACTGAGCGGCGTTGCCGGGTTGAATACCAGCCCCGCTTTACAGCCGTGCTCTTTAATCAGCTGTAGCGTACGGTCAACATGTTCGGAGGCTTCCGGGTGAAAGGTAATGATGCTCGCGCCAGCGGCGGCAAAGTCGGGCACGATACGGTCGACTGGCTTGACCATCAGGTGGACATCAATAGGCGCGGTAATACCGTACTGACGCAGGGATTTCAGCACCATCGGGCCGATAGTCAGGTTCGGCACATAGTGATTATCCATGACGTCAAAGTGTACAACATCAGCACCGGCAGCCAGCGCTTTGGCGGTGTCTTCACCCAGGCGAGCAAAATCAGCCGACAGAATTGAGGGGGCAATCAAATACTGTTTCATCCGCTTCTCCTTGAGAATTATTTTCTTGCAGGCGTGGCGACTCCTGGTTGGTACAGAGCCAGCAGTTCGTCCACCTTTTTACGTGTGCCGCCGTTGCTGCTTATACTGCGTCTAACTTTGACGACATGCAATTTTGCGAGTTGATACCACTCGCGTGTGAGCGCCGTATCATGGTTGGAAATGAGCACCGGTATCCGGTTACTGACCAGATTCTCAGCGATTTCCGCCAGATGCGCTTGTTGCGTCAGGCTAAAACTATTGGTGTGATACGCTGTGAAGTTAGCCGTGGCGGACAACGGCGCATAAGGCGGATCGCAATAGACCACCGACGACTTGTCCGCACGCGCCATACTGTCTGCGTATGACTCACAGTAAAAGAACGCATTCTGCGCTTTTTCTGCAAAGTGGTACAACTCCGCTTCCGGGAAGTAAGGTCTTTTATAACGACCAAACGGTACATTAAATTCCCCGCGCAAGTTATAGCGACAGAGTCCGTTATAACCGTAGCGGTTCAGATATAAAAACAGTACCGCCCGACGAAAGGGGTCCTGGCAGGTGTTGAACTCCTCACGGAGTTGGTAATAGACCTCAGCCTGGTTAGTTTCAGGCATAAACAGCTCGCGCGAAGCCTGTACGTACTCGTCAGTACGTAACTTCACGATGTTATAGAGGCTAATAAGGTCGCTGTTGATATCGGCGAGGATATAACGAGAAAAGTCGGTGTTAAGAAACACCGATCCGGCACCCACAAAAGGTTCGACAAGGCACTCGCCTTTTGGCAAATGTCGTTTGATATCATCAAGCAGAGGGTATTTTCCCCCTGCCCACTTCAAAAAAGCGCGATTTTTTTTCATGCTGACTAACTAATTACACCTTCTCCGGCTGTGGAGAAAGCTCCGACAGCATCCTGCGCTTTAGGCTGTGCCGCGTTGCTTTACGGCGCATTTGACGGTAGCAAATGCGCCCCTCGCGCCTGTCCTGAACAAAAATAGCTGTCAGCGACACTCACAGGCAATTGCAGGACACAGCCTGGATTATTTCAGATCGGCCTGAACCTGATGCAACGGTTTTGCCCACGGGTTTTTCGCCTGCACATCGGCAGGTAAGGTGGACACCGCACGTTTAGCATCCTCTTTCGAAGCATACATCCCCGTTACCAGCACATACCACGGTTGTCCATTACGCGTCGTCTCGTATACCACATAATTTTTCAGGTTCTCTTTCTTCGCCCAACCGTTCAGGTTGTCGTAATTTGAAGAACTACTGAGCTGCAATGTGTAGTGGCTGGATGGCGCGCTCTTTAACGCGCCAACGTTGCCGGCGCTTTTCCCGCCGCCTGCGACAGGCGTCGTGGAGGCTTGCGCTGGTTTCGCGGTTTGTACCGGCGCAGCGCTTGCCGTCGCTGTCGGAGCAGCCGTCGTGGTGGTCGCTTTCGGCGTCGCGGCTGGCGCTGCCGGTTCCGTGCGTTTCACTGGCGCGACCGGTTTCTTCGGTTCCGCAGTCGTGGTTTTCGCCGTGGTCTGCGGTTTCTTAGGTTCAATGACGGCCTGTTTACGTTCCGGACGCGTGGTATGACGCTCGGCAGGTTCGCTAACCGCCGCCTGACGCGTCGTGCTGCCATTGCGAACTGGCGCGACGGTTGCAGGCTCTGTCGGCAACGTAGAGTTCACCGCAACATTGTTCATCTGCTCTGGATTCTGCGTCAGCGCATTATTCAGATCGCCCTGCACTTCCACGCGCTGCTGACCGTCAGCGACCACAGGCGACTGTCCCTGCGTCGGCGTTGAAGAAATCGGCGGCAAAGAAATATCCTGCGACGTATTGCCCGCGGTTTGTTCTGCGGAGGTGGCGCCCGGCGCAGGCTGGGTCGCATTCGCCTGATCGGCGGCATTACCGGAAAGATCAATACTCTTTTCGCCAGAGGCCGACGGCTCGCTGGAAGACGTTGAGGGGGCTTTCAGCGCGGAGCCGATACCGATAATCAATAGCAGCAGCACCAGTACGCCAACGCCCATCATCATGTACTGACGAGAGGCTGGCTTATGGGCCGCTTTTTTACGCTTACGTGGACGGCGTTCAACACGCTCTTCGTCCACCGTATCGTCTTCATCGGATTCGTACTCTTCTTCAACTTCAGGTTCTTCACTACGCGCTTTACGCGTACGCGTCGGACGGCGATCGTCGGCATCCAGATCAACGTCATCAAAGTTGATCTGTGGCTCATTATCGCGTTCTGAAGATTGACGAGAACGACCAGTACGACGATCGCTGGGATCGGGTTTCAGCTCGTCTTCTGGTTTGAATTCATCCATTTAACACCCCACTCAAAGGTTAATGCTTACGACATTGCACATAACCTGAAGCTAAAAGACTGACATCTACGCAATATCAGTCTGACCTTTCTTGTTGTTACGCCTGCTGACAGTCAGCAATCGCGCTAAGAACGACTTCGTGCGACACTCCGCCGCGCACTTCACTTTTCCCTATGGCCAGCGGAAGCACTAAACGCAGCTCCCCCGCTAACACTTTTTTATCTCGCAGCATGTGCGGCAAATAGTCCTGCGCGGACATCTCGCAAGGGCCATTGACTGGCAACCCGGCCCGTTCGAGTAGAGCGATGATGCGCTGCGTATCAGCAGAACTGAACTGCCCCAAACGCTCGGATGCGCGCGCAGCCATCACTATACCTGCGGCAACGGCTTCACCATGTAACCAATTGCCATATCCCATTTCCGCTTCAATGGCGTGGCCAAAGGTATGTCCAAGATTCAGTAAAGCACGTAAGCCCGCTTCACGCTCGTCGGCGGCAACAACTTCGGCTTTCAGCTCGCAACAACGACGAATACAGTACGCCATCGCCGGACCGTCCAGACGCAATAGCGCATCCAGATTATCCTCAAGCCAGGTGAAGAAGTCTGCGTCGAGTATAATGCCGTATTTGATCACCTCTGCCAGTCCCGATGCCAGTTCGCGTGCGGGAAGCGTTTTCAGGCAATCAAGATCGACAACCACAGAAGCGGGTTGGTAAAACGCGCCAATCATGTTTTTGCCAAGGGGATGGTTGACGGCGGTTTTCCCGCCCACGGAAGAATCAACCTGCGACAGTAAGGTAGTTGGCACCTGGATGAAACGTACGCCTCGCTGGTAGCTGGCCGCCGCAAAACCGGTGAGATCGCCAATCACGCCGCCGCCAAGCGCGACCAGCGTGGTATCACGACCATGCGGTTTTTTCAGTAACGCCGTAAACACCGTATCCAGCACCGTCAGGCTCTTATACTGCTCGCCGTCAGGAAGAATCACGCTGTCTACGTTAACGCCCGCCCGTTCGAGTACGCCGCGAACCTTGTCCAGATAAAGCGGCGCCAGGGTTTCGTTGGTCACTAACATGACCTGATCGCCTGATTTCAGCGGCAAGAATGAAGCTGGTTCGTTAAACAAACCAGCCGCGATGGTGATCGGGTAACTACGTTCCCCGAGAGTGACTGTAATCCTCTCCATGACGCGACATCCACCTTAGTTACTTGTGCCCGCTTACCCAGCGTATTCTGCTTGAATTAGTTGCTTTCCAGCATATGAATAATCTGGTTTGCCACAACCTTAGCGCTTTGATCGTCGGTGCGAATGGTGACGTCGGCAATCTCTTCGTACAGCGGATTGCGTTCGTTAGCCAGCGCTTCCAGAACTTCGCGAGGCGGTGCTTCAACCTGCAACAGCGGGCGTTTTTTATCACGCTGCGTGCGCGCCAGTTGTTTTTCGATGGTCGTTTCAAGGTAGACCACGACGCCACGCGCGGAGAGACGGTTACGCGTTTCACGCGATTTTACAGAGCCACCGCCGGTTGCCAGCACAATACCCTGTTTTTCCGTCAATTCGTTGATAACTTTTTCTTCACGATTACGGAAGCCGTCTTCACCTTCAACATCGAAGACCCAGCCCACATCAGCTCCGGTTCGTTTCTCAATCTCTTGATCAGAATCGTAAAATTCCATATTGAGTTGTTGAGCTAACTGGCGCCCAATAGTGCTTTTTCCGGCACCCATAGGCCCAACCAGAAAGATATTGCGTTTCTCTGCCATTTTTTCGGTACTACTAAGACTATTCGTTAATGGTAAACCCGCTTCACAGACACCCAGCGCAGCAGGACATGAACTGAAACCTCATAAGATATTGCGAGAGTCAGACTGAAAATTATCTCAATACTCAAGCGGGTTTGGCAACTGAATAAATCACCAAGCCTGATTGTTGCAAAACCCGAGTTAGCGTTGCCGGATGGCGACCAGAACAACATATCCGGCCTACAAATTGCTCTACTTTCAAACAATTGTGCGCAATCCGCAGAACCAATACGTCTGCATCAGCGGACATTCAGCCGTTTATCATCGGTCTTATGCACACCTTCGGCAAGGCAAAGCGCATTAATCAATGCGTCAGCAACGAAAAGCACGACTCTCAAATCGGTACTCCTTGTATGCTAAATACATCCGCACGTCAAATCCCGCAGATGCGTTCAGTGCAAAAACAGCGCTTTTTTATGCATAAATTATTCTGTCGCCACCAGTCTGGGGGTGATAAACACCACTAATTCGCGTCGCTCGTCCTCTTTGCCGTCATGGCGGAAGAGCTGACCAAGCCAGGGAATATCCCCCAGCAGCGGCACGCTATCGCTACCCGATTTATTTTTTCGCGAAAAAATACCGCCCAGCGCCAGCGTCTCGCCGCTTTTTACCTCTACCTGCGTTTCAATTTCCTGTTTATCTATCGCCAGCACTTCACCATCAGCCTGTTGTAGTATCTGACCGGGGACATTCTGGCTGATATGTAACTTCAGGCGGATGCGCCCTTTTTGCAAAACGGTGGGCGTCACCTCCATTCCCAGCACCGCTTCTTTAAATTCCACGGAGGTCGCGCCGCTTTCGCCGCTGGAAACCTGATAAGGAATTTCGCTGCCTTGCTTGATACTGGCTGGCTGCAGATGGGAAGCCAGCAGCCGGGGGCTGGCGATAATATCCAACTGCTGCTTTTGCTCCAGCGCTGACAGCTCCAGATCCAGCAAGCGTCCGTTAATGCGCCCGATGTTAAACCCGACGCGTGAGGTGGCGGCGGCGACGGATAAATCACTGGAAAGCGTCGTCACGTCACCCACCGAGCCCGCTTGCGTCGCGTCAGCCAGCGTCCACTTTACGCCCAGTTCCCGTAGACTCTTTTCGTTAATGGTGACGATATGCGCCGCCAGCTCCACCTGCGCCACCGGCAGATCCATTTGCGATACCCATTTTTCCAGCTCCGCCAGGGCCGCGCGGTTATCGCGCAACAGCAGGCGGTTGGTGCGCTTATCTACCATGATGGTTCCCTTCGCGCTCAGGAGTTTCTCGCCCGCTTTCGCCAGTTCGGCGGCATCGGCGTATTGCAGGCTAATGCTGCGGTTTTCCAGCGGTAAATTAGCCTGAAGCCTTAACCGCTCGGCATCCTGCCGCGCACTGTGTTCTTTCTGCCAGGCCTGTGAATGAACATGAAGAATATTCCCCTCCTGACGCAGCACCAACCCCGCGCTATTGACCACCGTCTGTAGCGCCTGTTTCCACGGCACATCCGTCAGATGTAGCGATAATGTCCCGCTGACGTCCGGCGACACCACCAGATTCTGCCGATCCTGCTCGGCTAAAGTCTGCAAAACCTGCACCACAGGGACGTCGTCAACCACCAGCGTCACTTTCGCCGCTTTTCCCGCCTGTGCGGCGGGCATCAAGACTATCAGTATTATGGCTATCCATCGCTTCATTGCCCGCTCCCTGACGTAGCCACCGCCACTGCGGCGGCGCACAATTTTTACCGGTCGTTAACGTTAAGGCTTCCGCCGTCAGGCGGACAATCGTCCAACCGTTTTCCAGCGTCTGCCCTTCTTCCACTCGCCGCCATTTTTGCTGGCTGTCTTTAAGAATGCCTGTCCATCGCTCGCCTTTACGTACCGCGCCCTGATACCGCCACTGCGAGAGTTCGGCTATCCGGCAGCGATCTTCCGGCGGGCGGAAGGGATCGCGCATTCCTGTCAACGTCAGCAAACAAAAACAGAGCAATACACTACGGCTAGCCTTCATTCGCCAGGCGCTCCAGTTGCAGCGTTATCAATAATTCCGCCCCCTCTCTACGCAATGAAAACCGACTTACGCTCATCTCGCTTTCGGCCAACCGGACAAACAGTGACGGCACCGCATCCCAGGACGTTTTCAGCGCCATTTCTCCCCCCTGCGCCGATGGCTGCCAGTGCAGCAAACGCAGGGGAGGAGCCTGGAAATCTAACGGCGAAAAAGGACGCGGATTTTCCACGGTGCGCCCGAAAAGCGGTTCAGCCGCGACGCTCAGACGGCGCAGATGACGCCACTGTTGCCGGGCGGCCTCGCGCTTCTGGCTTAACCGCATTTGTTGCGTATCCAGCGTTTTCCAGCCGGGATAGCCCACAGATAACGCGACCATCAGCGTCAGGCACAGCACGCCTGCACACCAACAAAAAACCCGACCACGGCGCGACATCCCGTACCAGATATCAAAGAGCGCGTTCACGGGCGGCGCTCCTCGTTAACTGATAATGGAACTGCCAGCGCCCTTGCGCATCCTGCCGCGTGGTGCCCGTGCGGTTTAGCGGAAAACTGACATAGTGACGAAGCGATGTCTCAAGCGTGAGCAGGGCGTCAAACGTTCTCGCCAGCCCTTCCAGCTCTAGCGTCTCTTGCTGATAATTGAGGCTTGTCAGCCATGCCTGATCTGGCAACAGGTTGGCAAGGTCAGTCAAGATAGATTGCCAGGCTTGCGTCAGTTCACGCTGCGCCTGACGTTGTAATCGCGCCTGTTGCTGCCGCTGACGTTGCTGCAACTGCGGTATGTTCGCCGCAAGCGCCGTCGTGCGTCCGTTTTCCGCCGTCAGTAGCAGTTCATTAATCCTCCCCTCCTGCCAAAAAACCAACCGGGCAATCGTCGCGAGGCTTGCTATCAGCAGCAGGGACGCGCCCCATACCACGCACCACAGCCGCAGACGCGCTACGTAATGTTGGCGCCGCCAGGGGAGCAAATTGACAGAATGCGCCATCAGCGTATCTCCCCTATGGCTAAACCCAGCGCAATCGCAAAGCGATAACCGTCCGGCGGAACCGGCGGTTGGCGGACGGTAACGACGCGCCAGGGGTCGAATTCGCCTTCGGCGCATAACGAAATATGTTCCGGCACGACGGATAACGTCGCGGCAAGATCATGCAGCGTCGTCGCCTCGCGCGCCGATTTACGCCCCCACGCATAGCGCGTCGCCCACAGCCACTGGCTCTCATCGCGCCAGACCAGACATTGCCGCCCCGAAGGTATAAACGGCAGCAAGCGCTGTAACGCGCAGGCATCGGGAGTTACAGCAGCGATGCGCACATTGAGCGTTTGCGCCAGCGTTAACAGCTCTGAAATTTCTTTGCTTTGCACGGCGGTAACGTTGAACGCGGGGCTCAGCGCATCGTCCTGAAAGTCGAAACGCAATAAGTCCGGATCCATATCCAGCTCACGCGCCATCGTTTGTGAGAGCCATGCGACTTGCTCACGTTCCCGCAGACGCATCGGCGGATGTGGAAAAGCGCGTTGCAATGTCCGATTTGCGGGAAAAGAGAGATAAATACGGTGACGTAGCGGCAGCTCACGGCTCCAGGGTCGCAGTACGTGAGCCAGCGATTGCGGGTCAAGAATCGTACCCTCTGCCGTGGAGGCGTTCATCAGCGGCAGTCGCCACCAACGTTGCAGGGACCAGCCCGATGCGCCGCGAATAACGGCGATGGCCAGCGCTTCATGCTGCTGAATATGCAATCCTATTTGCCAGGTTTTAAAAGCCATAACGGTCGATCTCCTTATCACCCGTCGCGTTAACGGGTATATCAATGCGTCTGGCTTGCCTTTATACTACCGCGCGTTTGTTTATAAACTGCCCAAATGACACTAAATGGGAAATCTCCAGTGAAGTTCGTAAAGTATTTATTGATCCTTGCAGTATGTTGCATCCTGCTGGGAGCAGGCTCGATTTATGGCCTTTATCGCTATATTGAGCCGCAGCTACCTGACGTCGCGACATTGAAAGATGTGCGTTTGCAAATTCCGATGCAGGTTTACAGCGCGGATGGCGAACTTATCGCGCAATATGGCGAAAAACGCCGTATTCCCGTTACGCTCGATCAAATTCCGCCGGAAATGATCAACGCCTTTATCGCCACCGAAGATAGCCGCTTTTATGAGCATCACGGCATTGACCCGGTAGGTATTTTCCGTGCGGCCAGCGTCGCGCTCTTCTCCGGTCACGCATCGCAGGGAGCAAGTACCATTACCCAGCAACTGGCGCGAAACTTCTTCCTTAGCCCCGAACGCACGCTGATGCGCAAGATCAAGGAAGCGTTTCTGGCGATTCGTATTGAGCAGTTGCTGAATAAAAATGAGATCCTCGAACTCTATCTGAACAAGATCTATCTCGGCTACCGCGCCTATGGCGTTGGCGCGGCGGCACAGGTCTACTTTGGTAAGACGGTCGACCAGCTTAGCCTAAGCGAAATGGCGGTTATCGCCGGGCTACCTAAAGCGCCTTCTACCTTTAACCCGCTCTACTCGATGGATCGGGCGATAGCGCGCCGTAACGTAGTGCTTTCGCGAATGTTAAGCGAGGGATATATCACTCAGGCGCAGTACGATCAGGCCCGTAGCGAACCTATCGACGCAAATTATCACGCGCCGGAAATCGCCTTCTCCGCACCTTATCTGTCGGAAATGGTGCGCCAGGAAATGTATAACCGTTATGGCGAAAGCGCCTACGAAGATGGTTATCGTATTTACACGACCATCACCCGCAAAGTGCAGCAGGCCGCGCAACAGGCGGTGCGTAATAACGTGCTGGACTATGACATGCGCCACGGTTATCGCGGCCCGGCGAATGTGCTATGGAAAGTGGGCGAAACGGCGTGGGACAGTAAAAAAATTACCGATACGTTGAAAGCGTTGCCGACCTACGGACCGCTGCTTCCCGCCGTGGTCACCAGCGCTAATCCGCAAGAGGCGACCGCTGCGCTTGCCGACGGTACGTCCGTTTCGCTACATATGGAAGGAATGCGTTGGGCGCGGCCTTACCGCTCGGATACACAGCAGGGGCCGACGCCGCGTAAAGTTACCGATGTCGTCCAGACAGGTCAGCAAATCTGGGTTCGTCAGGTGGATAACGACTGGTGGCTGGCGCAGGTACCGGAAGTGAACTCCGCGCTGGTTTCGCTTAACCCGCAAACTGGCGCGGTACTGGCGCTGGTCGGCGGTTTCGATTTTAATCAGAGTAAATTTAACCGCGCGACGCAAGCTTTGCGTCAGGTGGGGTCGAACATCAAACCGTTCCTCTACACCGCCGCAATGGATAAAGGGCTGACGCTTGCCAGTATGCTCAACGATGTGCCGATTTCCCGCTGGGACGCCGGGGCAGGTTCAGACTGGCGTCCGAAAAACTCCCCACCGCAGTACGCCGGACCGATTCGTTTACGCCAGGGGCTGGGGCAGTCGAAAAACGTGGTGATGGTACGTGCCATGCGCGCCATGGGCGTCGACTATGCGGCGGAGTATCTGCAACGCTTCGGCTTCCCGGCGCAGAATATCGTGCATACCGAATCGCTGGCGCTGGGCTCCGCCTCCTTCACGCCGATGCAGGTTGCGCGCGGTTATGCGGTGATGGCGAACGGCGGTTTCCTGATCGACCCGTATTTCATCAGCAAGATTGAGAACGATCAGGGCGGCGTGCTCTTCGAAGCGAAACCGAAAATCGCCTGCCCGGAGTGCGATATCCCGGTCATTTACGGCAATACGCAGAAATCCGACGTGCTGGAAAACACCAATGTGGAAGAGGTCGCGGTTTCGCAAGAGCAGCAAAACAGCGCCGTACCGATGCCTGAGCTGGAACAGGCAAACCAGGCGCTGGTCGCGCAAAACGGCACGCAGGAGTACGCGCCGCATGTGATCAATACGCCGCTGGCGTTTCTGATCAAAAGCGCGCTGAACACCAATATCTTCGGCGAACCCGGCTGGATGGGTACCGGCTGGCGTGCGGCGCGCGACCTTAAACGTCGCGATATCGGCGGCAAAACCGGTACGACCAACAGCTCGAAAGACGCATGGTTCTCCGGCTATGGTCCTGGCGTCGTCACTTCCGTATGGATCGGCTTTGACGATCACCGCCGTGATTTAGGCCGCACTACCGCTTCCGGCGCGATCAAAGATCAAATCTCCGGCTATGAGGGCGGCGCGAAGAGCGCGCAACCTGCATGGGACGCCTATATGAAAGCCGTGCTGGAAGGCGTGCCGGAACAGCCGCTAACGCCGCCGCCGGGCATTGTCACGGTGAATATCGACCGCAGTACCGGACAACTGGCGAGCGGCGGTAACAGCCGTGAAGAGTATTTCATCGAAGGCACGCAGCCGACACAACAGGCGGTACACGAGGTGGGAACCACCATTATTGATAATGGTGAAACACACGAACTGTTCTGATCAAAAAAGGCGCTCCGGCGCCTTTTTTATTGTGTTTAGCGGATGACGGCGAACGGGGAGACGAACCTCCCGTTGGCTTGATCAACGCCGCGCCATCAGGCAATTCGGCCCTGCGCTTTCAACCACTCGCGTACCAGAAACAGCGCGCTGACGTTGCGGGCCTCGTTAAAATCGGGGTCTTCCAGCAGATCCATTAAATGCGCCAGCGGCCAGCGTACCTGCGGCAATGGCTCAGGCTCGTCGCCTTCCAGCGACTCCGGATAGAGATCTTCCGCCACCACGATATTCATTTTGCTGGAAAAATAAGAGGGCGCCATGCTGAGTTTTTTTAAGAAGGTCAGGTTATGCGCGCCAAACCCGACCTCTTCTTTGAGCTCCCGGTTCGCCGCTTCAAAAACGGTCTCGCCCGGGTCGATCAATCCTTTCGAGAAGCCCAGCTCATAGGATTCGGTTCCCACCGCATACTCACGAATAAGAATCAGATGCTCATCAACGATCGGCACAATCATTACCGCCTCACGGGTTGATGGTCGCATACGTTCATACACGCGACGCACGCCGTTGCTGAACTCCAGATCCACGCTTTCTACGTTAAACAGTCGGGATTGTGCGACGGTTTCCACTTTCAGAATGGTGGGTTTTTGTAATGATTTGCTCATTGTGAGAATCTTTGCAGTGTAATCTGTGGTCATTGTGCGACATACCGCACGGTTTCGGCAATGCGAATTGCCGTTTATTTACATTTATGTAACGTAATAAAAATTAATTCTTATTTCAAATTAAAAGTCAATAGGTTGAAATAACTCCAGGAATTTGCTGATATTCCGTTTTTGGTGGTACTGCTATGATTTGCCTTCACTGGGATGCGCTTTACAATGCTCAAGTTCAACTCCACGCTTGCCGATAGCCAACCACAGAAAAATGTTTATTGGACAGGGTGCGACTGACCACGCCTGACAGACTTAGTAAGATGGGGAAAGCATGAGCACCATTCTGATTTTTATAGCTGCTTTGCTGGCCTGCTCTCTACTGGCAATATGGCGGTTCCGGGTAAAGTCCAGACGAGGGAGTTTACCGTGGATCAGCGCCTTTCAGGACGCGCAAACGCGTAAACTGTTGCCCGAAGAGCGCAGCGCGGTAGAAAACTATCTCGATAACCTTAGCCAGATTCAGCAAGTTCCGGGGCCGACAGGCGCCAGTACTGCGCCCATCTCACTGACGCTGAATGCGGAAAGCAACAGTGTCGTGATACTGACTCACTCCATCACCCGCTACGGCATTACCACTGACGATCCTAATAAATGGCGCTACTACCTCGACTCCGTCGAAGTCCATCTGCCGCCTTTCTGGGAACAGTACATCAATGATGAAAACAACGTTGAGCTAATCCTCACGGATACGCTGCCGCTGGTGATCTCTTTAAACGGCCATACGCTGCAAGAGTATATGCAGGAGTCGCGTGGCTACGCGCTACAGAATACGGCCTCTACGCAGGCGTCGATTCGCGGCGAAGAGAGCGAGCAGATTGAGCTGTTGAATATCCGTCAGGAGACCCACGAAGAATATGCGCTCAGCCGCCCGGCTGGCTTGCGCGAAGCGTTGTTAATCGTCGCCTCCTTTTTGTTATTCTTTTTCTGTCTGATAACGCCAGACGTTTTTGTACCGTGGATGATAGGCGGCGCTATCCTGCTGCTGGCAGCCGGACTTTGGGGGCTTTTTGCGCCGCCGTCGAAAAGCGCGCTGCGGGAAATTCACTGTCTGCGGGGAACGCCCCGCCGCTGGGGACTGTTTGGGGAGAATAATCAGGAGCAGATTAACAATATCTCCCTGGGCATCATCGACCTTATTTACCCTGCCCACTGGCAACCTTACATTACGCAGGATCTTGGGCAACAAACGGATATTGATATTTACCTTGATCGCCATGTCGCCCGCCAGGGCCGTTTTTTATCCCTGCATGATGAAGTGAAAAACTTCCCGTTGCAGCACTGGTTACGCAGCACTGTTATTGCTATCGGTTCGCTGCTGGTGTTGTTTATGCTGCTGTTCTGGATCCCGCTGGATATGCCAATCAAGTTCACGCTATCGTGGATGAAAGGCGCGCAAACCATTGAAGCGACAACGGTAAAACAGCTTGAAAAGGCTGGCGTACGGGTGGGCGATACGCTGCACCTGAGCGGCAAAGGAATGTGTAATATTCATTCCGGGGCGACCTGGAGCGGGCAGTCTAACTCACCGTTTATGCCGTTCGATTGCTCGCAAATCATCTGGAATGACGCGCCTGCGCTACCGCTGCCGGAATCAGACCTGGTGAATAAAGCGATGGCGCTAAGCCAGGCGGTAAATCGTCAGCTCCATCCAAAACCCGAAGACGACTCGCGCGTCAGCGCATCTTTACGCTCCGCGATACAAAAATCGGGCATGGTATTATTAGATGACTTTGGCGATATTGTTCTGAAAACCGCTGATTTGTGCGCGGCGGAAGACGAGTGCGTGCGTCTGAAAAATGCGCTGGTTAATCTCGGTAACAGTAAGGACTGGAACGCGCTGGTGAAACGCGCGAACGCTGGCAAACTGGACGGCGTCAACGTGCTGCTACGCCCCGTAAGCGCAGAGTCGCTGGAAAATCTGGTCACGACCTCAACGGCGCCGTTTATTTCTCGCGAGACCGCGCGTGCCGCCCAGTCGCTGAATAGCCCCGCTCCCGGCGGATTCCTGATCGCCAGCGATGAAGGCAGCGAACTGGTTGATCAGGCCTGGCCGTCAACGCCGCTGTATGACTATCCCGCGCAGGAACAGTGGAGCGCCTTCCAGCGTCTGGCGCAAACGCTCATGCAGACGCCATTTAGCGCCGAGGGCATTGTCACCAGCGTGTATACCGATGCCAACGGCACGCAGCATATCAGCCTGCATCGTATCCCCGATAAATCCGGCTGGTGGCGTTACCTCGGTACCACGCTGCTGATGCTGGCAATGATAGTGAGCGCGGTCTACAACGGCATTCAGGCGTTCAGACGTTATCAACGCCACCGTACCCGTATGGCGGACATCCAGGAATACTATGAAAGCTGCCTCAATCCCAGGTTAACCGTCTCTCCGGAAAATCTCATCTGATAGCGCCGCCGTGCGACAGGGTATGCTACCCTGTCGCGCAAATTGCGTTACCCTGGAGTTCCCCATGCATATTGATATTGACTGGCAAAACGTGGATACCGTTTTGCTGGATATGGACGGCACGCTGCTCGATCTCGCGTTCGATAACTATTTCTGGCAAAAGCTGGTACCGGAAACCTACGGCGCGCAGCAGGGTATTTCGCCGCAGGACGCGCAGGAATATATTCGTCAGCAGTATCATGCCGTACAGCATACGCTAAACTGGTACTGTCTGGATTACTGGAGCGAGCGTCTGGGTCTGGATATTTGCGCCATGACGACGGCGCAAGGGCCGCGCGCCGTTTTGCGCGACGATACCGTACCGTTTCTGAATGCGTTAAAAGCCAGCGGAAAACGTCGGATTCTGCTCACCAATGCGCATCCACATAACCTGGCGGTGAAGCTGGAGCATACCGGTCTGGCCTCACACCTTGATTTATTACTTTCCACCCACACATTTGGTTATCCCAAAGAGGATCAGCGGTTATGGCGCGCTGTCACTGAGGAAACGGGAATAAGCGCAGAGAAAACGCTGTTTATCGATGACAGCGAACCGATTCTCGACGCCGCCGCCCGGTTTGGTATTCGCTACTGTCTTGGCGTGACGAATCCCGATTCCGGCCTGGCGGAAAAGCACTATACGCGCCATCCGTCCCTGAACGACTACCGCCGTCTGATCCCCTCGCTGATGTGAAGGAGACGCCATGAAAGAAAAGTCCTCCGTTGAGGTCAGACTGGATAAATGGCTGTGGGCCGCGCGTTTTTATAAAACCCGCGCGCTGGCCCGCGAGATGATTGAAGGCGGTAAGGTGCATTACAACGGCCAGCGCAGTAAGCCGAGCAAAATCGTCGAGCTGAACGCTACCCTTACCCTGCGTCAGGGAAATGACGAACGGACGGTGATCGTTAAAGCCATCACCGAACAGCGCCGTCCGGCCAGCGAAGCCGTCGCTCTGTATGAAGAGACGGCGGAAAGCGTGGAAAAACGCGAAAAAATGGCGCAGGCGCGCAAGCTTAACGCCCTGACCATGCCGCATCCGGACAGGCGACCGGACAAGAAAGAGCGCCGCGACCTGTTACGATTTAAACACGGCGACAGCGAATAACTGTCACCCGCAAGAGAGATGATTATGCCGCAACATGACCAATTACATCGTTATCTGTTTGAAAACTTTGCCGTTCGCGGCGAGCTGGTGACCGTTTCGGAAACCTTGCAACAGATCCTCGACAATCATACCTACCCGCAGCCGGTGAAAACCGTACTGGCCGAACTGCTGGTCGCCACTAGCCTGCTGACCGCAACGCTGAAGTTTGCCGGTGACATTACGGTACAGCTCCAGGGCGACGGGCCGTTAAGCCTGGCGGTGATCAATGGCAATAATCAGCAGCAGATGCGCGGCGTGGCTCGCGTTCAGGGCGACATCCCTGACAATGCGGATCTCAAAACGCTGGTTGGCAACGGCTATCTGGTGATCACCATTACGCCGGAAGAGGGTGAACGCTATCAGGGCGTGGTGGGTCTGGAAGGCGATACTCTGGCGGCGTGCCTGGAAGATTACTTCCTGCGCTCCGAGCAGTTGCCGACGCGCCTGTTTATTCGTACCGGCGATGTCGACGGTAAACCGGCGGCAGGTGGAATGTTGCTCCAGGTGATGCCAGCACAGAACGCGCAGGCGGAGGATTTCGACCATCTGGCTATGTTGACGGAAACCATTAAAAGCGAAGAGCTGCTGACGTTACCGGCAAATGACGTGCTGTGGCGTTTGTATCACGAAGAAGAAGTCACGCTCTACGATCCGCAAGATGTTGAATTCAAATGCACCTGTTCACGCGAACGTTGCGCGGGCGCGCTGAAAACATTGCCGGATGAAGAAGTGGACAGCATTCTGGCGGAAGAAGGCGAAATCGATATGCACTGCGATTACTGCGGCAATCATTATCTGTTCAATGCGATGGATATCGCGGAGATCCGTAACAACGCCTCTCCTGCCGATCCACAGGTTCATTAATCGCCTTTCAGTCGACAACATCATTGCCTGATGGCGCTGCGCTTATCTGGCCTACAGCATCCCGCTCCGTAGGCCGGATAAGGCATTTATGCCGCCATCCGGCAAAAAACTTACTCGTTGTAGTAATCCACATCCAACCGCTGACCATCAACAATGATATCGCGCCAGGCTTTGGGGGCTGAGTCTAACTGATGCCCGGCAATCGCGTGCAACAGTTGCGTCTTAGAAAACCCGTCCGGCAGTCGGGCGAACGCTTTCTGCGTCCATTTCCCCTCTTTTAAGCCGTAGACCTGGCTCTCGGCAACAATAAAGTTATACAGCACCTGCTCAGGCTGACCGTCACCGTTAAGATCCTGACTCACCAGCACGCAGGCATCCGGTTCAAGGCAGGAAGCGCCCGAATAACTCTGCTCTTTGACAAACGCCCAAAATGCGGCATCCGGCTTCTGACTACCGGGCGCAATCATCACCACCCGCGCTAAATCGTCCGCCGTCGGAGAGACCTTATTTCTCTGCAAAAACGTCATCAGTTCACGATTGCGCTTTCTGTTCTGCGTAAACGCCTCGTCATCCCGCAACGATTTCAGCGCTTCCTGGCCAGGTTTGCCGCTGTGATCCAGCATATACAGACTGATCTGATCCGCAGTAATTTTACCGCTATGGTAACGCGCCATATGGCTGTTGACGCTAATACGCCAGACATCAAGTACAGGCGAGGCCAGCAGCAGCAATATCACCAGCGTCAACAAAGAGACGCTCAGTATCACCTTGCCTTGCCACTCACCAGGGTCGCGTCCGCGGCGTAACAGACCGATCAGATAACCGAAGGACCATACCAGCAAGACAGACACCGTCAGCGCGCCATACAGACGATCCGGCGTCCAGCCGTATTGCTGAATGCGTACCCATAACGCCCAGCCCGCCAGCAGCATATATATCGGGGCAACGCACAGCGAGACGCTAATCATGCCGCGTAGTACGCGCGGATAGGGTAATACGCGCTTTTGCGGTTCGTTGACAATCGCCACGAGGAGCAGCAGCATCAGCGTCAGCGTGGATAGCAGCCCCGCAGCGGAAACACGCGCAGAAATCGCCTCCAGTCCGGTAAAGGGTAACGTCACAATAAACAGCAATGCCAGCAGCGACACCACTGGCAGTAAACCCGTCGCGATCAGCGTCAGCAGCTTTTGCACCGCCGCCACAAGGCGCGACTGCGTGCGGGCGAGAATGACCGCCAGCGCCGTAATTAAGCCGATGGTCACATAAATAAAGGCTTCAGTTTCAAAGAAAAGGGTGCTGAAAAAGCGGATGCCCACCAGCCTGAATAGCGCGCTCCAGAGCAGAAGCACCAGCCAGAACAGTCCGTTAGCGACCAGGACGATAAACAATGTCAGTACGTTATGCCATAACCGCATATAAAACTGGGGATAACGCGCCGAACCGGTTTGCGAATGTAGCTGATATTGCATCCAGGGTAATACCAGCACCGCCATCAACACAAGCCGGAGACCATACAGCCAGAGGAGCTCGGCCAGGCGCCATTTCTCCACCGTCTCAACCTGCCATTTCAGCCAGCCGCTCATTGCCAGCACGACCACAAAGATCAGCCCCAGCCAGCCCCACAGCGCGCGCTGTTTAAAAGAGACCACGGTAAGCAATAGCATTGACGACAACGCTATCGTCGCAGGCATACCATAGAACAGCCAGTCGCTATTTTGTGGTACCAGCCAGGCCATCAGCAGGTAGCACAAGACGCCCTGCAGCAAACCGGTGAGCAACATACCCCAGCGAGTAGTACGTGAAAGCGCTACACTTTCCATGTCGTTATCCAGAATGATGAGAAAGTCGCATTATTGCATCATCTGTTCACCGCCAGGCGTCGTCATGCATAATTCAGAAAAAAACGCAGAGAGGTGAATCGATATTGTTAATGTTGGCGTTACGTAACTTTCTTACATGAATGCGATTACAGTCACATTATGTCGGTCAAAAACACTTCCTTTTAACGTTTTCAGAACATTTTCCACAACAAAAGTAGGTTTCCTGCCATAATAACCGCCGCTGCGTGACAGGAGTCACAGTGTTTTTCGTCAATCGTGATTTTGTCCAGATACGTAAATCTATGAGCCTTGTCGCGGTTAACCAACCTCAAAAAACCTTACTATTTTCGGTAATATATATTGGCTAAGGAGCAGTGATATGCGCGTTAACAATTTAACCCCGCAAGATCTCAAGGCTTATGGTATCAACGACGTCCAGGATATCGTTTACAATCCCAGCTACGACACCCTTTATCAGGAAGAACTTAATCCTGGTCTGGAAGGGTATGAGCGTGGCGTGTTAACTAACCTGGGCGCTGTTGCCGTTGATACCGGTATTTTTACCGGTCGTTCGCCTAAGGATAAGTATATTGTTCGCGACGACACCACGCGTGATACGCTGTGGTGGTCCGATAAGGGTAAAGGTAAAAACGATAATAAGCCGCTTTCCCAGGAAACCTGGCAACACCTGAAAGATCTGGTGACGCATCAGCTTTCCGGTAAACGCTTATTCATTGTTGATGCGTTCTGCGGCGCAAATGCCGACACGCGTCTTTCCGTGCGCTTTATTACGGAAGTCGCCTGGCAGGCCCACTTCGTTAAAAATATGTTCATTCGCCCAACGGACGAAGAGCTGGTAGGCTTCAAACCTGACTTTATTGTCATGAACGGCGCGAAGTGCACCAACCCGCAGTGGAAAGAGCAAGGGCTGAACTCGGAAAACTTCGTGGCGTTCAACCTGACTGAACGTATTCAGCTTATTGGCGGCACCTGGTACGGCGGCGAAATGAAAAAAGGGATGTTCTCGGTAATGAACTACCTGCTGCCGCTCAAAGGTATCGCCTCAATGCACTGTTCCGCCAACGTGGGTGAAAAAGGCGATGTCGCGGTCTTCTTCGGCCTTTCCGGTACCGGAAAAACCACTCTGTCCACCGACCCGAAACGTCGTCTGATTGGCGATGATGAGCACGGTTGGGATGACGACGGCGTGTTCAACTTTGAAGGCGGCTGCTACGCCAAAACCATCAAACTGTCGAAAGAAGCGGAGCCAGAAATTTATCATGCGATTCGCCGTGATGCGCTGCTGGAAAACGTCACCGTGCGCGAAGACGGCACCGTAGATTTCGACGATGGTTCCAAAACCGAAAACACCCGCGTCTCTTACCCGATCTATCATATCGATAACATCGTTAAGCCCGTATCCAAAGCAGGTCACGCCACTAAGGTTATCTTCCTGACGGCGGATGCTTTCGGCGTGTTGCCGCCGGTTTCCCGTTTAACCGCTAACCAGACGCAGTACCACTTCCTGTCGGGTTTCACCGCTAAACTGGCCGGCACCGAACGCGGCGTCACCGAACCGACCCCCACCTTCTCCGCCTGCTTCGGCGCCGCGTTCCTGACGCTGCACCCGACGCAGTATGCTGAGGTGCTGGTGAAACGTATGCAGGCAGCAGGCGCGCAGGCTTATCTGGTTAACACCGGCTGGAATGGCACCGGCAAACGTATCTCCATCAAAGATACGCGCGCAATTATCGACGCCATTCTGAACGGTTCTCTTGATAACGCGGAAACCTTCCGTCTGCCGCTGTTCGATCTGGCGATCCCGACTGAACTGCCAGGCGTGGATACCCACATTCTCGACCCGCGTAACACCTACGCGTCGCCGGAACAATGGCAGGAAAAAGCCACCGCGCTGGCGAAACTGTTCATTGAGAACTTCGAGAAGTATACGGATACCCCGGCAGGCGAAGCGCTGGTTAGCGCCGGACCGAAGCTGTAAGGAACAGGCCGGATGGCGGCTTTGAACTGCGTCATCCAGCGTTAAGAAGAAAGGGAGGGTAATACCTCCCTTTCTTATGCCTCTTTTGTCGTCCCCTGGACGCGAGCCACAGGAACCGGTAGCCAGGCGCGAATCGACAATCCGCCACGCTCGCTGGTGCCAATCTCCAGCATCCCGTTATGGTTATCGATAATGCGCTGCACAATCGCCAGCCCCAGCCCTGTGCCGCTGGTGCTACGGGCGCTGTCGCCACGCACAAAAGGCTGGAACAGATGTTTACGCTGCTCCGGCTTAATGCCCGGCCCGTCATCTTCTACCTGGAACCAGGCGCGATGCGACTCAGTGCCGCTGCTGACCTTAATCCAACCGTTGCCATAACGGGCAGCATTGACCACCATATTCGCCACCGCGCGCTTAATCGAGAGCGGGTGCATTTTCACCTGGATACTGCCTGCCTGAAGCGCAGTGTTAATCTCACGCTCATAGCCGCTTTCCGCCGCAATCACCTCGCCCAGCACGGAATTGAGATCCGCCATCTCCATTGGCATTTCCTGACCGGTACGCAGATAGTCAATAAACTGTTCGATAATGGCGTTACACTCTTCGATGTCTTTATTGATCGACTCCGCGAGATAACCGTCTTCCTCGCCCATCATCTCCGTCGCCAGACGAATACGGGTCAGCGGCGTGCGCAAGTCGTGGCTGACGCCCGCCATCAATAGCGTACGGTCATCGGCCAATTGTTTCACGCCGGCGGCCATATGGTTAAACGCCCGGGTCACAGAGCGCACCTCAGAGGCGCCATATTCACGCAGCGGCGGCGGAATAATTCCCTTCCCTACCTGCAAAGCGGCATGTTCAAGATCCACTAACGGTCGGTTCTGTATACGAATAAATAGCCACGCGCCGCCTATCGCCAGGAGCATGATCGCCAGCGTGTAACGGAAAAGCGGAGAAAAATCGCCCTGATGAATCTCGGTCAGCGGCACGCGCACCCAGATATTGGGCGACAGCCAGGTTTTGAGCCACACGACAGGCGAGCTTTTGTTGACCTCAACGCGCACTTCCGTCGGGCCGCCTAATTGCTGCGCCATCTGGTGGCTTAAGAATTCGTAGTGTTGCGCCCAACGCAGCCCGGCCTCTTCGGCGGCTTCGTTGGTGTAGAGAGAGATCCCCAGCTCGCGATAGATTTCCCGACGAAACGCAGGCGGCACGACTAACTGCGTGCCGTCCTCCAGTTGCAGCTTATCGGTCATCAGCATACGGACTTCGTAAGCCAGAACCTTATTAAACTGCTGGAGGCTCGGCAAAATCGCGAAGTTCAGCACCACCAGGTAGGTCGTCACCAGGCTGACGAACAGCAAGGTGACGATGAGCAACAGCGTGCGGGCAAATGAACTTCGCGGCGAGAAGCGCATTCGCCTCATGCTTTAGAACCGTCCGGTACAAAGACGTAGCCCAGGCCCCATACGGTTTGAATATAACGCGGATGCGCCGGATCTTCTTCCACCATACGGCGCAGGCGGGAGATCTGGACGTCGATGGAGCGTTCCATCGCGGAATACTCGCGGCCACGGGCCAGATTCATCAGCTTATCGCGAGAGAGCGGCTCGCGCGGGTGGCTTACCAGCGCTTTCAGTACCGCAAACTCCCCGCTGGTCAGCGGCATCGGTTCATCTTCACGGAACATCTCGCGCGTACCGAGGTTCAGTTTAAACTTACCAAACGCGATAACGGCCTCTTCCTGCGACGGCGCGCCGGGCAGTTCGTTTGCCTGACGACGTAGCACGGCGCGGATACGCGCCAACAGCTCGCGCGGGTTAAACGGTTTAGGAATGTAGTCATCGGCGCCGATTTCCAGCCCGACGATACGGTCAACCTCTTCACCCTTCGCCGTGACCATAATGATCGGCATTGGATTACTTTGACTACGCAGGCGACGACAAATCGACAGACCATCTTCACCTGGCAGCATTAAATCCAGTACCATGAGATGGAAAGATTCACGGGTCAGCAGACGATCCATCTGCTCGGCGTTAGCGACGCTTCGAACCTGGAAGCCCTGCTCGGTCAGATAACGTTCCAGTAGCGCCCGCAGACGCATATCGTCATCAACCACCAGAATCTTATAATTCTCTTGCATTGTCTGTACTCCCAAAGGTTCGCAACAAATGTAAGTGTGTATTCTTAAAAAAGCTCACGTGAGTCACCAGCAAATTCTGGTATGAATTTCAGGCTAAATTGTTACAAAGCATATTTAACAGCAGCTTAAATATACAATTAATCGGCAACTCCATTATTTATTCTGTCGGGACGATCACGTTATACCCCGTGTGCGCAATATCGACAGCAAAGGTAAATCAACGAGATGAAAACGCCCCTGATCACCCGCGAAGGGTACGAAACACTCAAACAAGAGCTCAATTATCTCTGGCGTGAAGAGCGCCCGGAGGTCACCAAAAAAGTGACCTGGGCTGCGAGTCTGGGCGACCGCAGCGAGAATGCCGACTATCAGTATAATAAAAAGCGCCTGCGTGAGATCGACAGACGCGTCAGATATCTGACCAAATGCATGGAAAATCTCAAAATCGTGGATTATTCCCCGCAGCAGGAGGGCAAAGTCTTCTTCGGCGCCTGGGTGGAAATTGAAAATGATGACGGCGATACGCTGAAGTTCCGCATTGTCGGCTACGATGAAATTTTCGGACGTAAGGATTACATCTCTATCGACTCGCCGATGGCGCGGGCGCTACTGAAAAAAGAAGTGGGCGATCTGGCGGTGGTTAACACCCCTGTCGGCGAAGCAAACTGGTACGTCAATGCGATCGAATACGTCAAATAAGACAAGAAGAATCCTAAGCCCCCGCTGATGGCTGGCATTTTTGCCAGCCAATCCGTATAACTATCCCCTGATTTTTATCCTGAAGACGAAGCTAACCCATGATGAATGATTCTTTCTGCCGCATTATTGCGGGTGAAATCCAGGCAAATGCCGGACAGGTTGAAGCTGCCGTTCGCCTGCTTGACGAAGGGAACACCGTGCCGTTTATCGCACGTTATCGTAAAGAAATCACCGGCGGTCTGGATGACACGCAGTTGCGTAACCTGGAAACGCGTCTGGGCTATCTGCGTGAGCTGGAAGACAGACGTCAGGCCATCCTCAAGTCCATTTCCGAACAAGGCAAACTGACCGATGAGCTGGCTGGCGCCATCAACGCTACGTTAAGTAAGACCGAGCTCGAAGACCTCTACCTGCCCTATAAACCTAAACGCCGCACCCGTGGACAAATCGCCATTGAAGCCGGCCTTGAGCCGCTGGCCGATCTGCTCTGGAACGAGCCGTCCCACGATCCTGACGTGGAAGCGGCAAAGTACATTGATGGAGACAAAGGCGTGGCGGACACGAAAGCCGCGCTCGACGGCGCACGCTACATTCTGATGGAGCGCTTTGCCGAAGACGCCGCATTGCTGGCGAAAGTGCGTGATTACCTGTGGAAGAACGCCCATCTGGTCGCCACGGTCGTGAGCGGCAAAGAGGAAGAAGGGGCAAAATTCCGCGACTATTTCGACCATCATGAGCCCATTGCTAACGTCCCGTCTCACCGTGCGCTGGCCATGTTCCGTGGTCGTAACGAAGGCATTCTGCAACTTTCGCTCAATGCCGACCCACAGTTTGATGAGCCGCCGAAAGAAAGCTACTGCGAGCAAATCATCATGGACCATCTCGGCCTGCGGCTAAATAACGCCCCGGCGGATAGCTGGCGCAAAGGCGTAGTGAGCTGGACGTGGCGTATCAAAGTCTTAATGCACCTCGAAACCGAACTGATGGGCACCGTGCGCGAACGTGCGGAAGATGAAGCGATTAACGTGTTTGCCCGTAACCTGCACGACCTGCTGATGGCAGCCCCCGCTGGCCTGCGCGCCACGATGGGCCTTGATCCTGGCCTGCGTACCGGCGTAAAAGTCGCTGTCGTTGACGGCACCGGCAAGCTGGTGGCGACGGATACCATTTATCCGCATACCGGTCAGGCGGCCAAAGCGGCTACCGTGATCGCCGCGCTGTGCGAAAAATACCACGTCGAACTGGTCGCGATTGGCAACGGTACGGCCTCACGTGAAACCGAACGCTTCTATCTCGACGTACAGAAACAGTTCCCGAACGTGACGGCGCAGAAAGTGATCGTCAGCGAAGCGGGGGCGTCCGTATATTCCGCTTCTGAGCTGGCGGCGCAGGAGTTTCCGGATCTCGACGTCTCCCTGCGCGGCGCGGTCTCTATCGCGCGTCGCCTGCAGGATCCGCTGGCGGAACTGGTGAAAATCGATCCGAAATCCATCGGCGTCGGCCAATATCAACACGATGTCAGCCAGACCCAGTTGGCGCGTAAGCTGGATGCGGTGGTCGAAGACTGCGTAAACGCCGTCGGCGTCGATTTGAATACCGCCTCCGTACCGCTGCTGACCCGCGTCGCGGGCTTAACGCGCATGATGGCGCAAAACATCGTCGCCTGGCGCGATGAGAACGGTCAGTTTCAGAACCGCCAGCAACTGTTGAAGGTGAGCCGTCTGGGGCCGAAAGCGTTTGAGCAGTGCGCGGGCTTCCTGCGTATTAACCACGGCGATAACCCGCTGGATGCCTCCACCGTCCACCCGGAAGCCTATCCGGTTGTCGAACGCATTCTGGCGGCGACGCAGCAAGCGCTAAAAGATCTGATGGGCAACAGCAACGAATTGCGTCACCTCAAGGCCGCTGATTTTACCGACGATAAATTCGGCGTGCCGACCGTGAGCGATATCATCAAAGAGCTGGAAAAACCGGGCCGCGACCCGCGTCCTGAATTTAAAACCGCGCAATTCGCCGATGGCGTCGAAACCATGAACGACCTGCTGCCGGGAATGATTCTGGAAGGGGCGGTCACTAACGTCACTAACTTCGGCGCGTTTGTCGATATCGGCGTTCATCAGGATGGCCTGGTGCATATCTCCTCGCTCTCGAATAAGTTCGTTGAAGATCCGCACACCGTGGTGAAAGCGGGCGACATCGTGAAGGTGAAAGTGCTGGAAGTGGATCTGCAACGTAAGCGTATTGCGCTGACGATGCGTCTGGACGAACAGCCCGGCGAAACCGCCGCTCGCCGCGGCGGCGGCGCCGATCGCGCTCAGGGCAACCGCCCGGCATCTAAAGCGGCGAAACCGCGCGGTCGTGACGCTCAGCCAGCCGGTAACAGCGCCATGATGGACGCGCTGGCAGCCGCAATGGGAAAAAAACGCTAATCGGGTAATACGCAGGCCGGGTTACTTCTTATCCGGCCTGCGATTTTGCAATACGTCCAACCCTTTCTTTTTTAATTAACAATTAAATCTTACCCATTAGAACCTGTTAATTAATTTTCTTCTGCTATCCGCACTATTAATTATCACTTTATTAACAGATGAAACCTTAATTAAACATTAAAAACGGTGAATATTTGCACATTAGGGGTATTTGCAAAAAGACAAATAAATGTTGAGCCATATCAACATCGGCGCAAATTATCGCTTATTTGTACATTCCGTCACATTTTAATCGTTGAAGATAGAAACCATTCTCATTATCATTGTGTTGTTGATTATTTACTCTTTCCTTCGTTGGCTAAACATCGGGTCTCCTGCCGCCCCCCTGAGCGCCGCATGAGGTATACATCCAGTTAGTAAGAAACAAGTAGGTCGTATGCAATTCACTCCTGACACTGCGTGGAAAATCACCGGCTTTGCGCGTGAAATCAGCCCGGCGTATCGTCAAAAACTGCTTTCGCTCGGCATGTTGCCCGGCTCTTCATTTAATGTCGTCCGCGTCGCGCCCTTAGGCGATCCGATCCATATCGAAACACGACGCGTGAGTCTGGTTTTGCGTAAAAAGGATTTGGCGTTAATAGAAGTGGAAGCGGTTTCCTGTTAATACAGTGAGTCTATAAAAATGAAAAAATTAACCATTGGTTTAATTGGTAATCCTAATTCCGGCAAGACCACCTTATTTAACCAACTCACCGGCGCGCGTCAGCGCGTGGGGAACTGGGCGGGCGTCACCGTCGAGCGTAAAGAGGGCCAGTTCGCGACAACTGACCACCAGGTCACGCTGGTAGATTTACCCGGCACCTATTCTCTGACGACCATCTCGTCACAAACCTCTCTCGACGAACAGATCGCCTGCCACTACATCCTGAGCGGCGACGCCGACCTGTTGATAAACGTTGTAGACGCCTCCAATCTGGAGCGCAACCTCTATTTGACGCTGCAACTGCTGGAGCTGGGTATCCCCTGTATTGTCGCGCTCAATATGCTGGATATCGCTGAAAAACAGCAGGTTCGTATTGATGTCGACGCTCTGTCCACGCGTCTGGGTTGCCCTGTCGTACCGCTGGTATCGACTCGCGGTCGCGGTATCGAGGCGCTGAAACTGGCCATTGACCGTCACAACGCTAACGACAACGTCGAACTGGTGCATTATGCCCAGCCGCTGCTGCGCGAAGCGGATTTCCTGGCCGACGCGATGGCCCAGGAGATGCCTTTACAACAGCGCCGCTGGCTGGGTCTGCAAATGCTGGAGGGCGATATCTACAGCCGGGCTTACGCAGGCGAGGCGGCGCAAAACCTGGACACCTCCCTAGCCCGTCTGAAGGACGAAATGGACGACCCGGCGCTGCATATCGCCGACGCCCGTTATCAGTGTATCGCCGCTATTTGCGACGTGGTCAGCAATACCCTGACAGCCGAACCCAGCCGCTTCACCAGGGCGGTCGATAAAATTATCCTGAACCGCTTCCTCGGCTTACCGATTTTTTTGTTCGTGATGTACCTGATGTTCCTGCTCGCCATTAACATCGGCGGCGCGTTGCAACCCCTGTTTGATGCCGGTTCCGTCGCCATCTTTATTCATGGCATTCAATGGATTGGCTACACGCTGCACTTCCCGGATTGGTTAACCATCTTCCTGGCGCAAGGTCTTGGCGGCGGGATCAATACCGTCCTGCCGCTGGTGCCGCAAATCGGGATGATGTACCTGTTCCTCTCCTTCCTTGAAGACTCCGGTTATATGGCGCGCGCGGCCTTCGTCATGGATCGCCTGATGCAGGCGCTGGGACTACCGGGTAAATCCTTCGTGCCGCTGATTGTCGGCTTCGGCTGTAACGTACCTTCCGTGATGGGCGCCCGCACGCTTGACGCTCCGCGCGAACGCCTGATGACCATCATGATGGCGCCGTTTATGTCCTGTGGCGCGCGCCTGGCGATTTTCGCCGTCTTTGCCGCCGCCTTCTTCGGGCAAAACGGCGCGCTGGCGGTCTTCTCGCTGTACGTGCTGGGTATTGTCATGGCGGTATTAACCGGCCTGATGCTGAAGCATACCATTATGCGCGGCGAAGCCTCTCCGTTTGTGATGGAGCTGCCGGTTTACCACGTCCCGCATATCAAGAGCCTGATCATCCAGACCTGGCAACGCCTGAAAGGTTTTGTACTACGCGCCGGTAAAGTCATTATCATCGTGAGTATTTTCCTGAGCGCGTTTAACAGTTTCTCGCTGAGCGGCAAAATCGTCGATAACATTAATGACTCCGCCCTCGCCTCCGTAAGCCGCATCATCACGCCAGTCTTTAAACCGATCGGCGTCCATGAGGATAACTGGCAAGCGACCGTGGGTCTGTTTACGGGCGCCATGGCGAAAGAGGTTGTCGTCGGTACGCTGAACACGCTCTACACCGCCGAAAATATTCAGGACGAAGCGTTTAATCCTGCCGACTTCCACCTCGGCGATGAACTGCTGGGCGCGGTTGACGATACCTGGCAAAGCCTGAAAGACACCTTTAGCCTGAGCGTACTGGCTAACCCGATCGAAGCGAGTAAAGGCGACGGCGAAATGGCGACCGGCGCGATGGGCGTGATGGGTCAAAAATTCGGCAGCGCCGCAGCGGCGTACAGTTACCTGATTTTCGTCCTGCTTTACGTACCGTGTATCTCGGTAATGGGCGCTATCGCCCGCGAGTCCAGCCGCGGCTGGATGGGCTTCTCCATCCTGTGGGGGCTGAATATCGCCTATTCGCTCGCCACGCTGTTCTACCAGGTTACCAGCTTCAGTCAACACCCGACATACAGCCTGATCTGTATTCTGGCAGTGATCGTCTTTAACGTTGTGGTGTTAAGCCTGTTGCGCCGCGCCCGCAGCCGTGTAGACATTGAACTGCTGGCAACCCGCAAAAACGTCAGTTCCTGTTGTTCGGGCACTGCGGGCAATTGTCACTAAGGGATATAAAAAATGGCTTCATTGATACAGGTTCGCGATCTACTGGCGCTACGGGGGCGTATGGAGGCAACGCAAATCAGCCATACGCTGCACGCTCCGCAGCCCATGATCGACGCCATGCTGAATCAACTGGAGATCATGGGTAAAGCGGTACGTATCCCGGAAGAACCGGACGGCTGCCTTTCAGGCAGCTGTAAAAGTTGTCCGGAAGGTAAAGCCTGCCTGCGCGAATGGTGGGCCTTGCGTTAGCCTTCGCCGGGTAGCGACGTAACGCGTCTTATCCGGCCTTTATCCCGCGTTATGTTGCCCGGTACACGTCACGCTGCCGGGCAATTTTGCGTCATGTCTTCCACAAAGATGAAAGCGTTACCGCCGTGCGCATTTATCTCCCCATGCGCCTCGCAAGCGCACTAATCCCCTACTGCAATCAGCCCGGTCTGCGCGTAGTGTCACGCCATTGAACTTCACCGATGACGGATCGATATGGCGACCTCAACAACATCCACGCCGCATGACGCGGTATTCAAACAGTTTTTATGCCACCCCGATACTGCACGGGATTTTTTGGAAATTCATCTCCCGACGACATTACGTCAAATCTGTAATCTGAATACGTTACGGCTGGAGTCCGGTAGCTTTATTGAAGAGGATTTACGCCCCCATTATTCCGATATTCTTTGGTCGCTGGAAACAAGTGAAGGTGAAGGTTACATTTACGTGGTTATTGAACATCAGAGTACGCCGGACGCGCATATGGCATTTCGGCTGATGCGTTACGCGATGGCTGCAATGCAACGGCACCTGGAGGCCGGGCATAAGACGTTGCCGTTAGTGGTGCCAATGCTGTTTTACCACGGAAACCGAAGCCCGTATCCGTTCTCATTATGCTGGCTGGATGAATTTGCCGACCCGGTGATGGCGCGTAAGCTATACGCCACCGCCTTTCCTCTGGTCGATATTACGGTCGTGCCGGACGACGAGATTATGCGGCACCGACGGGTCGCGCTGCTGGAACTCATACAAAAACACATCCGCCAGCGTGATCTAATGGGGCTTGTCGAACAGCTGGTCGCCCTGCTGGTTAAGGGATACGCTAATGACACCCAGCTTCAAAGTTTGTTTAATTACATGATGCACACTGGCGACGCCGCGCGCTTCAATACGTTTATCCGCCAGGTGGCTATGCGTATCCCACAGCATAAGGAGAAGATCATGACTATCGCAGAAAGATTACGTCAGGAAGGACATCGTAACGGGCTACAGCAAGGCAAACAGGAAGGCCAACGGCTCGCCGCATTGCGCATTGCCCGCTCCATGCTAAACGATGGTTTCGATCGCGATACCGTGCTTAGGGTTACCGGGCTGGCGCCTGCCGATCTGGCATCTGAAAACCATTAATCTGGCAGAATGGTCCGGGCCCGGCAACGCCCTGGTTACAGCGATGATTTTAGCGTCATCAGCGCCTGACAAAACGCCGCCGAATGCGAGATAAACGGCGCATGGGCCGCCTTCGCCATTATCTGTGATGTACTGTGCGGCCATAACGTATCGAGCAAAGGCACAATTTTACGCGGCACCAGACCGTCCAGATAACCATACAAACGCAAAAACGGCATGTTCACATTTTTAAGCGCTTCTCGTAGATCAACCGTTTTTAAGATTTCCAGTCCGCCATTGAGCACGTCTACATCCGGCATAGGCTGCGCCAGCACCACGCTTTTTAAGGTGCGGGCATCCTGACGCGCCGTCTCCGTCCCTAACGTTTGCAGCGCCAGAAAACGCTCCACCGTGCGCTGAAAATCGTCGCTAAGCTGCTGCTGGAATCCACCGAGGATTTCCGGTTTTATTCCCGGCCACCCCTCACGCGCGCTAAAGCATGGCGAAGAGGCGACTGTCACCAGCGCCTGAACGCGTTCAGGGTGGGTGAGCGCCATCTGACTCGCCACCAGGCCGCCCAGGCTCCAGCCAAGCCAGATAGCCTGGTCCGGCGCGTTTTTCGCTACCTGCGCCGTCATCTCTTCAAACGTCATAGCGCCAAACCCCGAACTACGGCCATAGCCCGGCAAATCGACCAGATGCAGCGTAAAATGCGAGCCGAGTTCCTCGCGAATGCAATGCCATACCTCCGCGTTCAATCCCCATCCGTGCAGCAGCACAAGATGACAATTTCCCTCGCCGTAGGTCTGCCACCAGATGTCATTCATCAGTTACTGTTCTCTTTTGTCTAACAAGGATGCACCTATGCTAACAGTACCGGGATTATGCTGGCTATGCCGAATGCCGCTGGCGTTAAGCCACTGGGGGATTTGTTCCGTATGCGCGCGCGCCGTTCGTCAGCGCGTCAGCCTGTGTCCGCAATGCGGATTACCTGCCGCGCATCCTTCGCTCCCCTGCGGTCGCTGCCTGCAAAAACCACCGCCCTGGCAGCGTCTGGTGAGCGTCAGTGACTATACGCCGCCCTTGAGTTTACTGGTGCATCAGCTTAAATTTACCCGCCGCAGCGAAATTGCCGCCGCTCTGGCGCGTCTACTGTTGCAGGAAGTACTCATGGCGCGCCGCAGCACTGGCTTGCAGCTTCCCGACAGAATCGTCAGCGTTCCGCTCTGGTCGCGCCGACACTGGCGGCGGGGATTTAACCAAAGCGATCTGTTATGTCAACCGTTAGCGCGCTGGCTTGGCTGCGCGTGGGACAGCCAGACCATCACGCGGGTACGGGCGACCGCAACACAACATCATCTCAGCGCCAGGTTACGCAAACGCAATTTGAAAAACGCGTTTCGCCTTGAATTGCCGGTACAGGGTCTCCATATGGTTATTGTGGATGATGTCGTCACTACCGGAAGTACCGTCGCGGAAATCGCGCAACTGCTTTTGCGCAACGGCGCAGCGACTGTCCAGGTATGGTGCCTGTGTCGAACCTTGTAGAGCCTCGATGATGGGCGTATTATAACCAACTAAAATAGTCAACTATTAGGCCATTACTATGATCCGTATTTCCGATGCTGCACAAGCGCACTTTGCCAAACTGCTGGCAAATCAGGAAGAAGGGACGCAAATCCGCGTATTTGTCATTAATCCCGGCACTCCTAACGCAGAGTGCGGCGTTTCTTATTGTCCGCCCGACGCCGTAGAAGCCACCGATACTGCACTGAAATTTGACCTGTTGACCGCTTATGTCGACGAGCTGAGCGCGCCCTATCTGGAAGACGCGGAAATTGATTTCGTGACCGACCAGCTAGGTTCTCAACTCACATTGAAAGCGCCAAACGCGAAGATGCGCAAAGTGGCCGATGACGCGCCGCTGATGGAGCGCGTGGAATATGCTCTGCAATCGCAGATTAACCCGCAGTTGGCGGGCCACGGCGGTCGCGTCTCGCTGATGGAAATTACCGATGAAGGCTATGCAATTCTGCAGTTTGGCGGCGGTTGTAACGGTTGCTCGATGGTTGACGTCACGCTGAAAGAAGGAATCGAGAAACAGTTGCTGAATGAATTCCCGGAACTGAAAGGGGTTCGAGATCTGACCGAACACCAGCGCGGCGAGCACTCATACTACTAAGATTTTCCCCGCATCCATGCCCGATGGCGCTTGCGCCTGTCGGGCCTTGTCTGCCCCACCGTAGGCCGAATAAGGCGTCTACGCCGCAATCCTGCGCCATCAGCCACATCTCAGAGCAATGGTCCTTCTTCTTGCGCCGATAACATGACCTGTGTCTCATAATTTAAATTTTGCCTGCCAGGGTCATTTTCAACACCCATATGTTACCCGTATCATTCTTATGGGCACCTAACATCCATATAACATCTGACTACGCTCATTCGTTTCAACGGTAATCAGTATTGGTGCTATTGCGACTCTGTTCCCGTCGGGAACAACAGGAATTTGTCGTCGAAACAATGACGTTACCCATAACAAAGTAAAGGCCAGGTAAATCATGCCATTAGTCATCGTTGCTATCGGTGTTATCTTGTTACTTCTTCTGATGATCCGCTTCAAAATGAACGGATTTATCGCCCTTGTCCTGGTAGCGCTCGCTGTCGGATTGATGCAGGGAATGCCGCTGGATAAAGTCATCGGCTCCATCAAAGCCGGTGTCGGCGGTACGCTTGGCAGTCTGGCCCTGATTATGGGGTTCGGCGCCATGCTGGGCAAAATGCTTGCCGACTGCGGCGGCGCTCAACGTATCGCCACTACCCTGATCGCGAAATTTGGTAAAAAACATATTCAGTGGGCCGTAGTGTTAACCGGCTTTACCGTCGGCTTCGCTCTGTTCTATGAAGTGGGCTTTGTTCTGATGCTGCCGCTGGTATTCACCATTGCCGCAGCGGCGAATATCCCGTTACTGTACGTCGGCGTGCCGATGGCCGCGGCGCTCTCCGTCACACACGGCTTCCTACCGCCGCACCCGGGCCCAACCGCGATTGCCACGATTTTCCATGCTGATATGGGTAAAACGTTGCTGTTTGGTACGATTCTGGCGATCCCGACCGTGATCCTTGCCGGCCCGGTTTACGCCCGTTTTCTGAAAGGCATCGATAAGCCGATCCCGGAAGGCCTGTACAGCGCGAAAACTTTTACGGAAGAAGAGATGCCGGGCTTTGGCGTCAGCGTCTGGACGTCGCTGGTTCCGGTGATTCTGATGGCGATGCGTGCGATTGCCGAGATGATTCTGCCAAAAGGCCACGCTTTCCTGCCCGTTGCCGAGTTCCTGGGCGACCCGGTAATGGCTACGTTAATTGCCGTACTGATTGCGATGTTCACCTTTGGCCTGAACCGCGGGCGTTCCATGGATCAGATTAACGATACGCTGGTCTCTTCCATCAAAATTATCGCCATGATGCTGCTGATCATCGGCGGCGGCGGCGCGTTCAAGCAGGTGCTGGTCGATAGCGGCGTGGATAAATACATCGCTTCAATGATGCATGAAACCAATGTCTCTCCGCTGTTGATGGCGTGGTCTATCGCGGCGGTGCTGCGTATCGCGCTGGGCTCTGCGACTGTCGCGGCGATTACCGCAGGCGGCATTGCGGCGCCGCTGATCGCCACTACCGGCGTTAGCCCTGAACTGATGGTTATCGCAGTCGGTTCCGGGAGCGTGATTTTCTCTCACGTCAACGACCCGGGCTTCTGGCTGTTCAAAGAGTATTTCAATTTGACTATCGGCGAGACCATTAAATCCTGGTCGATGCTGGAAACAATCATCTCCGTCTGCGGCCTGATCGGCTGTCTGCTACTGGGTATGGTGGTTTAAGCGAGGCGGCTTGTAGGCCGGATAAGGCAGCAATGTGCGCCAGGATTGCCTGATGGCGCTGCGCTTATCAGGCCTACGTGCTCTCACCATCATAAAGCCGGGGAAATCCCCGGCTTTATTACTTCTTCTTCGCGGCCGCTTTTCGGCGCTTATCCAAATCCTTAATTAGCTTGTTTACGCCCTCATCGGCAAACATGGCCTCAAGAGATACAGACAATTTCCGCCGCCAGTTTTTATACTGATCGCTGGTGCCCGGTACGTTAACCGGATCGGCCATATCCAGCCAGTCCTCCGGCTGAAGCCCCAACAGACCGCTGTTACTGTCGGCGATATAGCGCTGAAGTCCGCGATTTAGCGTTGGCGTCATCGACATTAACGATGCCTTATGCCCGGCGCGTTTTGGCAGACAGCCATATTTATGCAGCGCGTCCAATAGCCCCTGTTTCGCCCGCTCGCGATCCTCATACAGCCCGCGCAGAATCACTTCATCCGGATAAAGCCCCAGAGCTTTACCCAACGTCAGGTCACCGCATTCCCAATAGCCGCGCAGCGTGGGGAGATCGTGCGTCGAGGCGACAGCCATCGATTGTTGCGGATATGCGCCTGGCGCGCGGAAGTTTTTCTCAAGGTCATTTTCAAACCACAGCACTTTATAAGAATAGACCCCGCTATCGCGCAGCTTGCCGACAATCTCAACTGGCACAGTCCCCAGATCTTCGCCTATCACCATACAGCGGTGACGTTGGCTCTCCAGCGCCAGAATAGCCAACAGATCGTCAACCGGATACTGAACATATGCCCCGCGATCCGCGGTTTCGCCATACGGTATCCACCACAGACGCAGCAACGACATGACATGGTCAATGCGCAACGCGCCGCAGTTTTGCATATTGGCGCGCAGCAGGTCGATAAAGGGCTCATACGCCCGGGCGACAATGATATGCGGGTCCATCGGCGGCAGCCCCCAGTTCTGACCGAGCGGGCCGAGGATATCCGGCGGCGCGCCGACAGATGCTTTCAGGCAGTACAGCTCCCGGTCGCACCAGGTTTCCGCGCCGCCTTCCGCTACGCCAACCGCCAGATCGCGGTACAGACCAATCGGTAGTTTAAAACTCTGGCAGGTATCCCAGCAGGCAGCGAATTGGCGCCAGGCCAGCCACTGAAGCCAGAGGTAAAACTCCACCTCTTCGCGGTGCGCTTCACAGAATTGTTTTACAGCGGGAGACTCTACCGACTGGTACGCCTCCGGCCAGGCTGGCCAGCCCCAGCGCTGCTCATCCTCTTTTACCTGATACGCATGCAGCGCGTCGAATGCCGCCTGCCAGTAAAGGCTCTCGCCTTCACGGGCGATAAAGTGACGAAACTCCGCCATTTGCGCATCGTCGCGAGCGGCAAAGCGCGTCCACGCCATCCGCAGCGCCGTGATTTTCAGCGCGGTAACGGTAGCGTAATCCACCCATTGCGCATCGCGCGCCTGTCGCAGCTTTTGCTGTGTGGCGGGCATTTGCCACCATGCCTGCGCCTCTTCGCTCAGGCGGAAATCTTCGACGGCATTGACGTCGATATATATCACGTTCAGCCAGCGACGAGACGAGGGGCTGTAGGGACTGGCGCTCTCCGGATTCGCCGGATAAAGCGCGTGGATCGGGTTCAGGCCGATAAACGCGCCGCCGCGTGTCGCCACATCGACCAGCATCGACTTTAAATCGCCGAAATCGCCAATACCCCAGTTTTTTTCTGAACGCAGAGTATAAAGCTGGACGCAGACCCCCCACAGTTTTTTCCCTTCCAGTAGCGCCTGCGGCTCATAGCATCGCGGCGGGGCGACGATAATACGGCAGTGCGTACGCTGTTCATCCTGGGTCAACGTCAGGGTGTGGTAGCCCTCCGGCAATGTAGCCGGAAGGTTAAGTTTTTTACCGCCCGTCACGCGCCCTTTGTAATGCACGCCCTCTTCCGTAGTCAGCAGCCAGGCAAACTCACCGTGCCCCTCTACCGGCAACGCCATTTTTTTACCCGTGGTATAAACCTTCACATTCGGCACGACCGCCTGTGGTCCTGTTGTCGTGCCGTGCATCGCCGCCAGCAAACGTCTCTTGGTTTCAGCGCCAATAGACTGCGGTTTGCCATGAGCATTGATGTAACTGGGGCTGATCCCCGCCGCCAGCGCGGCACTATCGAGACGTTTATTTTCCATCGCGCTCCCTTAACGTTTGGCCTGCCAGATACGGGCCTGATAATCGCGAATAGAGCGATCGGAACTGAACATACCGCAGCGCGCGGTATTGAGGATCGCGGCGCGCGTCCACGCTTCCTGGTCGCGATACAGTGCATCCACCTGCTTTTGCGCCTCGACATAAGCGGCGAAGTCCGCCATGACCAGGTACGGATCGCCCCCCTGTTTGCCGAGGCTATGCAGCATCTGGTCAAAGGCATGTTTATCGCCATCGCTGTATTGACCGCTTTCCAGCTCTTTTAGCACCGCATCCAGCACTTTGTCTTTTTTACGCCATTTCACCGGATCGTAGCCTTTGGCTTTGAGCGCCTTGACCTCTTCCACAGTATGGCCAAAGATAAAGATATTCTCTTCACCCACCTTCTCAGCGATTTCAACGTTAGCGCCGTCCAGCGTTCCCACTGTCAACGCCCCGTTCAGCGCCAGTTTCATGTTGCCGGTGCCGGACGCCTCTTTCCCGGCAGTGGAAATTTGCTCGGAAATATCCGCCGCCGGAATGAGCATTTCCGCCGCCGAGACGCAGTAATCCGGCAGGAAAACCACCTTCAGCTTATCACCCACCGCCGGGTCGTTATTAATGGCTTCCGCAACCTTATTGATAGCAAAAATGATGTTCTTCGCCAGGTAATAGCCCGGCGCCGCCTTCGCGCCAAACAGGAATACGCGCGGTACGCGGTCGGCCAGCGGGTTTTCGCGGATCTCTTTGTACAGCGCCAGAATATGCAACAGATTCAGATGCTGACGCTTGTACTCATGCAGGCGTTTGATCTGAATATCAAAAATCGCATGGCTCGAAATCTCAATCCCGGTACGGGCCTTGATGAATTTCACCAGCCGTTCTTTGTTCGCCCGTTTGATGTCGCGATACTGCTGACGGAACTTCGCATCGTCAGCGTATTTTTCGAGGTTGATCAACTGGTCGAGATCGTTAGCCCACTCTTTTTTCAGCGTTTTATCCAGCAACGCCGCAAGCTGCGGATTGCACTGTTTGATCCAGCGACGCGGCGTAATGCCGTTGGTGACATTGTGGAATTTGTTCGGCCAAAGTTGGTGATATTCCGGGAACAGATCTTTCACCACCAGATCGGAGTGCAGCGCCGCCACACCGTTGACCGCAAAGCCGCTGACCACGCACATATTGGCCATGCGCACCTGACGGTCATGCACCACCGCCAGTTTTGCCCATACCTGCTTATCACCAGGCCAGGTGTTATCGACCAGCGTCTTAAAGCGATCGTTAATCTGCTTGATAATCTGCATATGACGCGGCAACAGCGCTTTGATTAACCTCTCGTCCCAGCACTCCAGCGCTTCCGGCATCAGGGTATGGTTGGTGTAGGCGAAGGTTTTGCTGGTGATAGCCCAGGCGTCATCCCAGCTCAGCTGGTGCTCGTCAATCAGCACGCGCAGCAGTTCCGGAATGGCAATAGTCGGGTGGGTATCATTTAGCTGAATGACCTCATAATCCGCCAGCTCATGCAGTTTGCGTCCGGCCAGATGATGGCGACGCAGAATATCCGCTACCGAGCAGGCGCACTGGAAGTATTGCTGCATCAGGCGCAGTTTTTTGCCCGCCGTGTGGTTATCGTTGGGATAAAGCACCTTCGTCAATTTTTCCGCATCGATACCCTGCTGTTCCGCCCGCAGGAAAGCGCCGTCGTTGAATTTGGTCAGATCAAACGGATGCGCGTGGGTCGCCTGCCACAAACGCAGCGGTTGCGCGACACCGTTACGATAGCCTAACACCGGCAGATCCCAGGCCTGGCCTGTAATCACAAAACCTGGCTCCCAGCTCCCTTCTTTGGTGACTTTACCGCCGATCCCAACCTGGACGTCCAGCGCCTCGTTGTGGCGGAACCACGGATAGCTGCCGCGATGCCAGTCATCCGGCGCTTCCATCTGCTTGCCTTCAACAAATGACTGACGGAACAGCCCATACTGGTAGTTCAGACCATAGCCCATAGCGGGCTGCCCGACGGTGGCCATCGAATCGAGGAAACAGGCGGCCAGACGACCCAAACCACCGTTGCCGAGCGCCGGATCGACTTCCTCTTCCAGCAGATCGGTCAGATTAATATCGTGCGCTTTCAGCACATCGCTAACGTCCTGGTACCACCCCAGATTTAACAGGTTATTTCCCGTCAGGCGGCCAATCAAAAACTCCATCGAAATGTAGTTCACATGACGCTGGCCTTTCGTCGGCTGCGCTACCGGTTGCGCGCTCAGTAATTCCGCCAGCGCGCCGCTAACGGCCTGCCACCACTGACGAGGCGTCATGTCGGACGCCGACAGTAAACCGAAACGCTGCCACTGACGCGTCAGGGCGGCCTGGAATTGATCTTTATTGAAGGTTGGCTGTGACATAGGAAATCCGTCCTCGGGTAATAAAACAACGTTATCGCTAGTTTGCCAGGCTCGATGTTGACCTTCCTCCTCCCGGCAATGATTAGGGAGGGAGGAGGAGCGGGGATGAGCATAAAAGTGTGATCGCCGCCACTTACCCCTGTATAAACGCGCCGATTCCTGTCAACGACACCCAGTGTTACGCATAATCAAATGAATAAACAGAAATAACAGTAAATCGCGAAGGGGTATTTTCGAAAGATTATATGAACGCCAAAATAGTTTCTTACCTGAAATATTCAGCGGCGGGAGATTCACTCACTAAACATAATTAATTAAACGCCTGGTATCGCCATTGTGTTAAATCCGCATCATGTCCAGGACATTATTTATAACAACGGAAATATGTCCTCAGCCCAGCTCTGACGCTCGTTTCAACCGCGCCGAATACTTTTTTAATACCGTTATTTAGAATTGTGACAGAGTGCAAATTCAGACACATAAAAAGTCTGCTTAGCTTGCATTAAAATGCTTTCTGGCCGACCTTATATCTATTAATTACGAAGCGCAAAAAAAATCGCAGTTCCCCCCATTTCCCACAGTGAAGTGATTGCTATGTTGATTCCGTCTAAATTAAGTCGTCCGGTTCGTCTCGACCATACCGTGGTTCGTGAGCGGCTGTTGGCTAAACTTTCCGGCGCGAACAATTTCAGGCTCGCCCTGGTAACCAGTCCTGCTGGCTATGGGAAAACCACGCTTGTCTCACAGTGGGCGGCGGGCAAAAATGAATTAGGCTGGTACTCTCTCGACGAAGGCGATAACCAGCAAGAGCGATTCGCCAGTTACTTAATTGCCGCTATCCAACAGGCCACCGGCGGACACTGCTCTACCAGCGAAGCGATGGCGCAAAAACGTCAGTATGCCAGCCTGACGTCTCTCTTCGCACAGCTCTTTATTGAACTGGCGCAGTGGCATCGCCCGCTTTATCTGGTGATTGACGACTACCATTTGATTACCAATCCGGTGATTCACGACGCGATGCGCTTTTTCTTACGGCATCAGCCGGAAAATTTCACCCTGGTGGTGTTATCGCGTAATTTGCCGCAACTGGGCATCGCTAACCTGCGCGTGCGCGATCAGCTGTTGGAAATCGGTAGCCAGCAGTTGGCTTTTAACCATCAGGAAGCAAAGCAATTTTTTGACCGTCGTCTTTCGTCGCCCATTGAAGCCGCTGAGAGCAGCCGCATGTGCGATGATGTGGCCGGTTGGGCCACTGCGCTACAGTTGATCGCCCTCTCCGCGCGCCAGAACCATACCTCTGCGCATCACTCCGCCCGCCGTCTTGCCGGGATTAATGCCAGCCACCTTTCTGATTATCTGGTGGACGAAGTACTGGATAATGTGGATGTCAGCACCCGACATTTCTTACTTAAAAGCGCGATCTTACGCTCAATGAATGACGCGTTGATCGTGCGTGTGACCGGCGAAGAAAACGGCCAGATGCGGCTGGAGGAGATTGAGCGTCAGGGGTTATTCCTACAACGCATGGACGACACGGGCGAGTGGTTTAGCTATCACCCGTTGTTTGGTAGCTTTCTGCGCCAGCGTTGCCAGTGGGAACTGGCGGCGGAACTGCCGGAGATCCACCGCGCGGCCGCGGAAAGCTGGATGGAACAAGGTTTTCCCAGCGAAGCTATACATCATGCGCTGGCGGCGGGTGACGCGCAAATGCTGCGCGATATCCTGCTTAATCATGCGTGGGGGCTGTTTAATCACAGTGAACTGGCGCTGCTGGAAGAGTCATTAAAAGCGCTGCCGTGGGAAAGCCTGCTGGAAAATCCGCGGCTGGTGTTGTTACAGGCCTGGCTGATGCAAAGCCAACACCGCTACAGCGAAGTGAATACGTTGCTGGCGCGCGCCGAGCAAGAGATCAAAGGGGTCATGGACGGCACGCTGCATGCTGAATTTAACGCGCTGCGCGCCCAGGTCGCCATCAACGACGGCAATCCAGAAGAGGCAGAGCGGCTGGCGAAACTGGCGCTGGATGAGCTTCCTCTCGCCTGGTTTTATAGCCGTATTGTCGCGACCTCCGTTCACGGAGAAGTGCTGCACTGTAAAGGCGATCTCAGCCAGTCTTTATCGCTGATGCAGCAAACCGAACAAATGGCGCGCCATCATGACGTCTGGCATTACGCGCTGTGGAGCTTAATTCAACAAAGCGAAATTCAGTTCGCCCAGGGATTCCTGCAGGCCGCATGGGAAACGCAGGAGCGAGCCTTCCAGTTGATCAAAGAGCAACATCTGGAACAACTGCCGATGCATGAGTTTCTGGTACGTATCCGCGCGCAATTGCTGTGGGCGTGGGCGCGCCTTGACGAAGCGGAAGCCTCGGCGCGCAGCGGTATCGCTGTGCTGTCCACCTTCCAGCCGCAACAACAGTTGCAGTGCCTGACGTTACTGGTGCAGTGCTCGCTGGCGCGCGGCGATCTGGATAATGCCCGTAGTCAGCTTAACCGACTGGAAAATTTATTAGGCAATGGTCGTTATCACTGCGACTGGATCTCTAACGCCGATAAGGTGCGTGTCATTTACTGGCAGTTAACCGGCGACAAAAAATCCGCCGCCAACTGGTTACGTCATACGCCCAAACCGGCGTTTGCCAATAACCATTTTCTGCAAGGGCAATGGCGGAATATCGCCCGCGCGCAGATCCTGCTGGGCGAATTCGAGCCTGCGGAAATCGTGCTGGAAGAGTTAAATGAGAATGCCCGTAGCCTGCGCTTAATGAGCGATTTAAACCGCAATCTGCTGTTACTCAATCAGCTTTACTGGCAATCCGGGCGGAAAAACGACGCCCAGCGCGTATTGCTTGATGCCTTACAGCTCGCCAACCGGACCGGATTTATCAGCCATTTTGTGATTGAAGGCGAAGCCATGGCGCAACAATTGCGTCAGCTTATCCAGCTCAATACGCTGCCGGAGATGGAGCAGCATCGCGCGCAGCGCATCCTGCGAGAGATTAACCAACATCACCGGCATAAATTCGCCCATTTTGACGAAGGCTTCGTCGAGCGCCTGCTTAACCATCCGGATGTCCCGGAGCTTATTCGCACCAGCCCGCTCACCCAGCGTGAATGGCAGGTGTTAGGGCTTATCTATTCCGGTTACAGCAACGAACAGATTGCTGGCGAACTGGCGGTGGCCGCGACCACCATTAAGACGCATATCCGCAACCTCTACCAGAAACTCGGCGTCGCGCACCGTCAGGACGCGGTACAGCACGCGCAGCAGTTGCTGAAGATGATGGGGTATGGGGTTTAACGTGTGCCTGATGAGCTTATCAGGCCTACGATCACGCGCAGAGTGTAGGCCTGATAAGACAGTCTCTTTAGCACAGCTCTAATTGAATATGGTGGTCGGCAATCACCTGCATCACGCCCGGCGGCGGCAGGGTATCGGTGTAGACCGCATCGACCATACTAATGCTGCCCATGTTTACCATCGCATTACGACCAAATTTAGAGTGATCCACCACCAGCATCACATGGCGCGAATTTTCGATAATTGCGCGCTTGGTGCGTACCTCATGGTAGTCAAATTCCAGCAATGAGCCGTCACTATCAATACCGCTAATACCGAGAATGCCGAAATCGAGACGGAACTGGGCGATAAAGTCCTGCGTCGCTTCGCCAATAATGCCGCCGTCGCGGCTGCGGAGTTCGCCGCCGGCGAGGATAATACGAAAATCCTCTTTCGCCATTAGCGTGTTCGCTACGTTCAAATTGTTGGTCACGATCCGCAAATTACTGTGCCCTAACAGGGCGTGCGCTACGGCTTCCGGCGTCGTGCCGATATCAATAAACAGCGTTGAACCATTGGGGATCTGGGCCGCGACTTTGCGAGCGATGCGCTCTTTTTCTTCCGTTTGCGTCGCCTTACGATCGTGCCACGGCGTGTTCACCGAGCTGGAGGGCAACGCCGCGCCGCCGTGGTGGCGCAAAATCATATTCTGTTCCGCCAGATCGTTAAGATCCCGACGAATGGTTTGCGGGCTGACAGAAAAATGCTCCACCAGCTCTTCCGTACTGACGTACCCCTGTTTTTTCACCAGTTCAATGATCGCGTCATGCCGTTGTGTTTGTTTCATGAATAATCTCTGAAAGTAACCAACCTTGCGCCGGATAGCGGCATTCGCCCTACCCGGCCTGGAAAAATATCTCGACCACAGGCCGGATACGCCTCACGTTCGTTTTCGCGCATTCAGCGTATCAACAAAGGCCATCGCTAAACCGACGATAAGCCCGGCGATGTGCGCGCCGTTCGCCATAGACATGCCAAACCAGTCAAACCAACCAGCGACTATCCACAATAATGCAAAAATAATTAAGCCGCGCTGGAGGTAAATTCCGCTTTGCGGATCGCGCTCTCCGCGCAGCCACACGTAACCCATCAGCGCATAGACGACGCCAGACAGCCCGCCAAACCACGGGCCGCTAAATTTCTGCTGTACATAGCCGCTTAGTAGCGCGCTTATCACCGTAATGACGATTAATTTACCGCTGCCCAGGCGCTTCTCTACCGCCCCGCCGAGATACCACCACCACAGCAGGTTAAAAAGAATATGCATCAGTGAAAAGTGCATAAAGATATGGGTGAAGTAGCGCCAGAATTCAAATTTTAAAACCGGATCGAACGGCCACGCCAGCCACACCATCACCGTCTGATCGCCGATGAGACTCATCGCGATATAGACCAGCACGCAGGCGAGCATCACGATCCAGGTAACAGGGCCGGCTCGTTCACGCAGCGTGGCGAGAAAGGGAAAACGGCGATAGCGTAGTCCGCTGTTCGTCTGCCCGGACTGCCAGCTAGCCGCCAGATAACGCGGATCGCCGGGATTTTCTATAAACCGCGCCAGCTCGACCCGCACACGTTCGGCCTGCGATTCATCCGCCAACCAGATATCGCTTTGATTATGTTGCTGAATAGTAAGAATGACGCCCTGGGTGGCCATGTAATCAACAAATGCCTGCGCCACGCGAGGATTCGCAAAGGAAGTAATCATCAACATTATTGCTGTCGCTTAGTCCATACAAAAGAAGACAGTATATATACCCTTCTCGTCGGAGGCTGCATCTTTATGGGATTACGCGCCATTTGCGACATCGGCAGGGAAACGGCGATGCCAGGCCTCAAACCCGCCGTCAATGCTGTAAACCGCATCATAGCCTTGCTGGAGCAGATACTGCGCGGCGCCTTTACTACTGTTGCCGTGATAGCACATTACCATCACGGCGGTATCGAAACCATGCTCACGCATAAACGCGCCCAGCGTATCGTTAGTCAAGTGAAACGCCTGCGGCGCATGACCCATGGCATAACTTTGCGGATCGCGAATATCGACCAGCACCGCCGCGCCCTGGTGCAGTTTCTGATACGCCTCTTCTACAGTGATACATTCAAATTGTTCCATGAATCGCTCTTTCATTATTGCCGGTGAAGCCAATTAAGGCATTTTATCGCCCAGTGTACGTTGACGGAGTAGCTTAACGCCATAATGTTATACATATCACTCTAAAATGTTTTTTCGATGTTACCAATAGCGCGTTTCTTTGCTATTATGTTCGATAACGAACATTTTTGAACTTTAACGAAAGTGCAAGAGGGCAGCATGGAAACCAAAGATCTGATCGTGATAGGCGGGGGCATTAACGGTGCAGGCATCGCGGCTGATGCCGCCGGACGCGGTTTGTCCGTACTCATGCTGGAAGCGCAGGATTTGGCCTGCGCAACCTCTTCCGCCAGTTCGAAACTTATCCACGGCGGCTTACGCTACCTTGAACACTACGAGTTCCGTCTGGTCAGCGAAGCGCTGGCAGAACGTGAAGTGCTGTTGAAAATGGCGCCGCACATCGCCTTCCCGATGCGTTTTCGTCTGCCGCACCGCCCGCATTTACGTCCGGCCTGGATGATCCGTATCGGTCTGTTTATGTACGATCACCTCGGAAAACGTACCAGTTTACCCGGTTCCACCGGTGTGCGGTTTGGCGCAGATTCGGTACTCAAACCTGAAATCGTGCGCGGATTCGAATACTCCGACTGTTGGGTAGACGATGCGCGTCTGGTGCTGGCTAACGCACAGATGGTGGTGCGTAAAGGCGGCGAAGTCCTTACCCGTACTCGCGCAACCGCCGCTCGTCGGGAAAATGGCCTGTGGATTGTCGAAGCGGAAGATATCGACACCGGTAAAAAATATGTCTGGCAGGCGCGCGGACTGGTTAACGCCACCGGACCGTGGGTCAAACAGTTCTTCGACGAAGGGATGCATCTGCCGTCACCGTATGGCATCCGCCTGATCAAAGGCAGCCATATCGTCGTGCCGCGCGTCCATAATCAGAAGCAGGCGTATATTCTGCAAAACGAAGATAAACGTATCGTCTTTGTCATTCCGTGGATGGAGGAGTTTTCGATCATTGGCACAACCGATGTCGAATATAAAGGCGATCCGAAAGCGGTAAAAATCGAAGAGAGCGAAATTAATTACCTGTTGAAGGTCTATAACGCGCACTTCCAGAAACAACTGGGGCGCGATGACATCGTCTGGACGTACTCCGGCGTCCGTCCGCTGTGCGATGATGAGTCCGACTCACCGCAGGCGATCACTCGCGATTATACCCTGGATATCCATGATGAAAACGGCAAAGCGCCGCTGCTTTCCGTGTTTGGCGGTAAGCTCACGACCTACCGTAAGCTGGCCGAACACGCGATGGAAAAACTGGCGTCTTATTATCCAGGCATCGGGCCGGCATGGACCAAAACGTGCGTACTGCCCGGCGGCGACATCGACGGCAGCCGCGAAGATTACGCGGCGAAGCTGCGTCGTCGTTATCCGTTCCTGACGGAATCGCTGGCGCGCCACTATTCGCGCACTTACGGTAGCAACACGGAGTGGATTCTCGGCGAAGCTACGTCACTGCTTGATTTAGGCGAAGATTTCGGTCATGAGTTTTACGAAGCGGAACTCAAGTACCTGGTGGATCACGAATGGGTGCGCCGTACTGAAGACGCTATCTGGCGTCGCACCAAAGAAGGCATGTGGCTGACCGCCGAGCAGCAATCCCGCATCACCCAGTGGCTGGCGGCGTATGTTGAGAAACACCAGCTTTCACTGGCGTCCTGAGAAAAATGCCGGATGGCGGCTAACGCCTGATCCGGCCTACAAGGATACATAAACGTAGGCCGGGCAAGCGAAGCGCCGCCGGCATCGGGATTTACAACCGCACCGGATCAATATGCCAGATATTTTCGGCATACTCTTTGATGGTTCTGTCCGATGAGAAGTAGCCCATATTGGCAATGTTGAGCATCGCTTTCGTCGTCCACTCTTCCGGGCGACGATACAACTCATCCACCTTATCCTGGCAGTCCACGTAGCTGCGGTAGTCCGCCAGCACCTGATAGTGATCGCCAAAGTTAATCAGCGAATCTACCAGATCGCGGTAACGACCTGGCTCTTCCGGATTAAAGACGCCGCTACCAATCTGCGTCAGTACCTGATGTAGCTCTTCATCTTTTTCATAATAGTCGCGAGGCTTATAACCCTGCCTGCGCAACGCTTCCACCTCTTCGGCAGTATTACCGAAGATAAAGATATTCTCCTCGCCGACATGCTCCTGCATCTCAACGTTCGCGCCATCCAGCGTACCAATGGTGAGCGCGCCGTTCAGGGCAAATTTCATATTACTGGTGCCGGAAGCTTCTGTCCCTGCCAGCGAAATCTGCTCAGACAGGTCAGCAGCGGGAATGATTACCTGCGCCAGGCTGACGCTGTAGTTCGGGATAAACACTACTTTCAGCTTGTCGCCAATCTGCGGATCGTTGTTAATCACTTTCGCTACGTCGTTGATCAGATGAATAATGTGTTTTGCCATGTAATAGGCGGAAGCCGCCTTACCGGCAAAAATATTCACCCGCGGCACCCAGTCGGCCTCCGGATTTTCTTTAATGCGGTTATAGCGGGTAATGACATGCAGTACGTTCATCAACTGCCGCTTGTATTCGTGAATACGCTTAATCTGCACGTCAAATAACGCTTTAGGGTTTACCACCACATTCAGTTGTTGCGCTATCACTACCGCCAGCCGTTTTTTATTTTCCAGCTTCGCCTGACGCACCGCATGATTGACCAGCGGATAATCACAATGCTGTTTCAGCTCGCTGAGCTGACTAAGATCGGTACGCCAGGTACGACCAATATTCTCATCCAGCACGTCAGACAGCGGCGGGTTTGCCAACGCCAGCCAGCGGCGCGGCGTAACGCCGTTAGTGACGTTACAAAAACGGGTCGGGAAAATCTTCGCAAAATCCGCGAACAGCGACTGCACCATCAGGTTGGAATGGAGTTCAGAAACGCCGTTGACTTTATGGCTGACCACCACCGCCAGCCAGGCCATCCGTACCCGGCGACCGTTCGACTCATCAATAATCGACGCGCGACCAAGCAGGCTGGTATCGTTGGGATATTGCTCCTGCAACGTTTTCAGGAAATAGTCGTTAATCTCGAAGATAATCTGCAGGTGACGGGGCAGAATTTTCCCCAGCATATCGACAGGCCAGGTTTCCAGCGCCTCGCTCATCAGCGTATGGTTGGTATAAGAGAAGACCTGACAGCACACCTCAAACGCGTCGTCCCAGCTAAATTTATGTTCATCGATCAGCAGACGCATCAGCTCCGGAATTGACAGCACCGGATGGGTATCGTTGAGGTGAATGGCGATTTTATCCGCCAGATTCTCATAGGTTTTATGCAGTTGATAATGACGGTGCAGGATATCCTGCACTGTCGCCGAGACCAGAAAATACTCCTGACGCAGGCGTAGCTCTCGTCCGGAATAGGTGGAATCGTCCGGGTAGAGCACCCGTGAAACGTTCTCAGAGTGGTTTTTATCTTCCACCGCCGCAAAGTAGTCGCCCTGGTTGAATTTACCGAGGTTGATTTCACTACTGGCCTGCGCATTCCACAGCCGCAGTGTGTTAGTGGCGTCGGTGTCGTAACCGGGGATGATCTGATCATACGCGACGGCCAGAATCTCTTCCGTCTCAATCCAGCGCGCTTTTTTACCTTCCTGCTGAATGCGCCCGCCAAAAAGCACTTTATAGCGTGTATTGTGGCGCTTGAACTCCCACGGGTTGCCATATTCCAGCCAGTAATCCGGAGATTCTTTTTGCCGCCCGTCGACAATATTCTGCTTAAACATGCCGTAATCGTAGCGAATGCCATACCCGCGACCCGGTAATCCTAGCGTCGCCAGCGAGTCCAGGAAGCAAGCCGCCAGCCGTCCTAAGCCGCCGTTGCCAAGCCCTGGGTCATTCTCTTCATCGATCAGCTCTTCGAGATCTAAGCCCATGGCCTCCAGCGCGCCTTTAACGTCGTCATAAATGCCCAGCGAAAGCAGCGCGTTAGAGAGGGTACGACCAATCAAAAACTCCATCGACAGGTAATAAACCTGCCGGGTTTCCTGCGATAATTGGGCTCGATTAGAACGCAGCCAGCGCTCCACCAGACGATCGCGCACCGCGAACAATGTGGCGTTCAGCCATTCATGTTTATTGGCAATGACCGGGTCTTTACCAATCGTAAACATCAGCTTATAGGCAATAGAATGCTTAAGCGCCTCAACGCTGAGTGTGGGCGATGCATAAGTAAACGGAGCATTCATATAAATGATTCCTGGATGACTATTTCAAGCGATAGTACAGCTCGCGGTATGATTTCGCGGCAACTTGCCAGCTAAAATCCATCGCCATCGCCTGCCGTTGTACAAACCGCCAAAGCGAAGGCCGTGACCACAACACAAAAGCACGCCGAATCGCGCGTAGCAACGACCAGGCGTTACTGTCTTCGAAGACAAAACCGCTGGCGATACCGTCCGCCAGATTTTCCAGCGAACTGTCGGAGACCGTATCGGCCAACCCCCCGGTACGCCGCACCAGAGGCAGCGTGCCATACTTTAAGCCATATAACTGCGTTAAGCCGCACGGTTCGAAACGACTGGGCACCAGAATGACGTCCGCGCCGCCCATAATGCGATGCGAGAAAGCTTCGTGATAGCCGATCTGTACGCCAACCTGCCCTGGGTGTTCCGCCGCCGCCGCGAGGAACCCCTCCTGAAGCACCGGATCGCCCGCGCCGAGTAGCGCCAACTGCCCGCCCTGCTCCAGCAGCCCCGGTAACGCCTCCAGCACCAGATCCAGACCTTTCTGGTTGGTCAGACGGCTTACCACGGCGAACAGCGGCACTTTGTCGTTAACCTTCAACCCCATCGCAATTTGTAGCTGACGTTTGTTTTCCGCCTTCTCTTCCAGGGTATCGCGCGTGTAGCGCGACGCCAGCAGCAGATCGGATTCCGGGTTCCAGATCTTCTCATCCACGCCGTTCAGTATGCCGGACAAGCGCCCTTCCAGATGACGCTGGCGCAGCAGCCCTTCCATACCATAAGCAAACTGCGGTTCAGTAATTTCACGCGCATAGGTCGGGCTCACCGCCGTAATATGGTCGGCATAGTACAAACCGGCCTTCAAAAAGGAGAGTTGTCCGTTGAACTCCAGCCCATGCATATTAAAGAATGACCACGGCAGTTCGATGTCATCCATATGCTTTGCATAAAACATGCCTTGATAGGCCAGGTTGTGTACGGTAAAGACCGATTTCGCCGGCCGCCCGCGCGCCGCCAGATAGGCGGGCGCCAGCCCGGCGTGCCAGTCATGGGCGTGCACCACGTCGGGGCGCCAGAATGGATCAAGTCCGCAGGCCATTTCACAGCCGACCCACCCTAACAGGGCAAAGCGCAGCACGTTATCGGTATAAGCATATAAATTCGTATCGTGATAGGGACTGCCTGGACGCTCGTACAGATGCGGCGCGTCGATCAGATAAATGCCCACGCCGTTATAATGCCCGAACAGCAGCGATATCTTACCTGCGAAAGTATCGCGGCGGCTCACCACATGCGCGTCGGGTATCCCCCGACGGATATCGGGAAACCCTGGAAGCAGAACGCGAACATCAACACCATCCGCAATTTGTGCCGCAGGCAACGCGCCTATCACATCCGCCAGACCCCCAGTCTTCAGCAGGGGGAACATCTCTGAACATACATGTAAAACCTGCATTATCGCTCCTGTTTGACCTGCAGTTTGCGCAGCATTTCACGCGTGACCAGTACAATACCTTCTTCTGAACGGTAGAAACGACGAGCGTCCTCTTCCGCATTTTCACCAATCACCATGCCTTCCGGGATAATACAGGCACGGTCAATAACACAGCGACGTAAACGGCAGGAGCGTCCTACCCAAACCTCAGGTAACAACACTGCCGAATCAATATTACAAAAAGAATTTATTCTCACCCGTGGGAAGAGCACAGATTGCACCACCACCGAACCGGAGATAATGCAGCCGCCGGAGACCAGCGAGTTCAGCGTCATACCGTGGCTACCGGAGCGGTCCTGCACGAATTTCGCAGGCGGTAGCGATTCCATATGCGTACGAATAGGCCAGTTCTGGTCATACATATCCAGCTCCGGCGTCACCGAGGCTAAATCCAGGTTCGCCTTCCAGTAAGCTTCCAGCGTACCTACATCGCGCCAGTACGGTTCGGCTTGCGGATCGGACTGCACGCAGGAGAGCGGGAAAGGATGCGCGTAAGCCATACCTTCGCGGGTGATTTTGGGGATAATGTCTTTACCGAAATCGTGGCTGGAAGCGTCATCTTTATCGTCTGCCGCCAGCAATTCATACAGGTAATCGGCGTCAAAAACGTAAATGCCCATACTGGCCAGCGATTTGCTGGCGTCACCAGGCATTGCGGGGGGATTCGCCGGTTTTTCGACAAAATCAATAATCTTGTCGCTTTCATCGACCGCCATCACGCCGAACGCCGTCGCTTCTTTGATCGGCACCGGCATACAGGCCACCGTGCAACGCGCGCCCTTTTCAACGTGATCGATCAACATACGCGAGTAGTCCTGCTTATAGATATGATCGCCTGCCAGGATGACGACATATTCCGCTTTATAGCGACGAATAATATCCAGGTTCTGGGTCACCGCGTCTGCCGTGCCGCGATACCAGTTTTCGCCCTTCATACGCTGTTGAGCTGGCAGCAGATCGACAAATTCGTTCATCTCTTCGCTAAACAGTGACCAGCCGCGCTGAATGTGCTGCACCAGCGTGTGGGACTGATACTGAGTGATCACGCCGATACGGCGAATCCCGGAGTTCAGACAATTAGATAAGGCGAAATCGATGATGCGGAACTTCCCACCAAAGTGGACGGCTGGTTTGGCGCGTTTGTTCGTTAAATCTTTTAGACGCGTGCCGCGGCCACCAGCCAGGATTAGGGCAACAGATTTCAGTGGCAGCTGGCGCGCCAACATTACACGATCGTTCTTCTCTAAACTCACCATGATTAACTCCTTTTTTATCCTCTCTGGAACACACACAGTCCATGCGCAGGTCCCTGCCAGACCGCCGTTATCACCGGATTATCCTCTCCAGCGAATGGGGGAACGGCGCGCCATTCCCCTTCGGGTAAAACTATATCTGTCACCTCAAGCGTGGCATTTATCGCAATCAGAAAACGGTCCGACAACAGAATTTGCATCAGCTTAGGCCCGTTTTGCCACTCATCCGCACTCAAGGGTTGCGCGTTTTTATTCAGCCAACGCACGTTGCCATCGCCTTCTTCCCACCAGCTATTGCCGGTTAAAGCCGGTATCTGCTGACGCAAACGAATCAGCGCGGCGGTAAACGTGGTTAACCCACGGTTTGCCTGCTGCCAGTCCAGCCAGGTTAAGGCATTATCCTGACAGTAGGCGTTATTGTTGCCGTGCTGGCTATGGCCATGTTCATCGCCTGCCAGCAGCATCGGCGTTCCCTGAGAGAGCAGTAGCGTCGCCAGCAGGGCATGAATGCTGTCGCGCCGCCGCTCCATTAAATCAAGCGGACCGCCTAATCCTTCTTTACCATGATTGTCGCTGTAATTGCTGTTGGTGCCGTCGCGATTTTCCTCACCGTTCGCCTCATTGTGTTTCTGATTGAAACAGACGCAGTCCCGGAGCGTAAAACCGTCATGCGCCGTGAGCAGATTGACAGAGGCGCCGGGCGCGCGACCATTGCGTTTAAACACATCGCTGGAAGCGGCGAAACGACAGGCAAACTCCCCGGTCGTCAGGTTACGCGGCAACCAGAATCGGCGGGCCGCATCGCGAAAATGATCGTTCCACTCGGCAAACGGTGGCGGAAAATTCCCGACCTGATAGCCGCCCTCGCCAATATCCCACGGTTCAGCAATCAGCTTGACCGTTGATAACACAGGACACGCTTTAATCGCGGCGAACAGCGGCGCATCCTGGCGAAACGTCGGCGTGCGCCCCATGACGGACGCCAAATCAAAACGAAAACCATCGACATGACAGGTTTCCACCCAATAGCGCAAACACTCGCACGCGTATTCCACCACGCCAGGATGGCTTAAATTGAGCGTGTTGCCGCACCCCGTCCAGTTGTGATAATCGCCATCGTCCCTTATCCAATAATAGCTACGGTTATCAATTCCGCGCAGGGAGAAGGTTGGACCGTCCAGATCCAGCTCGGCGCTATGGTTTAATACGATGTCCAGAATGACCTCAATCCCCGCGCGATGCAGCGCTTTCACCGCGTCGCGAAACTCGTCCAGCGCCGTCTCGGGCGAACTGGCCCAGGCGGGATGCAGCGCGAACATCGCCATCGGGTTATAACCCCAATAATTGGTCAGCCCCATACGTTGCAGGCGCGGCTCGCTGGCAAACTGCGCCACCGGCAACAGTTCCAGCGCCGTAATGCCAAGCTGTTTGAAGTACGCCACCATGACCGGATGACCGAGTGCTTTATAGGTGCCGCGTATCTCCTGGGGGAGTTCCGGATGCAGGTAGGTAAGCCCTTTGACATGCGCTTCATAGATGACCGTTTTTCCCCACGGCGTGCGCGGCGCGGCGTCATCTTCCCAGTCATAATGGTCGCTGATTATCACGCTTTTCGGCGCCACCGCCGCGTTATCGCGGTAGTCCGGTTCATCGTGTCCGCCGTGCAACAGCGGATGATCTTTTAGTTCGCCCTCGACCCGGCGCGCATAAGGATCAAGCAGTAACTTCGCCGGATTAAACCGATGCCCCTGCGCTGGCTGCCACGGGCCATGTACGCGATAGCCATAGCGCAAACCAGGCCTGGCGCCTGCCAGATAACCATGCCAGACATCGCCGCGACGTCCTGGCAGGTCATAGCGGCGCTCATTCCCTCGGGAATCAAAAACGCACAGCTCTACGCGCTCCGCATGGGCGGAAAAGAGCGTGAAATTCACGCCATGACCGTCATACGTTGCGCCATGCGGCGTTGCTTCGCCGATCGCAAGCTGCGTCATTCCCCCTCCCGCATCAGCCAGATCGTCGCCAACGGCGGTAACGTCAGGCTAAGAGAGTGCTGACGGCCATGGCTTTCGATCTCATCGCTGTGCACCACGCCGCCGTTGCCGGTGTTGCTACCGTGATAATGCATCGAATCAGTATTGAGAATTTCACGCCAGCGTCCCGGCTGGTTGATGCCAAAGCGGTAGTCGTGGCGAGGAACGGGCGTAAAGTTGCTGGCGACGATGATCTCGTTACCGGCTTTATCACGGCGTACAAAAATCAGTACCGAGCGTTCATTGTCATCGACCACCAACCACTCAAAGCCGTAAGCATCGAAATCCAGCTCATGCAACGCTTTATGGTGGCGATAGGTGTGGTTGAGATCGCGTACCAGACGCTGAACCCCGTGGTGCCAGTTATCGCCCCCCTCCAGCAGGTGCCAGTCGAGGCTGGCGTCATGGTTCCACTCGCGTCCCTGGGCAAACTCATTCCCCATAAACAGCAGTTTCTTGCCGGGAAAGGCCCACATCCAGCCATAGTAGGCGCGCAGGTTGGCGAATTTTTGCCACGCATCGCCCGGCATACGATCGAGAATGGATTTCTTGCCGTGAACCACCTCATCGTGCGACAGCGGCAGAACAAAGTTTTCGGTATGGTTGTACAACATACCAAAGGTCAGCTTGTCGTGATGATACTGGCGGTACACTGGGTCCAGCTTCATATAGTCCAGCGTGTCGTGCATCCAGCCCAGGTTCCACTTGTACCAGAACCCCAGGCCGCCCGTTTCCGGTGGACGCGTCACGCCAGAGAAGTCTGTCGACTCTTCCGCCATGCTGACCGCGCCGGGCACCTGCTCGCCAATAATGCGGTTGGTATTACGCAGAAACTCAATGGCTTCCAGGTTTTCACGACCGCCGAACTCGTTCGGTATCCACTCGCCCTCTTTGCGGCTGTAGTCGCGGTAGATCATAGAGGCCACCGCATCGACACGCAGCGCATCAATCCCAAAACGCTCCATCCAGTACAGGGCGTTACCCACCAGATAATTACTGACTTCACGACGACCATAGTTGTAGATCAGCGTATTCCAGTCCTGGTGATAGCCCTCGCGCGGGTCGCTGTGCTCATAGAGGTGGGTGCCGTCAAACTCCGCGAGGCTAAATTCATCGGACGGGAAATGGCCCGGCACCCAGTCGAGAATGACGTTAAGGCCCGCCGCATGGGCCGCATTGATGAAATAGCGGAAGTCGTCCCGCGTACCAAAGCGGCGGGTCGGCGCGTAGAGGCCGGTCGGCTGGTAGCCCCAACTGCCGTCAAACGGATGTTCGTTGACCGGCAAGAGTTCAAGGTGCGTAAAGCCCATCCATTTGGCGTAAGGCACAAGCTGATCCGCCAGCTCACGATAGCTCAGCCAGAAATTGTTATCCGTATGGCGGCGCCATGAACCTAAATGCACCTCATAAATCGAGATCGGCGCATCAAACTGATTGGCTTTTTGTCGTTCTTCGCTTGGCGTCACTTTCTCCGGCAGTCCGCAAATCATCGACGCCGTTTCCGGACGCATCTGCGCCTCAAAAGCATAGGGATCGGCTTTAATGCGCAGATTACCATTCGCATCAAGCAGCTCGAATTTATACAGTTGTCCATTATGCGCGCCGGGGATAAACAGCTCCCAAATACCGCTCTCTTTGCGCAGACGCATCGGGTGGCGACGCCCATCCCAATAGTTGAATTGCCCGACAACCGAAACGCGACGAGCATTAGGCGCCCAGACGGAGAAACGGGTGCCGGTGACGCCATCCATCGTATCGGCGTGCGCGCCCAGCGTTTCATAAGGACGCAGGTGGGTGCCTTCCGACAATAGCCAGACATCCATTTCCTGTATTAATGGACCAAAACGGTAAGGATCGTCGATGAGGTTCTGCTGTCCGTGCCAGGTCACGGCGAGCTGATAGCGAAAGAAATTTTTACGTCGGGGTAAAACGCCGCAGAAAAAACCGCGAGCGTCGAGACATTCCAGTTTGCCGACTTTACGTCCGGTTTTGGGTTCAATCACCCATACGTCGGTGGCGTCAGGTAATAGGGCGCGGACTTCTAGTCCGGCTTGGGTCTGGTGCATTCCGAGTACGGAAAAAGGGTCCGCAAAATGTCCTGCAATTAGCGCATTAATCACGTCTCTATCGATACGACTGGACATGGTTTGTCATCCTGTTTTGTGGCGTCACTCCATCTCACTGAATTCAACATCAGGTAGTGACACTTCTTTGACCTGAACGGCGCAGCACACTGTGCATCCTATCTGCGTCGTCCTACCTTCAGGTTAGGCTTAATACCCGTGGGATTAAGCTACCCTTAAAGAATAGCCAATGCTCTGCTTAACTCCTGATAAAAATGAAACATCTGCGTTTACTCCTGTATTACGCAAAAAAAAGGGTGACGATGCACCCTACATATCAATCTGACGTCTGCTTGCCGACTACACCTTATCTGGCGGATATTGCTGGATGGCGGCGCTGACGCGCCTTATCCGGCCTACAGAACCACACGCAGGCCCGATAAGCGCTGCAATAGCTACTACGCCAACTGGCGCAGCATTCGACGCAGCGGCTCGGCGGCGCCCCATAACAACTGGTCGCCTACGGTAAACGCCGACAAGAACTCTGGCCCCATGTTCAGCTTACGCAGACGACCAACCGGCGTAGTCAACGTGCCGGTCACCGCCGCCGGGGTTAATTCGCGCATAGTGATATCACGATCGTTCGGCACCACTTTCGCCCACGGATTATGTGCCGCCAGCAGTTCTTCCACCGTCGGAATGGATACCTCTTTTTTCAGCTTAATGGTGAACGCCTGGCTGTGACAGCGCAGCGCGCCGACGCGCACGCACAAACCATCAACCGGAATTACAGAGGCGGTATTGAGAATCTTGTTGGTTTCCGCCTGGCCTTTCCACTCTTCGCGGCTTTGGCCGTTATCGAGCTGTTTGTCGATCCAGGGGATCAGGCTTCCCGCCAGCGGTACGCCAAAGTTATCAACCGGCAGCTCGCCGCTGCGGGTCAATGCCGTAACTTTGCGTTCAATATCAAGAATTGCGGAAGACGGCGTCGCCAGTTCATCGGCGACATGGCCATACAACTGACCCATTTGGGTTAACAGCTCGCGCATATGGCGCGCGCCGCCGCCGGAGGCGGCCTGATAGGTCGCGACGGATACCCAGTCAACGAGATTATGGGCAAAGAGACCGCCCAGCGACATCAACATCAGGCTAACGGTACAGTTACCGCCCACAAAGGTCTTCACGCCATTGTTCAGGCCGTCGGTAATCACGTCCTGGTTGACCGGGTCGAGAATAATAATGGCATCATCTTTCATGCGCAGCGTAGAAGCTGCATCAATCCAGTAACCCTGCCATCCGCTTTCGCGCAGCTTTGGATAAATTTCGTTGGTATAATCGCCGCCCTGGCAGGTCACGATGATATCGAGCGCTTTTAGCGCATCCAGATCAAAAGCGTCCTGTAGCGTACCGGTGGAGGTGTCGCCGAAGGTGGGCGCCGCCTGTCCAAACTGGGAGGTAGAAAAGAAAACAGGGCGAATAGCGTCGAAATCGCGCTCCTCTACCATGCGTTGCATGAGAACAGAGCCGACCATTCCGCGCCAGCCGATAAAACCAACATTTTTCATAGCGTTTTTTTCCTGCAAAGAGATGTGCTGTGTATGCGCGCCAGTATCCTGTGGCGCATCCTTCACCATACAAAAAGCAGCCAAAGTCGCAAGTGAAATTAATCAATGATAGCGAAGCCATCAGTAATGCGACTTATCCTGCCTTACCGCGCAAGCAGAAAGTCCAGTGGCGATTATCAGGGAATTTGCGTTAGGAAGGGAATCATTTCCGTCGCTGTTTTATTGATCCTAATTATGGATCAGCGTAGAAATTTGCCTGCTTTTATGCGCGTACTGAAACATGGCGAGGCAAAATGTCGTTGGACGATTGCCATGCACACCTCAATAAAAAAACCGGGTAGCGATTACGCCTTACCCGGCTTACGGTGTCGATATGTGCCCGTTTCCAGGCCCGGTAAGCACAGCGCCACCGGGCAACAAGACTCAGCTCAGCAGTTGGAAAGCAATCATTCCGACAATCGCGCCGACCGTGCCGAGGATAGTTTCCATCATCGTCCAGGTCTTCAGCGTCTGCGCTTCGGTCGCGCCGGTAAATTTACCGAACAGCCAGAAGCCGGCGTCGTTAACATGAGAAACCACAATTGAACCGCCGGCGATACAGATAGAGAGCGCCGCCATCTGCGCGCCGGAGAAATTCAGTTGCTCAATGACCGGCATCACCAGACCGACCGCGGTTAAACACGCCACGGTCGCGGAACCCTGAATGATGCGCACCGCCGCCGCCAGCACAAAGCAGGTAATGGCAATCGGCAGCCCCATGCCGGTTAACGCTTCGCCCAGCGCCGGGCCGACGCCGGAGTCAACCAGTACCTGTTTGAACACCCCGCCTGCGCCAATCACCAGCAGAATAATGCCCGCCGGTTGCAACGCGTGGCCGCAGATTTCCATCACTTTGTCTTTCGGCATCCCCTGACGCATCGCCAGGCCGTAAATCGCTACCAGACAAGCGACCAGAATCGCAGTGAAGGGGTGGCCGATAAACTCAAACCATTCGTAAGCGGTGGAACCTTCCGGCACAAAACGCGCGGCGATCGTTTTCAGTCCTACCAGCACCAACGGCAGCAGGATCAGCGACAGGCTGAAGCCGAAAGAAGGCATTTTGCCTTCGCCCAGATGCGGCTCGGTAATGTCGTCAGGAATACGCAGCTCAACGTAACGGCTGATAAAATTCCCCCACAGCGGCCCGGCAATAATCATGCCAGGGATGGCGGCGCACAGCCCAATCAGGATCATCCAGCCGAAATCAGCATGCATCTGGGAAGCCAGCAGCATCGGCGCAGGCCCAGGCAACAAAAACGCCGCGGCTGCCGCCACGCCCGCAAACAGCGGAATGACCAGCTTCACCAGGTTTGTGCCGGTATGACGCGCCATTGAGAACGCCACGCTTATCAGCAGCACAATCGCCACTTCAAAGAACAGCGGGAGCGCGCAAATCAAGCCGGCCAGGCCAATCGCATAGTGCGCGCGGTTATGGCCAAAGGATTTAAGCATTTTCACGGCTATCTGATCGACCGCGCCGGTTTCATGCAGAATCTTGCCAAACATCGCCCCCAGCGCGACCACAATCGCCAGGAATCCCAGCGTGCCGCCCATCCCTTTTTCCATGGTCGCGGCGATTTTATCAAGCGGCATCCCTGAAAAAAGCCCCGCGCCCATCGAGACGACCATTAACGCGACGAAGGCGTGCATACGCGCCTTCATCACGAGAAACAGCAGCAGTAAGACGGAACCGACGGCGGTTAAAACCAGTGTTAATGTACTCACAGCGTACTGCCTTTATTGATGACCTCAATGGTGCTCGCCACGACGTCTTCCAGCGGCTGGTCGATATCCACCACCAGAACATCGCGTTCGTCGGCACCCGGCTCTTGCAGCGTTTCAAACTGCGTCACCAGCATCTGGGTTTTGAAGAAATGACCTTTGCGCGCTTTCAGACGGCTTTCAATGACGTCGAAATCACCTTTCAGATAGATAAAAGAGAGGTTCGGGTTTCCCTCGCGCAGCAGGTCACGATAATGTTTTTTCAATGCGGAACAGACAATCAGCGAGATTTTATTGGTACGCTGCATCGCGAAAGCGGCGTCGTTCAGCGCCTGTAACCACGGTTTGCGGTCATCATCATTCAACGGCTCGCCGGAAGCCATTTTTTCAATATTGCAGCGCGGATGCAGAAAATCGCCGTCCAGAAACGCGGCATGAAGCTGATGCGCCACGGCGCTTGCGACAGCGGATTTACCGCTGCCTGATACGCCCATCAGAACGTAAACGTGGTGATCATGATTAGTCGTGCTCAAAGCGGGCCCCCACTCTACAAGTTGCAAAATTTGTTACGGGTAACTGTTATCGGTAACATTGTCCAACCGCACCATTCACGACGCAATGACCATTCGTGCCAAAAGTGAATAAGTGTGAGCTACTTCAAAGTTGTCAGACTAAATAGATCCGCCCGGTGACAAGGTGAAACCTAAATCTAACATTTTCGGCGTGACCGTTTCGCCGCGAATGCGGGCCAACAGGCGTTCCGCGCCAATGCTGCCCATTCGCTCGCGCGGCGTCAGGACGCTTGCCAGACGCGGTTCCATCACCTGGCCGATGTCATGACCGTGGAACCCGGCGATCGCCATGTCGTCCGGGATTTTTAGCCCCAGGCGCTGGCATTCGAAGGCCGCCCCCACCGCCAGGTCATCGTTGGTGCAAAAAATACCGTCAAGCTGTGGGTATTCGCGTCGCGCCTGGCGCATGAGTTCGATACCGGAAGAGTAGGATGAAGATTGCTCCATCATCACACTGTAAGGAACCAGGCCTGCGTCCCGCATCGCCTGTTCATAACCCTTCTGCTTGATGATAGTACGTTCGTCGAGGCGCGCCCCCAGATAGGCGATATGACGATGACCACGCGTGATAATCGCGGCGGTCATCTGACGGGCGGCCTCGAAGTTGTCAAAACCGACGGCAATATCGAGACACGGCGACTGGCTGTCCATCAGTTCCACCACCGGAATCCCGGCGACTTCGATCATTTTTAAGGTGCGCGGCGTATGAGTACGCTCAGTGAGGATCAGGCCGTCGATATTCCAGGAGAGCATCGATTCCAGGCGCTCCTGCTCCATCTCCGGTTTATAGCCGTAGTGCGCCAGCATGGTTTGATAACCATGCGCGTCGGTGACAGCCTCAATGCCGCGTAACACTTCCGCAAAGACCTGGTTGGTTAAAGACGGCAGCAGAACGCCAATGGCGCGGCTGGTGGCGTTGGAAAGAATGTCAGGCGCGCGATTAGGAATGTACCCGAGCTCATCAAGCGCAGCCGCAATTTTACCCCGCAGCGCGACGGAGACCTGCTCCGGATTACGCAAAAAACGGCTGACCGTCATTTTGGTCACGCCCACACGGTCGGCCACATCCTGAAGTACGGGTCTTTTCTTTTTCATCGTCCTGAAAGGTATAAAAGGGATAGATTTGCCCAGTTTACCACGGACGTGCGGAATTAATGACAAACGATGAAAAGCCGGATGGCAACGCTTTCGCGTCTTATCCGGCCTACAAAAGGTTACAGCACGTTAAACTGGCGGCAAGTCAAACAGCAACACTTCACTGTCGCTGTCGGCATGAATCGAGATTGCCTGCTCATCCCAAATCGCCAGGCCGTCGCTGGTCGTCGCTTTGGTGCCGTTAATGGTCACGTTACCTTTTACCACCTGGATCCAGACGCGGCGCTCAGCGGCAATCTGATGCACCGACTGCTCATCTTTGAGCAGCGCCCAGCGGTACAGCTCCATATCCTGGTGGACCTTCAGCGAACCATCGCGAGCATCTGGCGAAAGCACCAGTTGCTTGCCCTGCGCGGCGTCGAAGCGACGCTGTTCGTAGCGCGGCGTGATGCCGGTTTCTTGCGGAATGATCCAGATCTGATACAGCCGCAGACGATCCGTTTTGCTCGGGTTGTACTCGGAGTGGCGAACGCCGGTCCCGGCGCTCATAATCTGGAATTCACCTGCCGGAACCTGTTCTTTATTGCCCATACTGTCCTGGTGTTCTACTGCGCCTTCCAGCACATAGGTCAAAATTTCCATGTCTTTATGCGGATGCGTGCCGAACCCCTGGCCTGCGTCGATCACATCGTCGTTAATCACACGCAGCGCCGAGAACCCCATAAAGTTCGGATCGTAATAATCGGCAAAAGAAAAGGTATGCCAGGAGTCAAGCCAGCCATGATTCGCATGACCGCGGTCGTTTGCTTTGCGTAAGTAGATCATTGTGTTCACCCCCAGATGTTTTCGATGGAATAAGTGTGGACTCATTCCGTCCGGGATCATAGAGGGTGAAAATTGACTCCTCTGTTCAAAAAATATGAATAAGCGCAGAGGAGTCTGTAAGGGCTATTTAGCGAGGGTTATCGTCGCAGGCGATGCCTGTTCGAAAGCACGTTCGAGGATTTCCAGATTGGTCAGAACTTCAGATTCCTTGACGTAATTAGGCGTACCGACGGTCAACGTCTGGTACAGCGCATCATAAACACGACCATAGTCACCCGTTTCCGGTTTCACCTCTTCTTTCACCGTAACACCGTCATCGTTAACATATTCCAGCACGCCGACGGATTCGTCAGCGGCGAAACCGGGTTCACCGGGCATAATGTTCGCTTTCAGGCTGGTTTCTTGTTGATCGATACCGTACTTCACAAACGAACCTTTAGTCCCATGCACGATAAATTTCGGGTAATCAATTTTCACCAGGTGGCTGGTTTTAACGATAGCCTTCAAATCGCCATAAAATAGTTGCGCTTCAAAGGTGTCATCCGGATTCGCTTTATTACGCAGGCTACGAATGTCATACGCGACATGATCCGGGCGGCCAAATAGCGAAATAATTTGATCCATGGTATGGACGCCAAGTCCGTAGAAAGCGCCATCCTGCGGCAGGCCCGGTTTGGTTTCCGCCACGGGTCGGTAGTAGTCAAAATGGCTTTCAACTTCGACAATCTTGCCCAGTTTCCCGCTCTCAATCGCTTTTTTAGCCGTGAGAAAACAGGAATCAAAACGCCGATTCTGATACGGCGTAACGGTCAGTCCTTTGCTTCGCGCCAGGTCGAACAACACTTTTGCCTGCGCCAGCGTCGGCGTGAAAGGTTTCTCAACCAGCACATTTTTACCCGCTTCCAGCGCGCGTTTGGCGTATTCGAAATGGCTGTCAGCATGCGTACAGACGATCACCAGTTTTACCTGCGGATCGCCCAACACCTCATCCAGATCGCTTGTGAAGTGAATATGTGAATACTGCGGCGCCTGCTCTTCCGGTTTAGCGTGACGACGGAAAATATGCGCGACATGCCAGGTATCTTTCCGATTCAGAACATAGGGGAGATGGTAACGGGTGGTACTTTTGCCGAATCCAATAAATGCGCAGTGTAAGGTCATGAGACGATCCTTTTGAAGATGATTGTTTACACCATAGCGCAAAGCGTGAGGAGACTGAATGTTGGATTCTTTGACGGTGGCGGAGAAGACTTTTCGGGCCTACAAAAGCAGATGCCTCAAGATCGGCCGTCGGCGTCGCGGTCAGTTTGTTCACGGCAAGCGCGCAGGGCCCGGAGCGTACTAAATGTACGTGAGGAGCACGAGCACTTCCCGGGGACAAAATGACAAGTAAGCCAGGCTGAAACAAAACCCAAAAAAAAGCCAGCAAAAGCTGGCTAAAGTAATACTGGAAGCAATGTGAGCAATGTCGTGCTTTCAGGTTCTCCGTAGGGGTTCCCCTGAACGCAAGGCAATAATAATCATTCTCATTCGCACTTGTCTACTTCTTTTTGCAAAAAAATGCGGTTGACGGAATTTTCTTTCTCAGCGAGTGTAAATACACAATTACCCCTGCAGGAGATAAGGAATGAGTGAAATAGTGATACGCCACGCTGAACCGAAAGATTACGACGCCATTCGTCAGATCCACGCCCAGCCGGAGGTGTATCACAACACGCTACAGGTTCCTCATCCTTCCCTCGAAATGTGGCAGGCGCGGCTAACCGAGCAAGCCGGGGTTAAACAACTGGTTGCCTGCATTGACGATATTGTCGTTGGCCATCTTTCTATTCAGGTCACCCAACGTCCTCGCCGCAGCCACGTGGCCGATTTTGGTATCTGCGTGGATGCCCAGTGGCACAATCGCGGCATTGCCAGCGCGCTGATCCGCACGATGATCGACATGTGTGACAACTGGCTGCGCGTCGAGCGTATCGAGTTAACGGTATTTGTTGATAACGAGCCCGCGGTGGCGGTGTATAAGAAGTACGGCTTTGAAATCGAAGGCACCGGTAAGAAATACGGCCTGCGCAACGGTGAGTACGTTGATGCGTACTTTATGGCGCGCGTGAAATAGCGCTTCCCCGCCCCACCCTGTGGGGCGAAACGTCACAAACCTTCACAACATTCCAGTTATTGCAACCTACTTCCCCTATATCAAAACAATAACCACCTGAATTTCATGGTTATTACCACTTTAAGCTTTATCACCGTTTTTTCCGTAATTTTAGCAATATTAATATTACATTTTTGTTTTTTTTTGGTTTCTGCCATCACTTTATGGTGACAATCACAACAATATACTCCTCCCGGGACTAATTTAACCACGGTGAGGTAAAAAATGAAATTTGAACGCCATCATAGAATATTGAAGGAACTCAGTATTTCGGGAGTTGTAAAAGTTTCAAATCTGGCGAAAAGTCTCAAGGTAACAAAGGAAACTATTCGTTCAGATCTCAATGAACTTGCCGGACAGGGATATCTTACTCGCTGTCATGGTGGTGCATTTATTACCCTTGATTCTCTTGATAACGTCGCAAAAAATGAAATTGCTTATGTGCTGGAAAAATATGAATCAGCGCAGAAAAATAAAAAAGGTCTCTCTGCCATGAAAAATAATGTATGTGTTATTGGCTCGTTCAATGTTGATATTATCAGTTATCTACCGAGATTACCCTCAACGGGAGAATCATTGCTTGCCGATAAATTTATTTTTTCACCCGGCGGTAAGGGATGTAATCAGGCATTAGCAGCAAGCTATGCCGACTCTGATGTGCATTTTATTACTAAAGTCGGCTCAGATCATTTTAGTGATTACGCCATTAATTTTATAAACTCATCAAAAATCCATAAAAGTGTTATCTACCAGACCAAAGAAACACAAACAGGTACAGCAACCATCATGGTGAATGGAGATACCGGAGATAACGTCATCGCTATCTACCCTGGCGCCAACATGACAATTTCCCCTGATGAAATCACCATTCAGAAAGAAGCCATTATTCATTCAGATATTGTTCTTGTCCAACTGGAGACGAATTACGAAGCGCTGCAGCAAACAATTCGTCTCGCACAAAAAAATGACATACCGGTCATCATCAATCCAGCGCCATACAATGACATGGTTAACACTATCATTGATAACATTGACTATATTACGCCAAATGAAACGGAAGCAGGCCTGCTGGCCAATATGGCGGTTAATGATATCGAATCAGCCAAATGCGCGGCCAAAATTATTCATCAGAAAGGCGTCAAAAATACCATTATTACATTAGGTAGCAAAGGTTCGCTTGCTTATGATGGCACACAATTCATCTATTCCCCGGCATTTCCGGCAGTTGTAAAAAATACTGCGGGAGCGGGTGACGCTTTCAATGGCGCCCTCGCATCTGGTCTTGCAAAAGGAAAGTCACTGGCATCCGCATTGTGCTACGCCAGCGCATTTGCCTCACTTGCGGTTGAAACGCCGAATGCCTCTGATATGCCGGAAAACGACTCCGTTCTTCATCGTATTCAGGGTTCACATTACAAACAAACTATCTCTACTCACTAAATCAAGGAGCAGACTATGAACAATACGCAGAAAAAACTAAAGGTGCTCTTTATTGGAGAATCCTGGCATATTCATATGATTCATTCAAAAGGTTATGACAGTTTCACCTCCAGTAAATATGAAGAAGGCGCTACATGGTTACTGGAATGCCTGAGGAAAGGCGGCGTTGATATTGATTACATGCCTGCCCACACGGTACAAATTGCCTTTCCAGAGAGTGTTGACGAATTAAACCGTTACGATGTGATTGTTATTAGCGACATTGGTAGTAATACCTTCCTGTTGCAAAACGAGACATTTTATCAGCTAAAAATAAAACCAAACGCTCTGGAGTCCATTAAAGAGTACGTCAAAAATGGCGGTGGACTACTCATGATTGGCGGCTATCTGTCGTTCATGGGTATTGAGGCAAAAGCCAATTATAAGAACACCGTTCTTGCTGAGGTTCTGCCAGTTATTATGCTTGATGGCGATGACCGGGTAGAAAAGCCAGAGGGTATTTGTGCTGAGGCTGTCTCACCTGAACATCCTGTTGTTAACGGATTCTCAGATTATCCGGTATTTCTTGGATATAACCAGGCCGTCGCCAGAGACGATGCCGATGTCGTATTAACAATAAATAATGACCCATTGTTAGTGTTCGGTGAATACCAACAGGGTAAAACCGCCTGCTTTATGAGTGACTGCTCCCCACACTGGGGAACCCAGCAGTTTATGTCATGGCCATTTTATACCGACCTGTGGGTCAACACGCTTCAATTCATCGCCAGAAAATAAAAAACAATGGAGTAACGAAAGTTACTCCTTTTATAAAATATAAGGATTGATGTATGAACAAGAATAAGTACTCAACCCCCTTACTGATGCTTGCCACCATCTTAGCCGGTATGCTTTCCCCGATGCAGTCTGCCGTTAATGGGCAGTTAGGACATTGGTTACAAGACGGTAATGCTTGCGCAGTAATCTCGTTTGCCAGCGGTCTGGTCGTCATGTTTTTTATTATTATTGCGCGCAAAGAAACACGCCAGCAATTCGCCTCAATCCCTACTCTGATTAAAAAGAGAAAAATCCCGCTATGGAATTGGTTTGCAGGATTATGCGGGGCGATGGTCGTATTTTCTGAAGGCGCATCCGCCAGCGCGCTGGGCGTTGCCACCTTTCAAACGGCATTAATTTCTGCCCTGCTTCTTTCCGGCCTGCTGTGCGACCGTTTTGGCATCGGTGTGGAGGAGAAGAAATATTTTACGCCATGGCGCATTACTGGCGCATTGTTCGCCGTTATCGCCACCATTTTTGTCGTGTCGCCACAGTGGCACTCAACCTCGTTTATCCTGCTCGCTATCCTCCCCTTTTTGGCAGGGTTACTCGCTGGCTGGCAGCCTGCGGGGAATGCGAAAGTCGCCGAGGCAACGGGCTCCATGCTGGTGTCCATTACATGGAACTTCATCGTCGGCTTTTGTGTCCTGGGCGCAGCGCTGGCGATACGTATCGCATTAGGCCATGTCACCATCCAGTTACCCGATACATGGTGGATGTATCTCGGTGGTCCGCTGGGTCTGCTGTCCATCGGGCTAATGGCGATTCTGGTGAGAGGCTTAGGACTATTGATGCTGGGCGTAGCGTCAACAGCAGGCCAACTGCTTGGCTCAGTGCTAATTGATGAATTGATCCCTTCATTAGGCAATACGGTCTACCTGGTCACCATCATCGGTACGCTGTTCGCGTTAGTCGGTGCGATTGTGACCACCATCCCTGAATACAGAGCATCCAAAATGGCGCAAAGAATGGAGGTGTCAGAATGAAAGGTTTCCTGCAAACCGTAACAGGCCCGGTGGCGCATACGGATATGGGGCTGACGCTACCGCATGAACATCTGTTTAACGATCTGTCTTCGGTCGTAGACGAGCCACATTATGCTTTTTCACAGCAACTGGTGGGAAAGAAAGTCAGTGCTGACCTGCAGTGGGGGCTGAAACACGACCCATACTGCTGCGCCGATAACATGGACCGCAAAGAGATTGATGATGTTATCTTCGAAATCAATAACTTTATGTCTTTGGGCGGCAGGACGATTGTCGACGCCACCGGATCAGAATCCATTGGACGGGACGCTTCAGCGCTGCGAGAAGTTGCCTTAAAAACGGGTTTGAATATCGTTGCGTCATCCGGACCTTATCTGGAGAAATTTGAAAGTACCCGGATCCATAAACCTGTTGAGCTGTTAGCCTCACTCATTGATAAAGAACTGAATCAGGGTATTGGCGAGACGGATATTCGCGCTGGCATGATCGGTGAAATCGGCGTATCTCCCGCGTTTACCCAAGCGGAGCGTAACAGCCTGCGGGCAGCGTCTCTGGCACAATGTAACAACCCCCACACGGCGATGAATATCCATATGCCAGGGTGGCTGCGACTGGGTGATGAGGTGCTGGATATCGTGCTGGAAGAAATGAACGTCTCTCCGGCAAAAGTCTCGCTGGCGCATTCGGACCCTTCAGGAAAAGATGTCGTCTATCAACGTAAAATGCTCGACCGTGGCGTATGGCTTGAATTTGACATGATTGGTCTGGACATCACCTTCCCAAAAGAAGGTGTCGCGCCGGGCGTTCAGGAGACCGCAGATGCAGTAGCGAATCTGATTGCACTGGGTTACGCCGACCAAATCGTTTTAAGCCATGATGTTTTTCTCAAACAGATGTGGGCGAAAAATGGCGGAAATGGCTGGGGGTTTGTCCCGAATGTCTTCCTCGCCTATCTGGCTGCTCGCGGAGTAGACAACGATACTCTGCGCAAGCTTTGTATTGATAATCCAGCCCGATTACTCACGGCATAATCTGCAAATAGCCCGGTGTCTGACACCGGGCCTGGATTTAAAAATCAGTATCCCGCCGTTAAATCATCCACCGAACGCGGGTCAGACGCGCCGTACAGTTCGCCATCCGGTCCAACCATAATACTTTGGGTGCTGCCCATCGCTTCTTTCAGCGCGACTTTCTGCCCTTTCTGTTCCAGCAACTTCAGCGTATCGGGGCTGAAGCCCTTTTCTACCCGCAGTTCGTCCGGCAACCATTGATGATGGAAACGCGGCGCGTTGGTCGCTTCGGCGACGTTCATGCCAAAATCAATAGTATTGACCACCATTTGCAGTACGGTAGTAATAATACGGCTACCGCCAGGACTGCCGGTCACCAGCCAGGTTTTCCCGTCTTTAACGACGATAGTCGGCGACATCGACGACAGCGGACGCTTCTTCGGACCGACCGCGTTAGCATCGCCGCCCACCAGGCCATAAACATTAGGTACACCGGGTTTAGCAGAAAAATCATCCATTTGATTATTCAGCAGAATACCGGTATTTCCCGCCACAATTCCTGTGCCGAAGGTGGTGTTCAGGGTATAGGTCACCGCCACAGCATTGCCGTCTTTATCCACCACCGAGAAGTGGGTGGTCTGGTTGCTTTCATACGGGGCGAGCTTGCCCGGTTTTATCTGGCTGGAAGGTTTGGCCTTGTTGATATCAATTTGATCGGCCAGCGTTTTCGCATAGGCTTTGTTGGTCAGCGCCTGCCACGGCACTTTCACAAAGTCCGGGTCACCCAGATACTCTGAGCGGTCGGCATAGGCGTATTTTTCCGCTTCCGCCATGATTTGCATGGCATCGGCGCTGCCAAAGCCGTACTTCTTCATGTCGAAATTTTCGAGGATATTCAGGATCTGTACGATGTGAATACCGCCCGAGGATGGCGGCGGCATGGAGAAGACCTGATACCCGCGATAGTCACCGCTGATTGGCGAACGCTCAACGGCTTTATAGCTGGCTAAATCCTCTTTGGTCATCAGACCGCCGTTCTTCTGCATTTCTCCGGCAATCTGGTCAGCAATCGCCCCTTTATAAAACGCATCCGGGCCATTTTCAGCAATCATTTCCAGGCTTTTCGCCAGATTCTTCTGGACCAGCTTATCGCCTTTTTTCAGCGGCTCGCCGTCTTTCCAGAAAATGACTTTGCTGTTCTCATGATTAGGGATCACTTCGCTGCCGTAAGTTTTTAAGTCGTCGGCCAGCGCATCGTTAACCACAAAACCCTCTTCCGCCAGCTTCATCGCCGGACGCACCACTTTATTCAGCGGCATCGTGCCGTATTTCTCCAGCGCCAGCGAGAACCCCGCCACGCTACCCGGCGTACCGGATGCCAGATGCGACGTCAGCGACTTTTTCGCATCGGCGTTACCCTGCTCGTCGAGGAACATATCACGGGTCGCGCCAGCAGGCGCCATTTCACGAAAATCGATCACCGTGGTAGCGCCATCTTTAGTGCGCAGCAGCATAAATCCTCCGCCGCCCAGATTCCCGGCTTGCGGATGCGTGACAGCCAGCGCATAGCCCACGGCGACGGCGGCATCCACGGCATTACCGCCCTGCTTTAAGATATCCACGCCAACCTGCGTCGCCATTGCATCCACGGACGCCACCATCCCTTGCGTCGCCCGCACAGGATGAAAGACATCTTCTTCAACACCATAGGAGACTGGCGGCGCGACGGGAGGATTGGCCACCGCGCTAAACGTCCCCCCGGCCAGCAGAGCGGCGATCGCCACCCAGCGCATAAACGTTGGTTTCATCGTTGTTTTTCTCCAGATAAATGGGTGTATGTCCCGTTTAATCCTGGTCCACAACGCTTAAAAAATCATCATCATGGCGAAATAGAGGTACACTTAAAAAGAGGCCTCATCGGGAGGAGACGACAATGAAACGCTTACTACTTATTACGGCTTTGTTACCCTTTGCTGTATTGGCCCAGCCAATTAATACACTCAATAACCCTAATCAGCCGGGTTATAAGATTCCCAGCCAGCAGCGTATGCAGACGCAGATGCAAACGCAGCAGATTCAGCAGCAGGGTATGTTGAAACAACAGATGCAAACGCAGGCTCGCAGCCAGCAGCAAAATCTACAGTCGCAGTTGAATGCCAATACGCAGCGGGTTCAGCAGGGACAGCCGGGCAACGGTATGCTCGGTCAGCAAACGCTGCCCAATACGCAGGGCGGAATGCTCAGCGGTAGCGGAAATCCGGACCGGATGCTAAACCATTCCCAGCCAATGTTGCAGCAGGGCAGCGGGACGCCGCAGCCTGACATCCCGCTGAAAACCATCAGCCCTTAAAACTGACGGCCCTTAAAACTGAAAGTGAGGGCCGATGTCATCAATGCGATCGGTGCAGATACAATCCACGCCCCAGCGCAGCAGCTCTGCCGCCCGCTGAGGCTGATTGACGGTATACACCAGAATCCGCAGACCCGCGGCCTTAATCTCTTGCACTCGCGTCTCATCGAGTAATTTATGGTTGAGATGGAGGGAAACACAGCCCAGACGGGTCGTCAGTTCACGCCAGTCTTCACGCCATTTATCCAGCAGTAACCCGCGCGGCAGTTCAGGTGCTGCCGCCTGCGCCGCTTCCAGCGCCTCTATCTCAAAGGAAGAAAGCAGCGGCGGCGTCATCCCGGCCCACAGTTCGCGGGCGGCCAACGCCACGACTCGTCCTGTTAGCCTTCCGCTCCCCGTTGTCGGTTTTATCTCAATATTCGCCATCATGCCGTGTTTACGGCAGCGCTCCGCCACCTGCGAGAGCAGCGGCAGCGGCTCGCCTTTAAATTCGCCGCTAAACCAACCGCCAGCGTCCACACGCAATAAATCCTGCCAGTTCAACTCGCCCGCCACGCCCCAACCGTTGCTGGTGCGCTCCAGGTTATCGTCATGCAGCAGGAAAATTTCGCCGTCTTTCGACAGCTTGGCATCAAACTCAATCATGGTGTGCCCGTATCGCGCGCCCACGTCAATCGCCGCCAGAGTGTTTTCCGGCGCCAGTTTACCGCCGCCGCGATGGGCGACAATGTGGGGATAAGGCCAGTTACTCATACACGTTGTCCTGTTTCGCCATCAAAAAGATGCCGCTGATGTTCCGGCAGATGCAGCCATAGCGTACTGCCCGCCGCCGGGCGCTGCTGATGCGCCAACCGCACCACCAGTTTCTGATCGCCCCAGCGCCCATGCGCCAGATTATCCGCGCCCAGAATCTCCAGCGTGTCTACCGTTAGCGGCACGCCACCTTCCGCCTGCGAGCTTAACGCAATATGCTCCGGGCGGATACCCAGCGTCATTTTACGTCCGGCATGACCTCGATAGCCCGCACCAATCGGCAACGCCAGACCGCCAGGCAATTCGAAACGGTCGCCGGAAGCGCTGATAACGCCGTCCAACAGGTTCATCGCCGGGCTGCCGATAAAGCTCGCCACGAAGCGACTGGCCGGTTTTTCATACACCTCTACCGGCGTGCCAATCTGTTCTGCGACGCCTTTATTCATCACCATCACCCGCTGGGCCAGCGTCATCGCCTCTACCTGATCGTGAGTAACATAGAGCGAGGTGGTACGAAGACGACGATGCAGATGTTGTAACTCCAGACGCATCTGCACGCGCAGCTTGGCGTCGAGGTTAGAAAGCGGTTCGTCGAATAAAAAGACTGCCGGCTCGCGGACGATCGCGCGCCCCATTGCCACGCGCTGCCGTTGACCGCCGGAAAGCTCGCGTGGACGGCGTTTAAGCAGGCCGTCCAGCTCCAGAATGCGCGCCGCCTCCCGCACGCGTTCTTCAATATGCGCTTTGCTCATACCGCGAATTTTTAGTCCCCACGCCATGTTCTCCTCTACGCTCATATGGGGATAGAGAGCATAGTTCTGAAATACCATCGCGATGCCGCGATCTTTGGGCTCCATCTCGGTGACACGTTTGCGATCAATCCAGATATCGCCGCTGGTCACGCGTTCCAGACCGGCCACCATCCGCAACAACGTTGATTTGCCGCAGCCGGACGGCCCGACCATCACGATAAATTCGCCATCCGCCACGTCCAGCGTTAACGGTTGAATGACCTGGGTTTTGCCGTCCCAGCTTTTGGTTACTGCCTGTAGTTTTAAACCAGCCATTTTTATTTCTCACTATCGACCAGGCCACGCACAAACGCGCGCTGCATGGCTAAAACGATGACAACCGGGGGAATAAGGGTCAGCAGCATTGCCGCCATCACCTGGTTCCATTGCGTGGTACCTTCGCCGGTGGCGATCATCCCTTTGATACCCGCTACGGCAGTGCCAAGATTCACGTCGGTGATAATCAACAGCGGCCACAGATACTGGTTCCAGCCGTAGATAAAGGTGATGACGAATAACGCCGCCAGGTTGGTTTTTGACAGCGGCAACACGATGTCGCGGAAAAAGCGCATCGGCGACGCGCCGTCAATACGGGCCGCCTCCACCAGTTCATCCGGAAGCGTCATGAAGAACTGACGAAACAGGAAAGTGGCGGTAGCGGACGCCATCAGCGGTAGCGTCAGACCAGCATAGCTGTCGAGCATTTTCAGGTTGGCGATCACTTCCACCGTCGGGAAGATACGCACTTCAACCGGCAGCATCAGGGTGATAAAAATCATCCAGAAGAACAGGTTACGCAGGGGAAAACGAAACCAGACGATGGCGAATGCGGAAAGCATAGATACCGTGATTTTGCCTACCGTAATGCTGAACGCCATAATGAAACTGTTAAGCATCATCAGCCAGAATGGCGCGCTATTAACACCGACGCCGTTGACCCAAATAGTTTTGATATTCTCCAGTAACTGCGTGCCGGGAAGCAGCGTCATCGGCGTCTCAAACACCGCGCGGTCGTCCAGCGTCGCCGCGACAAACGCGACATACAGCGGAAACAAAATGACCGCGATCCCCAGAATCAGCATGGTATGGCTGAATATTGTCAGCCCGCGACGATTCTCTATCATTGGTAACGCACCTTACTTTCCACATAGCGGAACTGCACCACCGTCAGAATGATGACGAGGAACATCAACACCACCGACTGCGCGGCGGACGCCGAGAGATCCAGGCCGGTAAACCCTTCGCGATAGATCTTATAAATCAGCGTCGTGGTGGCTTGTACCGGCCCGCCGGCGGTCGCGGCGTCGATCACCGGGAAGGTGTCGAAAAAGGCATACACCAGGTTGACCACCAGCAGGAAGAAACTGACCGGCGCAATAAGCGGCAAAGAAAGCCGGAAGAAACGACGAATCGGCCCGGCGCCGTCAATGGCCGCCGCTTCCACCAGCGAGCGGGGAATGGATTGCAGCGCGGCAAAGAAGAATAAAAAGTTGTAACTAATCTGCTTCCAGACTGACGCAAATACCACCAGGAACATCGCCTGACCGCTGTTTTGCGCGTGGTTCCAGTCATAGCCGAATTCGCCGAGGAAATGGGTGATTAATCCCCGCCCCGGGTTAAACAGGAAAATCCACAATACGGCGGCGACGGCGGGCGCGACGGCATAAGGCAGCAGCATCAGCGTCTGATAAAAACGGCTGCCGCGCACCACGTAATCCACCAGGGCGGCGAAAAACAGCGAGACCAGCAGGCCGCTAAACGTGACCAGCGCGCTGAATTTAATCGTCGTCCAGAAGGCGTCGAGATAATAACTGTCGTGAAAAAGCGCGACAAAATTCTCCAGCCCGACAAATTGGCTGGAAAAACCAAACGGATCGACGCTTTGCAGCGAATACCACAGCGCTTCGCCCGCAGGCCAGATAAAGAAAATAACGGTGATAACCAACTGCGGGGCAACCAGTAAATACGGCAGCCAACGCGAGCGGAACACCGGACGGGATGATGACATGAAGGTTCTTTTCCTGGAAGGTGCCGGATGGCGGTGCAAGCACCTTATCCGGCCTACAAACGCTGTAGGCCTGATAAGCGCAGCGCCATCAGGCACTTATACACTTAAGATTTGCTCGCTTTCTCAAAACGACGCAGTAACTGATTCCCGCGATCCACCGCGGTATCCAACGCCTGTTGTGGGGTTTTCTTCCCGGTCCAGACGCTTTCCAGCTCTTCGTCCACGATAGTACGAATCTGCGGCATATTGCCCAGACGCAAGCCTTTGGTGAAGGGTAACGGCGGCTTATTCAACATCTGGCGAGTGGCGATATCCGCACCGGGGTTTTTATCGTAATAACCCTGCTCGCGGGTCAGCTCGTAGGCGGCGGTGGTAATCGGCAGGTAGCCAGTTTTTTGATGCCATTCAGCAGCGTTTTCCGGTTTTGCCAGGAAGTCGAGGAATTTGGCGACGCCGGTATAGGTTTCTTTATCTTTACCCTGCATGACCCATAGGCTGGCTCCGCCGATAATGGCGTTTTGCGGCGCGCCCTTGATATCAGCGTCGTACGGCATCATACCCACGCCATAGTTAAATTTGGCATACTGGCGGATATTGGCAAGCGAACCGGAGGACGCGGTTGTCATCGCGCAGTCACCGTTATAAAACTTCTCGGTAGACTCGTCCTTACGCCCAACATAGCTAAAATCGCCTTTCTTATTCATCTCTTCCAGCAGCGCGATATGTTTCACCTGCTCTGGCTTATTAAATTCCAGCACCGCATCTGTACCGTCAAAGCCATTGTTTTTACTGGCGAAGGGGAGACCGTTCCAGGCGCTGAAGTTTTCCAGTTGGATCCAGCCTTGCCAGCCGCTGGCGTAACCGCATTTCATGCCAGCCGCTCTCAGTTTCGCGGTATAGTCAGCCAGCTCCTGCCAGGTTTTCGGCGGCTGTTCCGGATCTAAACCGGCTTTCTTAAAGGCGTCTTTGTTGTAGTACAGTACCGGCGTGGAGCTGTTAAAGGGCTGGGAGAGCAGATGCCCGCTTTTAGCATCGGTGTAGTAGCCTGCAACGGTTGGTACAAACTGGGACTCGTCAAAGTTAATACCGGCGTCTTTAAACACTTCATAAACCGGCTTAATGGCTTTCGAGGCCATCATGGTCGCCGTCCCAACCTCATAAACCTGCAATATTGCCGGCGCGTTGCCGGTACGGAATGCCGCGATCCCGGCGCTCAGGTTCTGTTCATAGTTCCCCTTATAGACCGGAACGATTTTGTAATCCGGATTGGCCTGGTTGAAACGTTGCGCCAGTGAATCAACTTCTTTGCCTAACTCCCCTTCCATTGAATGCCAGAATGGAATAGTGGTGACGGCCAACGCCTGACCCGTAAATGCCAGACTCAGCGCCAGTCCTAAAGCTGTATGTCGTAACGATATCATCGGTTATCTCTCTTTTTGTGCCGGGATGCGCGATATCACGCGTTTTATGTTCGCGGGGGTAACATGACATGCTCGAATGACAGAAAAATAACTTTTTTATTACAAAAAAAAGATAGTAAGGCGACAGAGAGATGGCAAGGCAGTGAAAGCGCCGGAAAAGAAAAGTGGGAGCTACGGCACGGATAGGTACGACATTATTCCCGGGGACGGCACACATGCCGTAACTCAACCAGGCGGAGCGTCGCCGGGATTAACATCTCAGGCGCGTAAGCGAACGGCAATTTGCTCCAGCGTAAGCCGCCCTGCCGCCGCATCGACTGTCATATCGACAAAATCCGGATTCGCAGCGAGTGAGACCCCGTTACGCTTTAAAAACAGCAGCGTAATAAATAAGGCGGTGCGTTTGTTACCATCATTGAAGATATGCCCACGGGATATAGCGAGCAAATGCATTGCCGCCAGCAGCCACACGTCGGTCACCCCTTCATATTCGATTTGATTGAGTACCCGGTACATTAGCGCTTCCGCGCGGCCAGGATCAGGCATACCTGTTACACCAGGCGTAACGCGGAGAAGCCTGTCGTGAAACTGAATTATCTCTTCCGCTGAGATAAGTTGTAGGGTCATTTATCCGCCAGCTCCCTGAGCTCATTGCCATGAACCGCCATAATGGCAGCAAACTCATCATCCATTCGCGCCATCTGATAACGCTCAAACTCCTCGGCGCTGATGATCACTGCGGACTTATGCCCACGACGCGTGATGGTGACAGGGCCCGCCGTCACCGCACTTTCCAGGACTTCGGCCAGATTTTGCCGCGCTTCGCTATAGTTAACCGTACGCATAAACACCTCCCCAGTTGTACATGTTTATTGTACAACAAACACGTACAAAAAAAGAGCCATCAGGCTCTTTTGAAAAATTTTACCGCTTGCCGTTACCGGGGGCGGCGCACGCGCTTCCCCCTGGCACAGTCTAACCGCCCAGATAGGCGCTGCGCACCGCTTCGTTCGCCAGCAGTGCATCACCGGTATCGGATAGCACCACGTGGCCGTTTTCCAGCACATAACCGCGGTCGGCGAGCTTCAGCGCCTGGTTAGCGTTTTGCTCGACAAGGAAGATGGTCATACCCTGCTCGCGCAACTGCTCAATGGTGTCGAAGATCTGCTGGATGATGATCGGCGCCAGCCCCAGCGACGGTTCATCCAGCAGCAATAGCCTCGGCTGGCTCATCAGCGCGCGGCCAATCGCCAGCATCTGCTGTTCGCCGCCGGACATGGTGCCCGCTCGCTGGATACGGCGTTCATGCAGGCGCGGAAACAGCTCGTACACCCATTTGATACGCTCCTGAAACCGATCGCGCTCGGCAAAAAAACCGCCCATCGCCAGATTCTCTTCCACCGTCATCCGCGAGAAGACGCGCCGCCCTTCCGGCACTATCGCCACCGCTTCACGCATGATTTTCGCCGTCTGCCAGTCGGTGATGTCTTTACCGTCAAACACCACCCGTCCGCTGGAGGCGCGCGGATCGCCGCACAAGGTGCCAAGCAGCGTCGTTTTCCCCGCGCCGTTAGCGCCAATCAGGGTAACGATTTCCCCCTGGTTGATGTGCAGACTGACGTCGTGCAGCGCCTGAATTTTGCCGTAGTGGGCGCTGACTTTTTCAAACGTTAACATCGTTTTTTCCATCTTATGCCTCACCCAGATAAGCGCGGATGACGTCCGGGTTGTTGCGGATCTCTTCTGGCGTGCCGTTCGCCAGCGGCGTGCCCTGGTTCACCACGTAAATGCGATCGGAAATGCCCATCACCAGCTTCATATCGTGTTCAATCAGCAAGATAGTGGTGTTGTGATGGTTACGTAGTTCGGCAATCAGCTCATCCAGCTCTTTGGTCTCTTTCGGGTTAAGACCAGCCGCCGGTTCGTCGAGCATCAGAATTTCTGGCTGCGTCACCATGCAGCGGGCAATCTCCAGCCGGCGCTGGTCGCCGTAGGCCAGATTACTGGCCTGGCGGTTGGCATGTTCCAGCAGGCCAATACGCTCAAGCCAGGTCGCCGCGCGGTCCAGCGCTTCGCTTTGCGCGCGGCGGAAAGCGGGCGTTTTCAACAGGCCGGAAAAGAGGCCCGTTTTCAGTTGCTGGTGCTGCGCCACCAGCAGGTTTTCAATCACCGTCATTTCGCGAAACAGGCGAACATGCTGGAAAGTACGTACCACGCCCATGCGGGCGATCTGCTGGCCCGGCAATCCTTCCAGATGCCGCTCGCGCAACGTGATCGTACCGCCTGTCGGCTTATAAAAACCGGTCAGGCAGTTAAACACCGTCGTTTTACCCGCGCCGTTAGGGCCAATCAGCGACACAATTTCCCGCTCACGCAATTCCAGCGATACATTGTTGACCGCCAGCAAACCGCCAAAGCGCATCATCAGGCCGTTAACCGCTAATAATGGCTGACTCATGCCTGCTCTCCTTTCGCCTGACCACTTTTCAGCTTCAACTGCGGACGCGTCATCGGCAGCAATCCCTGCGGGCGCCAGATCATCATCAACACCATCAAACCGCCGAGCATCAACATGCTGTATTCGTTGAAATCGCGCATCAACTCGCGCGACACCACCAACAGAACCGCCGCCAGGATCACCGCAAACTGCGAGCCCATTCCGCCCAGCACCACAATCGCCAGCACGAAGGCGGATTCGGCGAAGGTGAAAGATTCCGGGCTGACAAAGCCCTGGCGGGCGGCAAACAACGTCCCGGCGAAACCGGCAAACGCGGCGCTGATAGTAAAAGCGGTTAGCTTGATGCGCGTCGGGCTTAAACCTAATGAGCGACAGGCGATCTCATCTTCACGCAACGCTTCCCACGCCCGGCCCAGCGGCATACGCAGCAGGCGGTTAATGACAAACAGCGACAGGACCACCAGCAACAGGGCCACCAGATAGAGGAAAATGACCCGGTCGGATGGGTCGTACTTCACGCCAAAGAAATTGCTGAAGGTATCCCAGCCGCCTTCGCGGGTGTTGCGGCTAAACTCCAGACCAAACAGCGTCGGTTTGGGGATCTGGCTGATACCGTTCGGGCCGCCGGTAATTTCAGTGTTGTTGAGCAACAGGATACGGACGATTTCGCCGAAGCCGAGCGTCACAATTGCCAGATAGTCGCCGCGCAGGCGCAGTACCGGGAAGCCGAGCAGGAAACCGGCGGCGGCGGAGACCAGTCCCGCCAGCGGCAGGCAGGTCCAGAAACCCAAACCATAATAGTGGTTGAGTAGCGCAAAGGTATAAGCGCCGATGGCGTAAAAGCCGCCGTAGCCCAATACCAGCAGGCCGGACAGCCCCACCACCACGTTCAGCCCCAGACCGAGGATGATATAAATCATGGTCATAGTGGCGATATCGACGCTACCGCGCGACACCATAAACGGCCACGCCACGGCGATAACCAGCAGCGCCATCAGAAACAGCTTTTGCTTAACGGTAGAGCCATCGATCGCCGGCAGAATAAACTTCGGTCCGGAGACGTGCTTCACCGCTTTCTGGAACATCGGACGCAGCAACTGAAAGAAAAAAACCACTGCCGTACCGATAAAGATCCACTGCCAGCGGATGTCGGCGGCGGTATCCACCACCAGTTTGGTGCCGTCCAGCTCCAGTTGTACGCCCATGAAGACGCCAGCCAGAACGAAGAACATCGCCGCAGAGAACAGAGCCATCGCAATATGCATCGGTTTCATACTTTCTCTACCTCCGGACGCCCCAGGATACCGGTCGGCATCACCAGCAGTACCAGAATCAGCAGAGCGAACGATACGACATCTTTATATTCGGTACTTAAATATGCAGACGAGAGCGCTTCGGCGACGCCCAAAATCAGACCGCCGATCATCGCGCCCGGAATGCTGCCAATACCGCCCAGCACCGCCGCGGTGAACGCTTTCATCCCGGCCATAAAACCGATGTAGGGGTTAATCACGCCGTAAAATTGCCCAAGCAGCACACCCGCCACCGCCGCCATTGCCGCGCCGATAACAAACGTTAGCGCAATGACGCGGTCGGTATTAATGCCGAGCAGGCTGGCCATTTTCAGATCCTCCGCGCAGGCGCGGCAGGCGCGGCCCATCCGGGAGTAGCGAATGAAAATGGTGAGCGCCAGCATAGCCAGAAAGGTGACTATCCAGATAACCGCCTGCATGGTGGTGATGGACGCGGAAAAGTTTTCGCTGCTGCCCACAATCCACTGGCCGTTAAACAGGCTGGGTAACGCCACGTCGCGCGAACCTTCCGTCAGGCTGACGTAGTTTTGCAGAAAGATAGACATCCCGATGGCGGAAATCAGGGCGATCAGGCGCTTGGAGTTGCGCACAGGCCGGTAAGCGACTCGCTCGATACTCCAGCCGTAGGCGCTGGCAATAATAATCGCGCCGATAAATCCGGCGGCCACCAGGAGCCAACTGGTGTCTATTCCCATCATCATTAGCGCGGCGATGATCATAAAAGAGACGTAGCTGCCGATCATATACACCTCGCCATGAGCGAAGTTGATCATGCCGATAATGCCGTACACCATCGTATAACCGATAGCAATCAGCGCGTAGGTGCTCCCCAGCGTGACGCCATTAAACATCTGCTGCAAGAAATAGAGAAACTGCTCGGACATAAGGTAACCTTTTTAAACCCGCCCGGCGTGCGGGCGGTGGGATAACTTATCTTCTGGCATTACTTCGCGACGGTTGACGAGCCGTCGGCGTGCCACTGGAAGACGCCAAATTCAAATCCCTTAAGATCGCCTTTTTCATCCCATTTCAGCGGCCCAATAACGGTATCAGCCCCGTTAGCTTTAAGATCTTTCACCAGATCCAGCGGAGCATGGCTGGCGCTACGCGTCATTGCGGTCGCCAGCGACTGGACGGCGGCGTAGGTGATCCAGACATACGGACCGCTGGGATCTTTCTTGTCGGCTTTCAGCGCCTCGACAATCGCTTTATTCGCCGGGTCCTGGTCATAACGTTTTGGCATCGTCACCAACATGCCTTCCGCCGCACCGCCCGCAATATTGGACAGCGACGCGTTACCCACGCCTTCCGGCCCCATAAATTGCGTTTTCAGGCCATTAGCCCGCGCCTGGCGCAGCATCTGCCCCATTTCCGGGTAGTAGCCGCCGTAATACACAAAGTCGATATTCTCTTTTTGCAAGCGGGCAATCAGGGCGGAGAAATCTTTTTCGCCGGCGGTAATACCATCAAAAAAGACAATATTGGCATTGCCTTGCTTCAGGCCATCCTGCACGGAGCGCGCCAGTCCTTCGCCGTATTGCTGTTTATCGTGAATGATAGCGATGCGCTGCGGTTTCACCGTTTCCAGGATATATTTCGCGGCTGTTGGCCCCTGGGAGGAGTCCAGGCCGGCGGTACGCATAATGTACTGATAGCCGCGCTGGGTCAGCTCCGGGTTAGTCGCCCCTGGGGAGATCATCAGAATACCTTCATCTTCATAGATATCGGATGCTGGCTGAGTAGAAGAAGAACACAAGTGACCAATAACGTACTGAATACCGTCGTTAACGATTTTGTTGGCCACCGCCACCGCCTGTTTTGGATCGCAGGCATCATCGTACTCTACGCCGACCAGCTTATCGCCTTTAATACCGCCTTTAGCGTTGATGTCTTTAATGGCCTGGCGCGCGCCGTTAAATTCCATATCGCCCCATTGCGCTACCGGGCCGGACATCGCCCCGACTATGGCGACTTTAATATCATCTGCCATTGCCCCCTGCGAGACTGCTAATGCAACAATCCCTGCGATTATTGTTTTCGCTTTCCGTTTCATGTGCCTGTATCCCCATTCGTGATGTTATATGTTTTGTTTTTTGCTGGTTAAAAAGCAGACTGTACTTTTTATAAATGGTGCGCTTTTTACTGACTCATTAATGAGTTAGCGCAGCATTTAAAGCATAATAAGATTAAAATCTCTATTTTTCAGTCTATTAAGAAAAGATAATATTCTGCTTTTCGCTATAGATAAACAAAAAAAAGCATGCTTGTCAGCATAAAATAACGGCATATTAAGCGGAATAATTCACTAGCATTCAGGGAATTATGCTGCCTGTTTTCCATTCTCTAATGCTTCAAACTGTAATTATCGTTGTTAAAAAATTAATAACCTGGTAAATGACACAAAAAAGAGAAAGCATCTGGCCTGCCTGTTTCGGTACACTGATCGCATCTTTTGAAATCGGGACAAGCCGTCGATGAAGCTGACTATCCTTCGTTTAGAACACTTTAGCGCTCAGGATCAGATCGATCTGGGCAAAATCTGGCCGGAATATTCCGCCTCCTCATTAAGCGTAGATGAAACGCACCGGATTTATGCCGCGCGGTTTAACGAGCGTTTGTTGGGCGCCGTAAGAGTGACGCTGAGCGGAACGCAGGGCGCGCTGGATTCCTTACGCGTGCGTGAAATCACCCGTCGTCGCGGCGTCGGGCAATACCTGGTAGAAGAAGTCATCCGCGATAATCCCAACGTCTCGTCGTGGTGGATGGCGGATGTCGGTGTTGAAGACCGCAGCGTGATGGCCGCGTTTATGCAGGCGTTAGGTTTTACCGCCCAGCATGACGGCTGGGAGAAGCGCTAAAAGAAAGCCGGATGGCGCTGACGCTTATCCGGCCTACATGCCGGGAGAAAAGATAAAAACCACCTCGCAATTTTCCAAGAATTTCGCGTTGCAGGCAGGCGGCAAGTTATGAAATCCCCGGGAGCTTACATAAGTAAGTGACCGGGGTTGAATAACGTAGCCAACGCACCTGCAGCGCGAAAGGCGCCAGGAAAATTACTTAGCGTCTGTCGCCGTACCGTTCGCATGCCAGTCAAACACGCCGAACTCAAATCCTTTCAGATCGCCTTTCTCATCCCATGACAGCGGTCCCATTACGGTGTCGACCGTGGCGCCTTTCAGGTATTTGGCGATTTCCGCCGGATCGTCGGAGTGGTTCAGCCCCGCCTGTAAGGATTGCAGCGCGGCGTAGGTGGTCCACACGAATGCGCCGCTAGGATCTTGTTTCTTGGCTTTGATGGCATCCACAATCGGTTTGTTCGCTGGCACCTGATCGTAGTTCTTCGGTTTGGTGACCAGTAAGCCTTCCGCCGACTCTCCGGCGATGTTAGACAGCGAGACGTTCGCGACCCCTTCCGGCCCCATAAACTGAGTTTTCAGCCCTGCGGCGCGGGACTGGCGCAAAATCTGCCCCATTTCCGGGTGATAACCGCCGTAGTAGACAAAGTCGATATTCTCTTTTTTCAGACGCGCTACCAGAGTGGAGAAATCTTTTTCGCCGGCGGTGATGCCGTCAAAGAATACGACATTAACGCCGCCTTTCTTCAGACCGTCCTGCACCGCGCGCGCCAGCCCTTCGCCGTACTGCTGCTTATCGTGGATAATCGCGATGCGCTGCGGTTTTACCTTCTCCAGAATATACTTTGCCGCCGTTGGCCCCTGGTCAGAGTCCAGGCCGGTGGTACGCAAAATCAGGTTATAGCCGCGTGCGGTCAGCTCCGGCGCGGTCGCCGCCGGGGTTATCATCAGGATACCTTCGTCTTCGTAGATATCAGACGCTGGCTGTGTGGAAGAGGAGCATAAGTGACCGATAACATACTTGATGCCGTCGTTCACCACTTTGTTAGCGACAGCTACCGCCTGTTTCGGGTCACAGGCGTCGTCATATTTCACCGCGACGAGCTTATCGCCTTTAATACCGCCTTTCGCATTGATATCGGCAATTGCCTGTTCCGCACCGGTAAACTCCTGATCGCCATACTGCGCTACCGGACCGGACATCGCGCCGACAACCGCGACTTTAATGTCCTCGGCGAATGCCATATGGCTTAATGACAGGGCGATACATCCTGCCAATAACGTTTTACCCTTCATATTCATCCTGATAATCCCCATTATTCTGGTTGTTACGTGTGTTGTGGTGTTATTGTTCAGCACTTTATTTCGATTATTGGCTAGCTACTCGTGCTTTAGCAGCATACTCTGCTAAAACATACCCGATTTTTATTATTTTGGAATAGCTAAATTTACATCCAGATAACAGATTTGTGTCGGTGGGGGAGAGGAAGGGCCCGTAGGCCCGATAAGCGAAGCGCCATCGGGCAAACGTGTTGCCGGATGGCAGCGTAAACGCCTTATCCGGCCTACAAAAAACAAAACCCCCGAATTCACATTCGAGGGTTCATTGGCAATTCGCGAAGATTACGCTTCGATCGCAGCGCGAAGCTTTTTCATGGCGTTCTTTTCAAGCTGGCGCACACGCTCAGCGGAGACGCCGTAACGATCGGCCAGCTCCTGCAACGTAGACTTATTGTCTTCGTCCAGCCAGCGAGCGCGGATAATATCCTGGCTACGCTCGTCGAGCCCCTGCATCGCATCGGTCAGTCGGTTGGCGGCCTGCTCTTCCCAGTTATCGTCTTCAATGCCGTCGGCAAAGTTAGACGATTTATCCTGCAGATACAGCACCGGCGCCATTGGCTGGCTGTCGGACTCATCGTCCGAAGACATGTCAAACGTCATGTCCTGCGCCGCCATACGCGACTCCATCTCACGCACGTCTTTACTGGAAACACCCAGTTCGCGCGCCACCATTTCAACCTCATCCTGATTAAACCAGCCCAGACGCTGCTTGGTTTTACGCAGATTAAAGAACAGCTTACGCTGCGCTTTCGTGGTTGCGACTTTAACGATACGCCAGTTACGCAGCACGTATTCGTGAATTTCTGCTTTAATCCAGTGTACGGCGAAGGAAACCAGGCGCACGCCTACTTCCGGGTTAAAACGACGTACGGCTTTCATCAGGCCGATGTTGCCTTCCTGGATCAAATCCGCCTGCGGCAGACCATAGCCCGCATAGTTACGAGCAATATGAACAACAAAGCGCAGGTGAGACAGGATCAGCGTTTTAGCTGCTTCCAGATCGCCCTGGTAATGCAGCCTTTCAGCCAATGCCCGCTCCTCGTCAGCCGATAACATCGGCCACGCGTTCGCCGCCCGGATATAAGATTCCAGGTTGCCAACAGGGGCTAAAGCTAAATTTTGCATTTCTTTGGTCATTCAAATCCTCTCAATCAGTATTGCCTGGCACCGTCAGCGAGCAACAACCGTGCCAAAGCCGATGAGCAACGAGAATATCACCCACTCTTTTATCAGACAGTGATTTTATCCACAAGTTCAATGTAACACTGTGCATAATTTGCACAAATCTTGTGACATAAAGATGACGCGCGGGGAAGAGACAACAGGGACTCTTTCCCTGCGAACGGAAGCCCATTGCAGGGAAAGATTATACCACGATTTTATCAATCGGGAGTAAAGTGACGTAAATGTTGCACCGTGGCCAACCAGGCGGCGATCCAGCCAATCATGGAACAGACCAGCAGCAGCAACAGGCACTCATCGAACGATAAGCCATTGAGATCAAACTTCGTGCCGAAGACCTGCGCCACTTCAGTCACCGCCGATGATAAACGCATCACCAAAATTTCAGACAATATCAGTGAAAGAAACGCGCCGGAAAAACCGAGCAACGCGCCGCCGTAGAGGAACGGACGCAGGATAAAGCCATCGGTCGCGCCAATCAGCTTTTGCACGTTAATGGTGTCGCGACGGGCAAAAATGCTCAGACGCACGCTGTTGCCGATAACGAGGAAGACCGCCGCGACCATCAGCACGCCGATCATCGCCGACACACGGCCCACCAGCCCGGTGAGCGCCGCCAGGCGCGCAAACCAGCTATCATCCATGCGGACTTCGTCAATGCCGTTAATCTGCGAGATACGGTCGCGCAGCGTATTAAGCGAGGCGGTACTTTGAAAGTCCAGCTTGGGGATCACCACCGCCACCGCCGGTAGCGGGTTCTCTTCCAGCATATCCAGCGCGCCGCCAAAACCCGACCAGTTGCGGAATTCTCCCAGCGCGTCCTCACGGGACAGGTAGTTGACCTTCTCAACGCCCTGCTCGGCCTGAAGCTGCCCAACGACCCGCGCCGCCGCGTCATCATCCAGCGTTTTTTGCAGATAAACGGTGATCTGCGGCGACGGGTAATACTGAGTCGCCGCCTGGTTGACGTTCTTATAGACCATGTAACAGACGCTGGGCAGCGTCAGGGAGATGGCGATCACCATCACCGTCAGAAACGTCGCCAGCGGTTTGCTTTTCAGATCCTGCAGCGCGCCGTGCCAGGCATAGCGCACCTGCTCATTAAAGACGTTCGTTTTACGTGAGTTCGGTTTCGGCGTCGGCTTCTGGCGTCCTGGCGCGTTGCGCCCGCCGCCTGTTCCGCCGCGAGACTTACGCAGTCGATCCAACCGTCCGCCGAACTGCCTGATTTGGTTAATCGCGTCGCGCCTATTCATTGGCCAGGCCTCCATGCAGATGTCCATCGCTCAGGACGAGCTGCCTATAGGAACGACGGGAGATAAGTCCAATATCGTGCGTCGCCATCAGTACCGTCACCCCTACGCGGTTAAACTCTTCAAACAGACGTAAAATCCCTTCCGACAACGCGTCGTCCAGGTTCCCGGTCGGTTCATCCGCCAGCAATACCGCTGGCTTATTGACCACCGCGCGGGCGATGCCCACGCGCTGCTGTTCGCCTCCGGAGAGTTGAATCGGGAAGTTTCTCGCTTTGTCCAGTAGTCCAACCTTATCCAGCGCCGCCGACACACGACGACGGATATCATCGCCGCTGGCACCGGCAATGATTAACGGTATCGCCACATTGTCATAGACCGTGCGATCCATCAGCAGATGGTGATCCTGGAAAATCATCCCAATCTGGCGGCGCAAAAACGGCACTTCGCGGTTTTTCAGGCGCGTAATATCATGCCCGCTGAAGAAGATTTTGCCGGCGCTGGGCCGCTCAATCCCACAGATTAGCTTCAGCAGGGTACTTTTCCCCGCGCCGGAGTGGCCGGTCAGAAACGCCATCTCGCCTGGCCGCATATGGAATGTCACTCCCTGCAGCGCTTGTCTCCCGCCGAGATAGGCCTTGCTGACATGTTCAAAGCGAATCATTGTTAATCCTCTCGGGCAAAAAGTGCCTCAATAAAATCGTCCGCCTTAAACGGACGCAAATCCTCGATACGTTCGCCCACGCCAATGTAACGAATAGGAATGCCAAACTGGTCAGCTACCGAGAAAATCACCCCGCCTTTCGCCGTACCGTCCAGCTTGGTCAGGGTAATACCGGTTAAGCCTACCGCTTCATGGAACAGTTTGGCCTGGCTTACCGCGTTCTGTCCGGTGCTGGCGTCAATGGTCAGCATAACTTCATGTGGCGCTTCTTCGTCCAGCTTTTTCATGACGCGAACGATTTTTTTCAGCTCTTCCATCAGGTGCGACTTGTTCTGCAAACGCCCTGCCGTATCGGCAATTAACACATCCACATTACGCGCCTTCGCGGCCTGGATAGCGTCAAAAATCACCGAGGCGGAGTCCGCGCCGGTATGCTGGGCGATAACCGGAATGTTGTTACGCTGTCCCCAGACCTGTAGCTGTTCGACCGCCGCCGCGCGGAAAGTATCCCCCGCCGCCAGCATCACTGATTTACCCTGCTGCTCAAACTGGCGCGCCAGTTTACCGATAGTAGTGGTTTTACCCACGCCGTTCACGCCAACCATCAGAATAACAAAAGGCGTTTTACCTTCAATATTAAGCGGTTCGTCTACCTTCGCCAGAATCTCGCCCATCTCGTCTTTCAACAGACCATACAGCGCCTCGGCATCTTTAAGCTGTTTGCGGCTGGCGCCTTCCGTCAGATTAGCGATAATCTTACGCGTGGTTTCCACCCCGACATCAGCGATGAGCAACTGCTCTTCCAGCTCCTCGAACAAATCATCGTCGATTTTCTTGCCGCGGAACAGACTGATAAATCCGGAACCGAGATTTTCTTTGGTTTTCAGCAGGCTGCGTTTCAGGCGGGCAAAGAAACCTTCTTTAGTCGGTTTTTCCTGCTCCTGAACGATCGCTTCCACCGGCGCGTCTTCTTCCGCTGGCGGAACAACCATCACCGCCTCTTCCGCCGCCTGAGCGGCCAGCGCCTGCGCTTCCAGCTCTTCGTCGGTGAATTTCGCCGCGTTTTCGCCCTCTTCTTCTACCGCGGCAATGACCTCTACGGTTTCCGCTTCGGCCTGCCACTCTTCCGGCGAGATAGCCTCGTCTTTGACCTCTTCCGGTAGCGGCAACTCCTCGCGTTCCACCGCGATCTGCGGCGCTGCCGTCTCAATGGCCGCCGCGGGCTCCGGCTCTACCGGCTGCGGTTTTTCGCTCTCCTGAACCTTCTCAGTAACGTCCACCACCTCTTCCGCAAAGGCTTCGGTTTCTGCTTTGCTGTGCGCGGGCGTTTGCGCGTCTATGTCTGCCGCCGTTTCAACAGGGGGCTCAACCGGTCGTTGTTCCTCAACAATCTGCTGTTCTTCGGTCTGTTCCTGCTTCTGCTCTTTATCACCGAAGCCCAACCAGGAAAAGAAGCCACGTTTTTTCTGTTTTGCCATCTGCGACTACACCCCTCGCGGCGCTATATACATGGAAGCTAAAAAAATGATGAAATAGTCTATCACTTAACTTAATTCACATCACCGCCTGGAATAACTTGCAACAGGCGGTTCGAGCAAGAGAAATGAAAAAACCGACTCACTTTGGCAGCGGCCAAATCCGCATTATTGGCGGGCAATGGCGTGGCCGTAAATTACCGGTTCCGGACAGCCCGGGTCTGCGTCCCACCACCGATCGCGTGCGCGAAACGTTATTTAACTGGCTGGCTCCGGTAATGGTAGACGCCCATTGTCTGGATTGCTTTGCCGGCAGCGGCGCGCTGGGTCTGGAAGCGCTATCGCGTTATGCGGCCCAGGCAACGTTACTGGAAATGGATCGCGCCGTATCGCAGCAGTTGCAAAAAAATCTGGCGACGCTGAAAGCCAACAATGCTCGCGTCGTCAATACCAATACTCTGACCTTCCTCAGCCAGCCGGGGACGCCGCATCACGTCGTCTTTGTCGACCCGCCGTTTCGTAAAGGGCTGCTGGAAGAGACGTTACAATTGCTGGAAACCCAGGGATGGCTGGCCGACGACGCGCTAATCTACGTAGAAAGCGAGGTGGAAAACGGTCTGCCGCCCGTTCCGGCGAACTGGGCATTGTATCGAGAAAAGGTGGCCGGACAGGTCGCTTATCGTCTGTATCAGCGCGACGCGCAAGGAGAAAATGATGTTGATTAATCTGGGCCGCTTATTAATGCTCTTCGTGTGGGCATTTTTGATTCTTAACCTGGTGCAACCCTTCCCGCGCCCGCTCAATATCTTCGTCAACGTGGCGTTGGTGTTCATGGCGCTGATGCACGGTATGCAGTTGGCGTTGCTGAAATCAACGATACCGAAAGAGGGTCCGCAGATGACGACGGGAGAGAAAATCCGCATTTTCCTGTTCGGCGTGTTTGAGCTGCTGGTCTGGCAGAAGAAGTTTAAGAACAAAAAATAACGTTTGCTGCCGGATGACGGTTTATTCGTTATCCGGGGTACGGCTAACAAACCCGACGAACCGCGTTCCCTTATAGCTCAGCGTACCTTGATCGCCCACCGTCAAAGCGTGGTACTGCTGCGCTTGTAAACGGAACGTTTTTTCCAGACCGCCATTGAGCGGCTTAAAACTTGCCTCATAGCGCATACTGGTTCCCGCCGGGCTCACTTCCTGCTGGCGAGAGCGTCGGTCATTAACCGGCTTCTCCCGTTTATTGCTGACCACGACCAGCTTTTGCTGTAACGGCGCCGCCTCATTAGCGGCTTTTTCCCGCCGTTGCTGAACGAAGCGAAACGACGCGGCAACTACGATTAATGCAATGATTATAATGAAGAAAAGCGGTGGCTTACTCATACTGTTAACCTGTCAGAAAATGCGGAAATAAGCATACCCTGCCCGTTATAGTGTTGTCATCTGACCGTCACGGCCTCTACACTGAATAATAGAGCCGCAAGCATACCGTTTGCGAAAAAATAACGAATTCAAGGAATTAAGATGCTTTGGTCGTTTATCGCTGTCTGCCTGTCCGCATGGCTGTATGTGGACGCCTCCTATCGCGGGCCAGCCTGGCAACGCTGGGTTTTTAAGCCCGTCACGTTATTACTATTGCTGTTGCTGGCCTGGCAAGCGCCGATGTTTGACGCCATCAGTTATCTTGTGTTGGCCGGACTGTGCGCCTCGCTGGTCGGCGATGCGTTAACGCTCTTACCGCGTCAACGCCTGCTGTACGCCGTCGGGGCATTTTTCTTATCGCATCTGCTCTACACCATTTACTTTGCCAGCCAAATGACGTTGTCGTTCTTCTGGCCGCTGCCGCTGGCGTTACTGATAGTCGGCGCGTTGCTTATCGCCGTTATCTGGACGCGACTGGAGGAGCTACGCTGGCCGGTATGTACTTTTATCGCCATGACTCTGGTCATGGTCTGGCTGGCGGGCGAACTGTGGTTCTTCCGCCCAACGGCGCCAGCCCTTTCGGCCTTTACCGGCGCGACGCTGCTGTTCATCGGCAATATCGTCTGGCTGGGTAGCCATTACCGCCGCCGTTTCCGGGCGGATAACGCGATTGCCGCCGCCTGCTACTTTGCCGGACACTTCCTGATTGTTCGCTCGCTGTACCTGTAAATAATAGCGCTTGACTCTGGAGTCGACTCCAGAGTGTATCCTCCGGTTAATGAGAAAATTATCATCAACCGGAGGACGTTATGTCGACCCCTGATACCGATGGCAAAAAAGTCCCGCCCTTTACCTCCTTCAGATTAGCCCCGGCAATACAGAAGGCCGATAGCTGCTGCTGCGAAGAACATTGCGCGTCCAGCGCGCCTGTTTCTACTGCCGTGGCAGGCACGCGCTATACCTGGAAAATCTCCGGCATGGACTGCGCCGCCTGCGCCCGAAAAGTGGAGAATGCGGTCCGCCAAATTCGCGGCGTCAACCAGGCGCAAGTGCTGTTCGCCACCGAAAAGTTAGTGGTCGATGCCGACGCCGACCTCCGCGCGCAAATTGAACGCGCCGTACAGAAGGCGGGTTATACCTTGCGTAGCGAAGATTCGCGCGACGCCGCGCCTGAATCTCGTCTTAAAGAGAACCTGCCGCTTATTACGCTGATCATTATGATGGCGATAAGCTGGGGGCTGGAGCAATTTAACCACCCGTTCGGCCAACTGGCCTTTATCGTCACCACTCTGGTCGGTCTGTATCCTATTGCCCGCCAGGCGCTGCGGCTGATGAAAAGCGGCAGTTGGTTCGCTATTGAAACGCTGATGAGCGTCGCCGCCATTGGCGCGCTGTTTATTGGCGCGACGGCGGAGGCGGCAATGGTATTGCTGCTGTTCCTCATCGGCGAGCGCCTGGAAGGATGGGCCGCCAGCCGCGCCCGTAAAGGCGTCAGCGCGTTAATGGCGCTTAAACCGGAAACGGCGACCCGTCTGCGCGACGGCGTACGGGAAGAGGTCGCTATTAATACCCTGCGACCGGGCGATATTATCGAAGTCGCCGCCGGGGGGCGTTTACCCGCCGACGGTAAACTGGTTTCCGGTTTCGCCAGCTTTGATGAAAGCGCGCTCACCGGCGAGTCTATCCCAGTGGAGCGCGCAACGGGCGACAAAGTCCCGGCAGGCGCGACCAGCGTTGACCGTCTCGTCACCCTGGAGGTGCTATCTGAACCTGGCGCCAGCGCGATTGACCGTATCCTGACGCTGATTGAAGAGGCGGAAGAGCGCCGTGCGCCCATTGAGCGGTTTATTGACCGTTTCAGCCGCATCTACACGCCAGTCATTATGGTCATCGCACTGCTGGTGACGCTTATTCCGCCGCTGATGTTCGATGGCGGCTGGCAGGAGTGGATTTATAAAGGGCTGACGCTGCTGCTCATCGGCTGCCCGTGCGCGCTGGTGATCTCCACGCCCGCGGCCATTACCTCCGGGCTGGCGGCGGCGGCACGGCGCGGCGCATTGATTAAAGGCGGCGCAGCGCTGGAGCAACTGGGCCGTATCACGCAGGTTGCCTTTGATAAAACCGGTACGTTGACCATCGGTAAACCACGGGTGACGGCGATTCATCCGGCAAGCGCTATCAGCGAGGCTGAACTGTTGGCGCTGGCGGCAGCCGTAGAACAAGGCGCTACGCACCCGCTGGCGCAGGCTATTGTCCGCGAAGCGCAGACACGCGATCTGGCGATCCCGACGGCGGAATCGCAGCGAACGCTGGCCGGCACCGGAATTGAAGCGCAGGTTAACGGCGAACGTATTCTGATTTGCGCGGCGGGAAAACAGCCTGCGGCAGCGTTTGCCGGGCAAATTAGCGAACTGGAAAACGCCGGGCAGACGGTGGTTCTGGTGCTACGTAACGAGACCGTTGTTGGCGTCCTCGCCCTCCAGGATACGTTGCGTGACGATGCGCGCGACGCCATCCGCGAACTGCATCAGTTAGGCGTTAACGGCGTGATTCTGACCGGCGATAACCCACGGGCGGCGGCAGCGATTGCCGGCGAGCTGGATCTGGCGTTTAAAGCCGGACTACTGCCGGAAGACAAGGTGCGGGCAGTCACCGCCCTTAACCAACAAGCGCCGCTGGCGATGGTGGGCGACGGCATTAATGATGCGCCCGCGATGAAAGCCGCCAGTATCGGAATTGCGATGGGCAGCGGTACTGACGTCGCGCTGGAAACGGCTGACGCCGCCCTTACTCATAACCGTCTGCGCGGGTTAGCGCAGATGATTACGCTGGCGCGCGCTACCCACGCGAATATCCGGCAGAACATCACCATTGCGCTGGGGCTGAAGGCCATTTTCCTGGTGACGACGCTACTGGGTTTTACCGGGCTATGGCTGGCAATCCTGGCGGATACGGGAGCCACGGTATTGGTGACCGCCAATGCGCTACGTTTGCTGCGTAAAAACTAATCTTCTCCCACCCGGCGGCGTCGTGTCGCCGGGTTATCCCGCGATATTCCTTTCTTTGTACATATTATTCACGCGAAAATTATTTATTTTCTATTACTTATCAAACCATTAATCAGAAATAGCGTGATTTGATGTAAGGTTAATTTTTATCCAACCGATATTGATCATACCGTCTACAAAATAAGGAATGTTAGGCACTATGAAAAATATCAAAGTCATCACCGGCGTTATCGCGACGCTGGGCATATTTAGCGCCTTATTGCTGGTGACAGGAATACTGTTTTATTCCGCCGTCAGCAGCGATCGGCTGAATTTCCAGAATGCGAGCGCGCTGAGTTACCAACAACAGGAACTGGGCGGCAGTTTTCAGACATTGATCGAAACCCGCGTCACCATTAACCGCGTGGCGATACGCATGTTAAAAAATCAGCGCGATCCCGCCTCGCTGGACGCCATGAACACGCTGTTAACCAACGCTGGCGCGTCGCTCAACGAAGCGGAAAAGCATTTCAACAACTACGTGAACTCCGAAGCGATCGCAGGCAAAGATCCGGCGTTGGATACCCAGGCCGAAGCCAGCTTTAAGCAGATGTATGACGTTTTGCAGCAGTCTATCCACTATCTTAAAGCCGATAATTACGCCGCCTATGGCAACCTTGACGCGCAAAAAGCGCAGGATGACATGGAGCAGGTATATAACCAGTGGCTCTCTCAAAATGCGCAATTAATAAAATTAGCCAGCGATCAGAACCAGAGCAGTTTTACCCAGATGCAATGGACGCTGGGGATAATTCTACTTATCGTGCTCATCGTACTGGCGTTTATCTGGCTGGGGCTGCAACGCGTTCTACTCCGCCCGCTGCAACGGATTATGGCGCACATTCAAACTATTGCTGACGGCGATCTTACCCATGAGATAGAGGCTGAAGGACGCAGTGAAATGGGTCAACTGGCCGCCGGTCTCAAAACGATGCAGCAGTCGTTAATCCGTACCGTCAGCGCGGTGCGCGATAACGCAGACTCTATCTATACTGGCGCAGGCGAAATTTCCGCTGGCAGCAGCGACCTCTCTTCCCGTACCGAACAGCAGGCCTCGGCGCTGGAGGAGACCGCCGCCAGCATGGAACAGTTAACCGCCACGGTACGGCAAAACACCGATAACGCACGACAGGCGACGGGTCTGGCGAAAACCGCATCAGAAACCGCGCGTAAAGGAGGACGCGTGGTGGATAACGTAGTGAATACCATGAACGATATCGCCGAAAGCTCGGAAAAAATCGTGGACATCACCAGCGTGATTGACGGTATCGCCTTCCAGACTAATATCCTGGCGCTGAACGCCGCGGTAGAAGCCGCCCGCGCCGGCGAACAGGGGCGAGGATTCGCGGTCGTGGCCGGAGAGGTACGTACGTTGGCCAGCCGTAGCGCGCAGGCCGCCAAAGAGATCAAAGTGCTGATTGAAAACTCCGTGTCGCGCATTGATACCGGCTCTACGCAGGTACGCGAAGCGGGAGAAACCATGAAAGAGATCGTCAAAGCCGTGACTCGCGTGACCGATATTATGGGCGAAATCGCCTCTGCCTCCGATGAGCAAAGCAAAGGCATTGAGCAGGTGGCGCAGGCGGTATCGGAAATGGACAGCGTGACGCAGCAAAACGCCTCGCTGGTAGAGGAATCCGCAGCAGCGGCAGCGGCGCTGGAAGATCAGGCTAACGAACTTCGTCAGGCGGTCGCCGCGTTCCGCATCCAGAAACAGCCTCGTCGGGAGGCGTCGCCAACGCCGTTAAGCAAAGGTTTAACGCCACAGCCCGCCGCAGAACAGGCGAACTGGGAAAGCTTCTAATCAGAATGCTATCTGCCGTGCGGTTAATGCGCTTTACGCAATAAATAGCGGTACGGCAGACCCTCCGTCTCTTGCGCCAGCAAATCGTGTTCCATAAAGGTACAGAACCCCGGAATATCACGCGTTGTCGCCGGATCGTCGGCGATAATCAGCAATGTTTCGCCAGTTTGCATGTTGCGCACCGTTTTGCGCACCATCATTACCGGTTCAGGGCAACGCAGCCCCAGGGCGTCAAGCGTATGGTCAGGGGAGGAAAACAGATCGCTCATCTTCGTCTCAATGGTAGAAAAACGGCGATATTTTACGCCCATCTTCGTCAGTAAGCCAGGCAGGTTAACGATTGCGTGAAAATTAGCCATTGCAATGCCAGCGCAAAACAGTATTATGCGGCGGTTCTTTATTGGGTTCCCTCACCCCATCCAACAAAAAGGTCACAATATGACTCCGTTTACACAATCACAGCGCGTAAAAGCGTTGTTCTGGCTATCGCTATTCCATTTACTGGTGATCATTTCCAGTAACTATCTGGTGCAGCTCCCCATCACTATTTTTGGTTTCCACACGACCTGGGGCGCGTTTAGTTTTCCTTTTATTTTTCTCGCCACCGATCTTACCGTGCGTATTTTTGGCGCACCGCTGGCGCGCCGCATTATCTTCGCCGTCATGATCCCTGCGCTGCTGGTGTCATATGTGGTGTCATCGCTGTTCTATATGGGCGCCTGGCAAGGTTTCGCCGCGCTGGCGAACTTTAATCTGTTTGTCGCCCGTATCGCCGCCGCCAGCTTTATGGCCTACGCGCTGGGACAGATCCTTGATGTCCATGTGTTTAACCGCCTGCGCCAAAATCGTCGCTGGTGGCTGGCACCGACCGCTTCAACGCTGTTTGGCAATATCAGCGATACCCTTGCCTTTTTCTTCATTGCGTTCTGGCGAAGCCCCGATGCCTTTATGGCCGGGCACTGGATGGAAATTGCGCTGGTGGATTATTGCTTTAAGGTGCTCATCAGCATTATTTTCTTCCTGCCGATGTACGGCGTTCTACTGAATATGTTGCTGAAAAAGCTGGCAGATAAATCTGAAATTTCCCCATTACCGGCAAGTTAAAGGTTCGTTTTCCGAGTTGTGATAAGATGAGCGAATGAGCCGTTATGGCCGTTTATCGAAAGGAAGAAGTCAATGCGCAATTTGGTTAAATATGCCGGTATTGGCCTGCTGGTTATGGGGCTTGCGGCCTGTGATAACAACGATACAAAAGCGTCGGCAGAAAGCGCCGCCGCAGAAAGCCAGGCCTCCGGTCAGCCCATCAGCCTGATGGATGGCAAACTCAGTTTCTCACTGCCGGCGGATATGACCGATCAAAGCGGTAAGCTGGGCACCCAGGCGAATAATATGCACGTTTATTCTGACCCGACGGGCCAGAAAGCGGTGATTGTTATCGTCGGCGATAATACCGATGAAGCGTTGCCGGTGCTGGCGAACCGCCTGCTTGAGCAACAGCGTAGCCGCGACCCGCAGCTTCAGGTCGTCACCAATAAGTCTATTGAGCTCAAAGGCCATACGTTGCAACAACTGGACAGCATTATCTCCGCGAAAGGCCAGACAGCGTACTCTTCCATCGTGCTGGGCAAAGTGGATAACCAATTGCTGACGATTCAGGTCACGCTGCCTGCGGACAATCAGCAAAAAGCGCAAACCACGGCTGAAAACATCATCAATACGTTGGTTGTTAAATAACCTTTACGACGATGATGCGGCCTCCGGCAGTGCAGACGGAGGCCGTTTTTTTAAGCGCCAGGTCAGCAATAGCGCCATCGCTACCAGCCCGGCCGCCGCCAGATAAATCACCGGCACGCCCGCCCAGGTCATCACCAGCCCCGCCAGCGGCCCGGTAACCCCCAAAGACATATCCATAAAGACGGTATAGGTCGCCAGCGCCGCGCCCTGGTTCTGCGGCGGCACGGCTTTGACGGCCACCACGCCCAGCGCCGGAAAGACCAGCGAAAACCCCATCCCCGTGAGTAAAACGCCGATTTTTGCCATCCACGGCATGGCTGCCGTTCCCACCAGTAACAGACCAATAATCTCCACGCCAAAGCAGATCATGGCGACATTCAACCCGCCTAAACGATTGATACCGTTAGGGAACAGCAAACGCGTGCCGACAAACGCGACGCTAAATAACGTGAGCGCAAAGGCGGCACCATCCCAGCCTTTAGCATCATAAAATAAGGTAATAAACGTCGCGATGACGCCAAACCCTGCCGAGGCCAGCGCCAACGCCATACCATACAGCCAGACACGCCCCAGCACCGCGCGAAACGGCAGCGGCTTGCCTTTGTTCGCCTTCACCGACGGACGTGGAAGGGCTAACAGTATCGCCAACAGCGCCACGCCCATCACCGTTAGCGCCAGCCCCTGTAACCCGCCCCAGGCATAACACAGCACGCCCAGCGGCGCGCCCATCGCCATTGCGCCGTAGGTGACGATACCGTTCCAGGAGATAACCCGACCAATATGCAACGACCCGACGACGCCGACGCCCCACAGTGTCGAACCGGTGCCGGCAAAACTTTGCCCAATCCCCAAAATCACGCGACCCAGCCCCAGTAGCAACAAACTGATCAGCGGCCAGGCGCTGGCGATATCCGCCAGCAGGTAGCCGAGTCCGCTTAAAAAACAGCCGCATAAGCCAAAGACAACGATTTTTTTCGGCCCTAATACATCCGCATACCGCCCGGCATGGGGACGGCTTAACAGAGTGGCGAAGTATTGCAGGCTGATAATAAGCCCCGCCCAGAACGCGCTGAATCCCATCGCATCATGCACATAGCCTGGCAAGACGGCGAGCGGCAGGCCGATGGTCAGGTAGCTGGCAAAGTTAAACATCACAATGGAGACAATACGCAGATTGAGGCGCAATCCGTTTAGCGCCGGTTCAGCGACGGGTTCGGGCATGAGTATCACCGCATTTTTACAACATGTTTTCTTTTCTATCATGGCGCGCGGTGAAAATCAGTAGTGAGATTCAGATTATCGGTATCAGGGCAGCCGCTACACTTAGAAAAAAACACAACAAGGAAAACTTCATGGCAACCGCTCAACCCGACAAAACGGGTATGCATATTCTGCTGAAACTGGCCTCCCTGGTTATTATTCTCGCCGGGATTCATGCCGCGGCGGATATTATTGTACAACTCTTGCTGGCGCTCTTTTTCGCCATTGTTCTTAATCCATTAGTGACCTGGTTTATTCGCCGGGGCGTGAAGCGACCGCTGGCGATTACTATCGTAGTGGTCGTCATGCTGATCGTGCTTACCGCGCTGGTGGGTGTGCTTGCTGCATCGCTTAATGAATTTATCGCTATGCTGCCTAAATACAGCAAGGAGCTGACGCGTAAGGTCTTACACCTTCAGGAGTTAATGCCCTTCCTGAATTTACATATGTCGCCGGAACGTATGCTCCGCGGGATGGACTCCGATAAAATCATGCTCTTCACCACAACATTAATGACCGGCGTATCGGGCGCGATGGCAAGCATTGTGCTGCTGGTGATGACCGTGGTTTTTATGCTGTTTGAGGTGCGTCACGTGCCTTATAAATTACGTTTCGCGCTAAACAATCCACAAATCCATATTGCCGGCCTGCACCGCGCCCTGAAAGGCGTCTCGCATTATCTGGCGCTGAAAACGCTGCTCAGTTTATGGACGGGCGCGATTATCTGGCTGGGACTGGCGTTAATGGATATTCAGTTTGCGCTAATGTGGGGCGTACTGGCCTTTTTGCTCAATTACGTTCCTAATATCGGCTCGGTGATTTCCGCCGTTCCCCCCATGATTCAGGCGCTGTTATTTAACGGTTTTTACGAGTGCGTACTGGTCGGCGCGCTCTTTTTGGTGGTCCATATGGTGATTGGCAACATTATGGAGCCACGCATGATGGGCCATCGTCTGGGAATGTCCACGCTGGTGGTATTTCTTTCGTTACTGGTCTGGGGATGGCTATTAGGCCCGGTCGGGATGCTCTTGTCCGTTCCTTTGACCAGCGTCTGCAAAATCTGGATGGAAACCACTAAAGGCGGCAGCAAACTGGCGATCTTACTGGGGCCAGGCCGACCGAAAAGCCGTTTACCGGGATGAGGCGACAGATGCTACAATCTCCTCTTCTTCATAGGCAACGTTGGTCCTGATATGTACCAGGTCGTTCTGGGAAAAGTGTCAACATTAAGCGCAGGTCAATTGCCCGACGCGTTAATCGCTCAGGCGCCGCAGGGCGTTCGCCGGGCAAGCTGGCTGGCCGGGCGCGTGCTGCTTTCCCGTGCGCTCTCGCCGCTACCGGAGATGGTGTATGGCGAACAGGGTAAACCGGCTTTTTCCGCCGGAACGCCGCTGTGGTTTAACCTCAGCCATAGCGGCGACACTATTGCTCTGTTGCTTAGCGACGAAGGTGAAGTCGGCTGCGATATTGAAGTGATCCGCCCGCGCGATAACTGGCGTTCGCTGGCAAATGCGGTATTCAGCCTCGGCGAACATGCTGAAATGGAAGCGGAACGTCCGGAGCGACAACTGGCGGCCTTCTGGCGTATCTGGACGCGTAAAGAAGCCATCGTAAAACAACGCGGCGGCAGCGCCTGGCAAATCGTCAGCGTGGACAGCACGTTGCCCTCTGCCTTGTCGGTCAGCCAGTGTCAGCTCGATACGCTCAGTCTGGCAGTCTGTACCCCCACACCGTTTACGCTGACGCCGCAGACGATAACAAAAGCGTTATGACACATTAATTTTTCCCTCTGGCGGCGGACGTGTGTTACAAAATGCGGAGCTTCCCATGCGCCGACGCGCCATACCAAAAGGTTTAAGTCAGATGCAACGTGTCACCATCACCCTCGATGACGATTTACTGGAAACGCTGGACAGCCTGAGCCAGCGACGCGGCTATAACAATCGCTCCGAAGCGATCCGTGATATTCTGCGCGGCGCTCTGGCGCAGGAGGCCACCCAGGAACACGGTACACAGGGTTTCGCGGTACTTTCATATGTTTATGAACATGAGAAACGGGATTTAGCCAGCCGCATCGTCTCCACCCAGCATCATCATCATGATTTATCCGTCGCCACGCTGCACGTCCATATCAACCACGATGACTGTCTGGAGATCGCCGTTCTGAAGGGCGATATGGGCGACGTACAGCATTTTGCCGATGATGTTATCGCCCAGCGCGGCGTGCGCCACGGCCACTTGCAGTGTTTGCCGAAAGAAGACTAACGCCCCAGCGCCTTACCGGGGGCGCTTCGCTTGCCCGGCCTACGCTCGCACGTCTGTCGTTTGTAGGCCGGATGAGGCGCAGCCGCCATCCGGCAATAATGTTTACGCCATTGTGCCAATCGTTTTTCTGAAGCGTAACAGCGCTATCAGGAAGAACACGCCGCCTATCGCCAGCAGGGTCAGGAACTGCGGCCAGACGATGCTCAAACCTGCGCCGCGATAAAGAATCGCCTGGGCAAGGCTGACAAAATGCGTCGTCGGCATGGTCAGCATAATATCCTGCACCGCCTGCGGCATACTTTCGCGCGGCGTGGAACCGCCGGAAAGCATTTGTAGCGGCAACAGTACCAGAATCATTAATAACCCCAGCTGCGGCATCGAACGGGCGATGGTGCCCATAAAAATCCCAATTGAAGTGGTGGCGAAAAGGCTCAGCGCCACGCCCAACATAAACAATGGGATCGATCCTTCAATCGGTACGCCAAGTACGCCTTTCACCATCAACATCAAAGACAAACCGGAAACCACCAGCACGACCAGCCCCATCGACCATACTTTTGCCATCATGATCTCAAAGGGCGTGACCGGCATCACCAACAGATGCTCTACCGTGCCGTGTTCTCGCTCGCGGATCAGCGCCGATCCGGTCAGCACTATCGCCAGCATGGTAATGTTGTTGATAATCGCCATCACGCCGCCAAACCACGCCGGGTCCAGATTCGGGTTAAAGCGCATCCGAATCTCCAGCGACACCGGCTGAACGTTATCTCCCCGCGCGCGCGCCACAAAGCTGTTGACCTCGCCGCTAATAATATTCTGGATATAACTGTTGCCGGTAAACGCCTGGCTCATGCGCGTCGCATCGACGTTAACCTGAATATCAGGCTGACGTCCGGCCAGCACATCACGCTGGAAATTCGGCGGAATATTGACCGCAAAGGTATAGCGTCCGGCATCCAGTCCGGCATCCATTTCCGTTGCCGTAATCATCTCCGGCGGCAGAAACCACGGGCGGTAAAAACTATTCACAATACGGTTCGACAACTGTGACTGATCCATATCGGCGATGGCGATAGGGGCAAGATGCAACGAACCGGGCAGGACGGTAGCGGAGGAGTAAACCGAAATCGTAAAGGCGAAGACGATCAACGCCAGCATCGCTTTGTCGCCCAGCAGACTGCGCAGTTCTTTGACGCCGAGGTTATAAATATTACGTAATCCGCGCATTACCCCTCCTGTTTTTTCAGCAGCAGAATGCTCAGACCCATCACCACCGGGACGGCAATCAGTAACGGCATAAATAACGGCCAGAGATCGGACAGATCCAACGCTTTGGAAAACGTCCCGCGCGCGATCGTCAGAAAATGGCTGGTCGGGTAGATCTCGCCGATCCATCTTCCCGGTCCTTCCAGCGAAGCCACCGGATCGATCATGCCGGAAAATTGTGTTGCCGGAATGAGGGTAATAATCGACGTCCCAAAAATAGCGGCGATTTGGCTCTTCATAAACGTAGAGATCAGCAGCCCCAGACCGGTGGCGATGATGACGTAAAGTAGCGCCGCGAGGGTAAGCGTGAGAAAGCTGCCTTTCAGCGGCACGCCGAACACAAAGACCGACAGCGCGCACAGTAGCAAGAAGTTCAGCATACCCAGCGCGATATACGGCAGTTGTTTACCCAGCAAAAATTCGCTGCGCGTCGTCGGCGTTACGTACAGATTAATCATCGACCCCAGCTCTTTCTCCCGCACCACGCTCAGGGCGCTAAGCATTGACGGGATCATCATGAGCAGCAGCGGAATGACCGCCGGAACGATAGCGGGCAGACTTTTCACATCCGGGTTATAACGATAGCGCGTTTCAATGTTGAGCAGCCCGGTCTGTTTAACCGGGTTCGGCTGACGACTTGCCGCCTCCTGCAGCCAGCTTTGGTGCATCGCCTGAACATACCCCTTCACCGTCTCGGCGCGGCTGGGCATGGCGCCATCCACCCAGACGCCAATCTGCGCTGGCGTACCGCGAGCAATATCGCGGCCAAAATTAGGCGGGATCTCAATGGCAACCGCCAGCTCTCCCGAACGCATCCGCCGGTCAAGCTCGTCATAGCTGGCGAGCGGCGGCTGTTCGATAAAATAGCGCGATCCCGCCAGATTGAGCGACCATGCCTGGCTACTGACGGTTTGATCGCGGTCGAGTACGGCAAAACGCAGGTTCTCCACGTCCATACTGATGCCATAGCCCATAATCAGCATCAGAATTACCGTTCCCAGCAGCGCCAGCGTCGAGCGTACCGGATCGCGGCGTAGCTCCAGCGCTTCGCGGCGACTGTAGCTGAACAAACGCCGGAAGCTCAATCCCTGCCGCGACGGTTTACCTGACGCGGCGGGCGTCTGGGATGGCGGTATTGGGGGTTCAGGCGCCGCTCCCGCAGCTTCCTGTAGCCAGGAAATAAACGCCGCCTCCAGATTGGCCGCGCCCCGTTGTTGCACCAATTCCTGCGGCGTACCGCTGGCGAGCACTTTACCGGCGTGCATCAATGACATTCGGTCGCAACGTTCCGCTTCGTTCATAAAATGGGTCGAGATAAAAATCGTCACCTTATCCTGACGCGAAAGATCGACCATAAGCTGCCAGAACATATCCCTGGCGACCGGATCAACGCCGGACGTTGGCTCATCAAGAATCAGCATTTCCGGGCGATGGATCACCGCTACCGCCAGCGATAAACGCTGGCGGATACCGAGCGGCAACGAAGCGGGGAGCGTATCTTCCACCTCCGTTAGCATAAAGCGTTCGATCATCTGCGCGACGCGCGCCGGGATCTCCGCTGGCGGAATATGAAACAGGCGGGCATGAAGTTCCAGATTCTGCCGCACGGTGAGTTCGTTATAGAGCGAAAAAGCCTGCGACATATACCCGACCCGGCGACGGGTATCGATGTCGTTCGGGTCTACCGGCTGGCCAAATAGCCAGGCCTGGCCTTCGCTGGCGGGAAGCAGACCGGTCAGCATTTTCATGGTGGTCGATTTGCCGCAACCGTTTGAACCGAGGAAGCCAAAAATCTCGCCGCGCGGAATGCGGAAATTAACATGGTCAACCGCGACGAACTTACCGAAACGCATGGTCAGATCTTTCGCCTCAATGGCAATCTCTTCCTGCTCAGCGTGATACGGCGGGATCACCACTGGCTTATGCGCCTGGCGCTGCGCTTCTGGCAACAGGGCGATAAACGCCTGTTCCAGCGTCGCGCTATGGGTTTTTGCCCGCAGTTGCTGCGCGCTGCCGGTTGCCAGTATCTCGCCCGCATTCATCGCCACCAGCCAGTCAAAACGCTCCGCCTCTTCCATATAGGCCGTTGCGACCAACACGCTCATATTGGTCTGCCGTTGGCGGATACTGTCGATTAAGTCCCAGAACTGAGCGCGGGAGAGCGGGTCCACGCCGGTGGTAGGCTCATCAAGAATCAGCAATTCCGGGTCATGAATCAGCGCACAGCACAACCCCAGCTTTTGTTTCATCCCACCGGACAGCTTCCCGGCAGGACGGTCACGAAACGGCGCCAGGCCGGTGCTGTTCAGCAGCTCGGTAATACGCGCTTCGCGTTCAGCTTTGTCATGACCAAAGAGACGAGCGAAAAAATCGACGTTCTCATAAACCGATAACGTGTGATAAAGGTTTTTCCCCAGCCCCTGCGGCATCCAGGCGATGCGCGGACAGACGTCGCGGCGATGTTTCGCATCGCGCATATCGCCGCCCAGGACGATAACGTTCCCTTGCTCAATCACCCGCGCGCCAGAAATCAGCGACAGCAGGCTCGACTTACCCACCCCGTCCGGACCAATCAGCCCGACCATACTACGGGCGGGAATGTCCAGCGTGATATTGTTCAGCGCGACCGTTTTTCCGTAATGCTGGCTCACCCCCTCAAGCTGCGCCACGGGAGGAACAGGCACCAGCGTCAGCGACGTCATTGCGACAACCTCACGTTCAGATCGTCAGGCCAGGGCACGCGCTCATCCAGACGAACCCATGCCATTCCCGGCAAACCGGTTTTGACATATTCCAGATGCTGTCGCAGCAGCTCTGGCGGAATACGCGCTTTGACGCGGAACATCAGCTTTAACCGTTCATCGTGGGTTTCCACGGTTTTGGGTGTGAACTGCGCCACGCTGGCGACAAAACTGATCGTCGCCGGAATACGCAGATCCGGCGCGGCGTCCAGCACCAGTCGCGCTTCGCCGCCGATCTTCAACAACCCCGCCTGTTCGGTCGGCAGGAAAAATGTCATATAAACGTCGCTGAGATCGACCATGTTCAACACCCGGCCGCCAGCCGATAACACTTCGCCCGGCTCCGCAACGCGGTACTGCACGCGTCCATCGCGCGGCGCTTTTAATTCGCTGTCGTCGATGTCGGCGACAATACGCCGCTCGGTCGCCTGCGCCGCTTCCACGCGCGTCTGCGCCTGGATAATGCTGGTACGCGCCGCCTCAATCGCCGCTTTTGCCGCAGATACCTGCGCTTTGGCGGTCTCCAGGGCGGCGCGCGCGCTTTCCGCCGCCGCGCGATCGTCATCTAACTGTTGTACAGATACCGCGCCACGCTGTGACAGCGAACGAGAACGCACGTGACGTTTAGAGACGGAGTCCAGCTCAGCTTCCCGCTGTTTGACGACCGACTGCGCGGCGCGCATTTCACTCTGGCGTTGCTCCAGCAAGGCACGGGCGGCGGCAACTGCGCTCTCGGCCTCTTTAATCTGCGCAATCGCCTCCAGCCGCTGCTCCTGCAATACGCGGGTATCCATTTTCGCCAGCACCTCGCCCTGACGAACGAACTGCCCTTCCGAAACGAGGATGGTATCAATACGCCCGGCAATCTTAGTGGCAATATCCACTTCGGTGGCTTCAATTCTGCCGTTGCTGGCGGCAAACCCCTCCGGTATTCCCGCAGGGCGCAGCATCCACCAGGCTATCGCGGCCACCACCACAAGAATCCCCGCTCCCCACCACACCAGATGACGCTTCATTTTGTCCATAATCGACCCGCCGTAATCCCTGTTGTCTAACCATGCGTGTCACAAAGTCCGCCGGGCGTGCGCTCAGCGGGGGTTTCCATTCGGGATAAGAATGAAAAAAGAAAAGGGGCCAGACGACGAACAGACGCCGATGAAGCGCTCGCCGTCAAAGGGAGTGAATGATGTAGGTACCCGGAAAAGAGGGAGTAATGTTGTCATCATCAGCGTTCCTGGCCGTAAATGAAACACGCATACTCATAACTGCTATAAATCGATACTAACACCTCTGTCCGGGATGTCTATTCGCTTATTGTTTGTAATGGTACTTAGCGTTTTGCCGCCAAATCCTGCGCGCAGGCCCAGGCGCTCGACCACGCCCACTGGAAGTTATAGCCGCCCAACCAGCCGGTGACGTCCATCACTTCGCCGATAAAATAGAGACCCGGCACGCGGCGCGCTTCCATAGTCCGCGATGATAGTTCGTTTGTATCCACGCCGCCCAGCGTCACTTCCGCTGTCCGATAGCCTTCGGTGCCGTTAGGCTGCACTTGCCAGGCCGTAAGCGTGTCAACTAACGCCTGCTGGTCACGAACGTTCAACTGCCTGAGCGATACATCCGGGATGTGCCCCAACTGTTGTAAACACTCCACCAACCGTTTCGGCAAATGCATCGCCAGCGTGTTCTTCAGACTCTGGTTCGGGTGCGCGTTACGCTGTTCATTGAGAACGTCTTCCAGCGAGAGGTCCGGCAATAAGTTAATGCTCACTAACTCGCCCGGTTGCCAGTAGCTGGAAATCTGTAAAACAGCGGGGCCGGACAGCCCACGATGGGTAAAAAGTAGGTTTTCCCGAAATACCGTACCATTGCGGGCGGTAATCACGCATGGCAAAGAGACGCCAGACAGCGTCTGGAGCTTTTCTAACAGCGGCTTATGTAGGGTAAAGGGCACCAGCCCGGCGCGCGTCGGCAACACCTTGAGACCAAACTGTTCGGCGATTTTATAGCCAAACGGCGATGCGCCAAGCCCCGGCATCGACAGGCCACCGCTGGCAATCACCAGCTTTTGCGTAGTCACCGTCTCGCCGTTCAACGCCAGTACGAAACCCGACTCATCACGCTCGACGCTCAGTACCTCGCTACGCAGGCGCATCGTTACGCCGCCTTTGTCACACTCGGCAACCAGCATATCGACAATGCGTTGGGCGGAATCATCGCAAAAAAGCTGTCCCAGCGTTTTCTCATGCCAGGCTATCCCATACCTGCCGACCAGATCGATAAAATCCCACTGGGTATAGCGGGCTAACGCTGATTTACAAAAATGGGGGTTCTGGCTCAAATACGCAGCAGGCTCAACATAAAGATTAGTAAAGTTGCAGCGCCCACCGCCGGACATGAGGATTTTACGTCCTGGCTTCTTGCCATTATCGATGAGCAGCACGCGGCTACCCGCCTGTCCTGCCTGCGCGGCGCAAAACATGCCCGCTGCGCCAGCGCCTATAATAACGGCATCAAACCTTTCCACGTCGCCTTCCTCTCTCAAATTCGGGCGGGAATTGTAAAGTTTCCTCAGTGGTCGCACCAGCGCGAAAAGCGCCTGAAAATGGTATTTATCTGAAATATATAAGATAATTCTTTAGTGATATCAAACAAAGCACGAAGTACATCAAAAAAAGTCTATATTTCACTTTGCCCGCGCCGCCAAAGTCACTGATAATGCGCCGCGTTCATGTCCTCAAAATGGCGTAACGTCCTATGCTACATTTGTTTGCTGGCCTGGATTTACATACCGGGCTTTTATTATTGCTTGCTCTGGCTTTTGTGCTGTTCTACGAAGCGATTAACGGCTTCCATGACACAGCCAATGCAGTCGCAACCGTGATTTACACCCGTGCGATGCGTTCGCAGCTGGCGGTTGTCATGGCGGCGGTGTTTAACTTTTTTGGCGTTTTGCTGGGGGGTCTCAGCGTGGCGTATGCCATTGTGCATATGCTACCGACGGATCTCCTGCTCAACATGGGTTCCGCGCACGGCCTCGCTATGGTCTTTTCCATGTTGCTGGCGGCGATTATCTGGAACCTCGGTACCTGGTATTTCGGGTTGCCGGCGTCCAGTTCCCACACGCTGATTGGCGCCATTATCGGCATCGGTTTAACCAATGCGATGATGACCGGCACGTCAGTGGTGGATGCGCTTAACATCCCGAAAGTTATCAATATTTTCGGTTCACTCATTATCTCCCCTATTGTCGGTCTGGTATTCGCCGGCGGTCTGATTTTCTTGCTGCGCCGCTACTGGAGCGGTACTAAGAAACGCGCCCGTATCCACCTGACGCCAGCCGAACGTGAAAAGAAAGACGGCAAGAAAAAGCCGCCGTTCTGGACGCGTATCGCGCTGATCCTCTCAGCTATCGGCGTGGCGTTTTCGCATGGCGCGAACGATGGTCAGAAAGGCATTGGCCTGGTCATGCTGGTGCTGATTGGCGTCGCGCCTGCGGGTTTCGTGGTCAATATGAATGCCTCCAGCTACGAAATCACCCGTACGCGCGATGCTATCAACAATGTCGAAACGTACTTTGAGCAGCGTCCTGACCTGCTGAAAGCCGTCACCGGCGTTGACCAACTGATTCCCTCTCCGGAGCCGGGCGCGACTGAACCGACTGAATTCCACTGCCATCCGGCTAACACCATTAACGCGCTTAACCGTGCGAAAGGGATGCTGGCAAACGTGGAAAGCTACGACAAGTTAAGCGTTGAACAGCGTAGCCAGTTGCGTCGCATTATGCTGTGCATTTCCGACACGACCGATAAAGTCGTGAAATTGCCTGGCGTAAGCAGCGATGACCAGCGCCTGCTGAAAAAGCTGAAGACCGATATGTTAAGCACCATTGAGTATGCGCCGGTGTGGATCATTATGGCAGTGGCGTTGGCGCTGGGTATTGGTACGATGATCGGCTGGCGTCGCGTGGCGACCACTATCGGCGAGAAAATTGGTAAAAAAGGCATGACGTATGCGCAGGGAATGTCGGCGCAGATGACGGCGGCAGTCTCTATCGGTCTTGCCAGCTACACCGGTATGCCAGTTTCTACCACTCACGTACTCTCCTCTTCAGTGGCGGGAACCATGGTCGTTGATGGTGGCGGGTTGCAGCGTAAAACCGTGACCAGCATTCTGATGGCCTGGGTATTTACGTTACCGGCGGCGATTATTCTTTCCGGCGTGCTGTACTGGCTTTCCCTGAAGATTATTTAAGCCAAATGGGCCGGATAGCGCTGTCGCTAATCCGGCCTGTCAGGATGAAACGACACAGGCCTGACAGGCCGCTACAAGCGGCGTCATCCGGAGGCTTATCTAATACGAGCGGGTCAGGAAACTGGCCCGCTTTTTTTATTCAGTGCCAAATCATGAGCGCAATCAAGCTCACCACCACCAAACCGCATAACGCGCTGGTCAGCAGAAACTGGCGGCGCACGCGTTCACAACGGCGAATAAATTCTTCATCATGATGATCGCGATAGCGCTGAGCGTAGATATACCATACCAGGCGCACCTGTTTGTTGGGCTGACCATGCGTGGTAAAGAAGCCGCCGCCATCGACATATTGATAGAGCAAAGGATCGCAACCACGAAGTACCACTAACAGTGCGCGTAGTGATGAGAAATAGCGCGCCATATTAACAATGCAAACGACACATAAAGCCCAGAATAGTGAGACGGTGCTTATCATATCTCCTCCCCGGCGACCCGCCCACGGAGTTCCTCTCCGGGACTACCGCTCCCCGATACCCTGCCAGACAATCAGTGAAAGAGTACTACGAAAGCCGTCCATATTAGCGCTCCGCATTCGAACGGCTCTTATACACATTGTAGGAGATCAGTTAATTTTTTTACCAGAAGGTTAATCACTATCAATGCAATTCCCTGAAAATTTTGTTTAACTAACTGGCAAGCAAGGCAGATTGACGGATTATCCTGGTCGCTATAATGTAAGGATAGTTATGGTAAACGGCTGAGCTAGCCCCGCGCATAGAGTTCGCAGGACGCGGGTGACGCGGCGGCATAAGAAACGCCAGTAGCTCAATGGTCATCGACAACTTATGGAAGGAGTAACACTATGGCTTATAAACACATTCTTATCGCAGTTGATCTCTCCCCGGAAAGTAAAGTTCTGGTTGAAAAAGCGGTCTCTATGGCGCGCCCCTACAACGCGAAAATCTCCCTCATCCACGTTGATGTGAACTATTCTGACCTGTACACCGGTCTGATTGACGTCAATCTGGGCGATATGCAGAAACGTATCTCCGAAGAAACCCACCACGCGCTGACCGAGCTGTCTACCAACGCTGGCTACCCTATCACTGAAACCCTGAGCGGTAGCGGCGATTTGGGCCAGGTGCTGGTTGACGCCATCAAGAAATACGATATGGATCTGGTCGTTTGCGGTCATCACCAGGACTTCTGGAGCAAACTGATGTCTTCTGCGCGCCAGCTGATCAACACCGTTCACGTTGACATGCTGATTGTTCCGCTGCGCGACGAAGAAGAGTAATACTTGCCGTGCCGGCTGGCGGCTAAGACCGCATCAGGTCTATAGTCAATCAGGTTGGCCTGAACCATCAGGCAAATTCCGGCTCTCAACAACAACGCCCGCTTAGGTGGGCGTTTTGTTTATCCCCCCTTCTTCGCAGTACTCAGTACATCATTCCATCACACCAAACATAATTAGTGTGATCCACTAATTAGTTTGCGTATCATTTGTATAATAACCTATTGATCAGGCTAATAACCGCAGTCTATATCAGGGTAAGTCTTTTCGGCGCGTTTTGATATACGCGCTCATACGTTTCGGGATGGCATTAAAAGGCGAAGGAATATGAATACAACTGCACCTACGGGCTTGCTGCAGCAACCTCGTCCATTCTTCATGATCTTTTTTGTAGAATTATGGGAACGATTTGGCTATTACGGCGTCCAGGGCATCCTGGCGGTCTTTTTCGTTAAACAATTGGGTTTTTCTCAGGAACAGGCCTTTATTACCTTTGGCGCTTTTGCGGCGCTGGTTTATGGCCTGATCTCCATCGGCGGCTATGTTGGCGACCATCTGTTAGGGACTAAACGCACCCTGGTCCTGGGCGCGATTGTGCTGGCGATTGGCTATTTTATGACCGGCATGTCGCTATTAAATCCCGATCTGATTTTTATCGCACTGGGTACGATTGCCGTGGGCAACGGGTTATTTAAAGCCAATCCCGCCAGCCTGCTCTCTAAATGCTATCAGCCTAAAGATCCCCGGCTGGATGGCGCTTTCACCCTGTTTTATATGTCGATTAACATCGGTTCTTTGTTATCGCTATCGCTGGCGCCGGTGATTGCCGATAAATTTGGCTATGCGGTGACCTATAATCTGTGCGGCGCTGGTTTAATTGTTGCGCTTCTGGTGTACTTCGCCTGCCGTGGCATGGTGAAAAATATCGGTTCTGAACCGGATCATAAACCGCTACGTTTTCGCAATTTGCTGCTGGTACTACTCGGCACCGTCGTCATGATTTTCCTCTGCGCCTGGCTGATGCACAACGTTAAGATTGCCAATCTGGTGCTCATCGTCCTTTCTATCGTCGTCACTATCTTCTTCTTTCGCGAAGCGTTTCGTCTGGATAAAACCGGCCGCAATAAAATGTTCGTGGCGTTTATTCTGATGATTGAAGCCGTGCTGTTTTACATTCTGTATGCGCAGATGCCTACCTCGCTGAACTTCTTTGCGATTAATAACGTACATCATGAAATTCTTGGATTCGCCATTAACCCGGTGAGTTTTCAGGCGCTGAACCCATTCTGGGTGGTCGTCGCCAGTCCGGTACTGGCAGCGATTTACACCCGACTGGGTAGTAAAGGCAAAGATCTGACTATGCCGATGAAGTTTACGCTCGGTATGTTCCTCTGCGCGCTGGGTTTTCTGACCGCCGCCGCCGCCGGGATGTGGTTTGCCGATGCGCAAGGATTGACGTCGCCGTGGTTTATCGTGCTGGTGTATCTGTTCCAGAGTCTGGGCGAGCTGCTGATTAGCGCGCTGGGGCTGGCAATGGTCGCCGCTCTGGTGCCGCAGCATCTGATGGGTTTTATTCTGGGAATGTGGTTCCTGACCCAGGCCGCCGCCTTCCTGCTCGGCGGTTATGTGGCGACCTTCACTGCCGTACCGGAAAACATCACCGATCCGTTGCAGACGCTGCCAATTTATACCGGCGTCTTTAGCAAAATTGGTCTGGTAACGCTGGCGGTCACCGTGGTGATGGCCATTATGGTGCCGTGGTTAAACCGAATGATTAATACGCCAGATACCGAACAGTAATACTCAGTGCCGGATGCGGCTTACGCCTTATCCGGCCTACAAATAATTGAGAATCGTAGGCCCGATAAGCGCAACGTCATCGGGCAATCCGTTACTCCGACAGAGGGGTTCCGGCATAAATATCAAACCGATGCCCTTTGGTGACGATGGCGTTGGGCGTCGCGACATCCGCCAGCGGCGGCGCATAATCGGGACGTTTAACCACCACGCGTTTGGTCGCCAACTGACGCGCCGGTTCCAGCAGTCCGTCGGCGTCTAAATCCGGCCCCACCAACGACTGAAACACCCGCATCTCTTTCTTCACCAGCGCGCTTTTCTGCCGGTGAGGAAACATCGGATCGAGGTAGACCACCTGCGGGCGCGGCGTGATATCAGTCAACGCCGTCAGGCTGGAAGCATGAATCAACTGCAAACGCTCCTGAAGCCAGCCGCCAATGTCCGCATCGGCATAGCCGCGCGTCAGACCGTCATCGAGCAGCGCGGCAACCACCGGGTTACGCTCCAGCATCCGCACGCGGCAACCGACGGATGCCAGCACAAACGCATCGCGCCCCAGTCCGGCCGTGGCATCAACCACGTCCGGCAGATAATCGCCTTTGATACCAACGGCTTTCGCCACCGCTTCGCCGCGCCCGCCGCCGAACTTACGTCGATGGGCCATCGCGCCGCCGACAAAATCGACAAAAATACCGCCGAGCTTCGGTTCGTCGCGCTTGCGCAGCTCCAGATGTTGCGGCGTCAATACCAGCGCCATCGGGTTGTCTTCGTCATGCTCCAGTCCCCAGCGGGCAGCCAGAACAGATAAGGCGCCGTCTGTGGCGCCCGTTTCATCCATTAAGCAGATTTGCACGTAAAATCAGCCTTTAATCCCGTAATGCTCCAGCATCGCGTCCAGTTGTGGTTCACGGCCACGGAAGCGTTTAAAGAGTTCCATCGGCTCTTCAGAACCACCGCGAGTCAGGATGTTATCAAGGAACGACTGACCGGTCTCACGGTTGAAAATGCCTTCCTCCTCAAAGCGGGAATAAGCGTCCGCCGCCAGTACGTCGGCCCACAGATAGCTGTAGTAGCCTGCCGCATACCCGCCAGCAAAGATATGACTGAACGCGTGTGGGAAGCGGCCCCATGTCGGTGACGGCACCACGGCGACCTGTTTTTTAATTTCAAAGAGCGTCTCAAGAATTTTCGCCCCTTGCTGCGGGTTAAATTCCGCATGCAGACGGAAATCAAACAAACCGAACTCCAGTTGACGCAGAATAAACAGCGCCGCCTGATAGTTTTTCGCCGCCAGCATTTTATCCAGCAGTTCCTTCGGCAACGGCTCGCCGGTTTCATAGTGGCCGGAGATAAACGCCAGCGCTTCCGGCTCCCAGCACCAGTTTTCCATAAACTGGCTTGGCAGTTCGACCGCGTCCCACGGCACGCCGCTGATACCGGAGACCCCGGCGGTCTCAATGCGGGTCAGCATATGATGCAGGCCATGACCAAACTCGTGGAACAGGGTGATCACTTCGTCATGGGTAAACAGAGCGGGTTTACCGTTCACCGGACGGTTGAAGTTACAGGTCAGATAAGCGACCGGCTTTTGCAATGTGCCGTCCGCCTTACGCATCTGGCCGACACAGTCGTCCATCCACGCCCCGCCGCGTTTGTGTTCGCGTGCGTACAGGTCAAGGTAGAAGCTGCCGCGCAGCTCGTTATTTTCGTCATACAGTTCAAAGAAACGCACTTCCGGGTGCCAGACATCAACGTCAGTACGCTCTTTGGCGGTGATGCCGTAAATACGTTTCACCACTTCAAACAGGCCATTCACGGCTTTGTTTTCCGGGAAGTACGGGCGTAGCTGCTCATCGCTGATGCTGTACAGGTGCTGTTTTTGCTTTTCACTGTAGTACGCGATATCCCACGGTTGCAGCTCCTCAACGCCAAATTCGGCTTTGGCGAAGGCGCGCAGCTGGGCCAGCTCTTTTTCCCCCTGCGGACGGGCGCGTTTCGCCAGATCGGTTAAGAAATCGAGCACCTGCTGCGGATTTTCCGCCATCTTGGTGGCCAGCGATTCATGGGCATAATTTTCGAAGCCCAGCAGTTGCGCCAGTTCATGGCGCAGCGCAAGAATTTCTTCCATCACCGGGCTATTATCCCACTTACCGGCGTTCGGCCCCTGGTCGGAGGCGCGAGTGGAATAGGCGCGATACATCTCTTCGCGCAACGCCTGGTTGTCGCAGTAGGTCATGACCGGCAGATAGCTCGGGATATCCAGGGTCAGCAGGTAACCTTCCTGCTCTTTGGCTTCCGCCTGGGCTTTAGCGGCGGCGAGCGCGCTTTCCGGCATTCCCGCCAGCTCGGCTTCGTCGGTGATGAGCTTCGTCCAGCCCATGGTGGCATCGAGCACATTATTGCTGTACTGGTTGCCCAGCTCAGACAGGCGAGTGGCGATTTCGCCGTAACGCTGCTGTTTCTCTTTCGGCAGACCGATGCCGGACAGTTCAAAATCACGCAGCGCGTTATCAACCGCTTTCTTCTGCGCGGTATTCAGCGTGGCGTAATGATCGCCGTCGCGCAGGTCGCGGTACGCGTTGTACAGTCCTTCATGTTGCCCAACCCAAGTGCTGTATTCCGACAGCAGCGGCAGCGTCTGTTCGTAGGCTTCACGCAGCTCCGGGCTATTTTTCACCGAGTTTAAGTGGCTAATTGGCGAGAAAATACGCCCCAGAACATCGTCGGCTTCCGCCAACGGCTGGCAGAGGTTTTCCCAGCTATACGGCGCGCCATGCGCCACAACGCCTTCTACCGCCGCCCGGCAATCGGCCAACGCTTTGGTGACCGCAGGCACCACATGCTCCGGTTTAATTGCAGAAAAAGGCGGCAGTGAAAAAGACGTTAGTAATGGATTGGTCATATGCGCAGTCCTGTAGAAGAAGGTGAGTGGAGCGCGCTTTTGGCGCTCTCGCGATGAGATCTAGAATGGGGGATAGTAAGGGGAATTTCAATGATGGACAGCGTACAGACGTGGGTATCGCTGCAATAAGCCGCCCCTTTAACATCATCCCGGCTTACGTTTTATAAGCCGGGTGACAACGTCAGCGCGTTTTTCTCGCCATCTCGTAAGCAGCGGACAGATCCAGACGCTGCCAGAACTGTTGATCCTCGGTCTCGCCCGACAACGGATATCCTGCCGGTAACGCCGTCTCTTCCATTAACGCCTGACGCTGCGCTGGCGACAGGTTCGGCAGCGCTGTCTGTAGCAGAACATCGGCGCCTTTTGGTATTTTCAACGACTGATGCTCGCCTTTCTGTTGCGGCAGGTTATAAGTCATGGTGAAGCGGTAGAAGGTATGCATAGCCGGAGCGCGGTACGGATCGTCTTTTCCGGCCGATGCCGCGCATTCGACAATCGTCGTACCGCACTCTTTCACCAGCGCCTCGCGCAGTTGAGCGCGAGCTTCGTTGAATAACGTACGATAATACGGATCGTTAAGATAATGCGCGACATTACGCTGCGCGACCATCCGCGCGCCCATCACATCCAGCGGATAGTGTACGCCAAGGACCAGGCGAGAATAGCCATAACGCGCGCCACGAATCACCAGCGCATCAAAGCGTTCCGGGATCATTTCCGCCATCAACAGCGCATCCGTATAACCGGTATTCGTGTGTCCGCTGGGAAAAGCACCGCCACCTGCGGTATAAGGATGACCATCTTTTACCACCACATCATCCGGCGTCAAATGGATAGTATTACCCGGCACCTGGTAAGGACGCGGGTAATGAAAATATTTTTTCGCCGCGCCGGTGCTGACTTCCGAGGCTTTAATCAACGCTGCCGCTTTGCCCAACTCACCTTTATCATAAGCGGCGAGAAATGCCCGCCCCAGCCGTGGCCCCATTGCGTCGCTCAGGAAATAGAGATACTCCACGCTTTCCGCATCCGCCAGCGCCTGGTGACGGGTATTAACATCGGCATCGTGATTAATCGCCGTCACCGTCGCCAGATTGTCTTTCAATACTGCTTCCGGCAATGTATTGAAGGCGGAAAGTAGGGTAATCCCCATCTGTTGATTCTCAGTAGTATGAAAATCATAACCGCTAGCCTGTAACCAGGCATTATCCGCCTGGATGGAATTCTGTCGCATCTGAGCCAGGGCGTCGCGAGTCAACGCGGCGGTATCGCCTTGTAATGCCTTACGCAACTGTGTCAGCCATTGAGCCTCAAGGTCATTAAAGGCGACGCTCGCCGAGTCGGGCGTCACGCTTTTCGCTATCGACTCCGCCTGGGACAGGGGAATATCTTTCGCCAGTGCCGGCATCGCCAGCGCCAGAGATGACGCCAGTACAGTAATGTGTAGTTTCATTATGGTTCCTTTCATTAAAAATAACGCCAGGTCAAAACTACTACCTTGCCCACAGGCGATGCTGGCCTGCGCAGTTGACGGTTTGATGATACGAACACGTCTTGCAATACTTTCACAACGCGCGAAACAACATGGCGGTACTGGGGTAATCTGCGCGGATCTGCGGTAAACTATCGGCTAACTTGTTTACTTCCCGGAATATCTGCATCCATGCTCAGTTATCGTCACAGCTTTCACGCTGGCAACCACGCCGACGTCCTTAAACATACCGTTCAGAGCCTGATCATCGAGTCGCTAAAAGAGAAAGAAAAACCGTTTCTCTATCTGGACACGCACGCGGGCGCGGGGCGTTATCAGTTGGGCAGCGAACATGCTGAACGTACCGGAGAGTATCTGGAAGGCATCGCCCGTATCTGGCAGCAGGACGATCTGCCCGCCGAACTGGAACCGTATATTAGCGTCGTAAAACATTTCAACCGCAGCGGGCAGTTACGCTACTATCCGGGCTCCCCGTTAATCGCCCGCCAGTTGCTGCGTGAGCAGGACAGTCTGCAACTCACGGAATTGCATCCCAGCGACTTCCCACTGTTGCGCGCGGAGTTTCAAAAAGACAACCGCGCCCGCGTGGAACGCGCTGACGGCTATCAGCAACTGAAAGCCAAATTGCCGCCGGTTTCCCGCCGCGGTCTGATCCTCATTGACCCACCTTATGAAATGAAAACCGATTACCAGGCGGTAGTCAGCGGCATCAGCGAGGGTTATAAACGTTTCGCCACCGGTACATACGCGCTATGGTATCCGGTGGTGCTCCGCCAGCAAATTAAGCGCATGATTCATGAGCTGGAGGCCACCGGCATCCGTAAAATCCTGCAAATTGAGCTGGCGATCCGCCCGGACAGCGATCAGCGCGGGATGACGGCGTCCGGTATGATCGTGGTTAACCCGCCGTGGAAACTGGAGCAGCAGATGAACAACGTGCTACCGTGGCTGCACAGCAGGTTGGCGCCAAACGGTCACGGACACACTTCGGTAAGCTGGATCGTGCCGGAGTAATCACAGCCATCGGTGGAACCTTTCACCTTCAGGTATACAATCGCGAATATTTTGGCGGGTAGCGCAGAATCTATCCGTCCGACAACGAACATAAAGGAGCGGTCATGACCAAACACTATGATTACATCGCTATCGGCGGCGGCAGCGGCGGTATCGCCTCGATTAACCGCGCCGCTATGTACGGCCAGAAATGCGCGCTCATCGAAGCCAAAGAGCTGGGCGGTACCTGTGTTAACGTGGGCTGCGTGCCGAAGAAAGTGATGTGGCATGCCGCGCAGATTCGTGAAGCGATTCATCTGTATGGCCCGGACTACGGTTTTGACACCACGATTAATCAGTTCGACTGGAGCAAGCTGATTGCCAGCCGTACCGCGTATATTGACCGCATCCATACTTCATACGACAACGTGCTGGGCAAAAATAACGTGGATGTGATTAAAGGCTTTGCCCGCTTTGTCGATGCCAAAACCATTGAGGTGAACGGCGAAACCATCACCGCCGACCATATTTTGATCGCTACCGGCGGCCGTCCGAGCCATCCGAGCATTCCAGGCGTGGAATACGGCATTGATTCCGACGGTTTCTTTGCGCTGTCTGCCTTGCCGGAGCGCGTCGCGGTGGTAGGCGCAGGTTATATCGCTGTTGAACTGGCTGGCGTTATCAACGCGCTAGGGGCGAAAACGCATCTGTTTGTCCGTAAACATGCGCCGCTGCGCAGTTTTGACCCGATGATTAGCGAAACGCTGGTTGAGGTGATGAACGCCGAAGGCCCGCAACTGCATACTCACGCCGTGCCGAAAGCGGTGGTAAAAAACGCCGACGGCAGTCTGACTCTGGAACTGGAAGATGGCCGCAGTGAAACCGTTGATTGCCTGATCTGGGCCATTGGTCGCGAACCGTCGACCGACAATATTAATCTGGCGGCAGCGGGCGTGAAAACCAATGAAAAAGGTTACATCATTGTCGATAAATTCCAGAATACCAACGTTGAAGGCATTTACGCCGTTGGCGATAACACCGGCGCAGTGGAGTTAACGCCAGTCGCCGTCGCCGCCGGTCGCCGTCTCTCCGAACGCCTGTTTAACAACAAGCCGGACGAGCATCTGGACTACAGCAACATCCCGACCGTGGTCTTTAGCCATCCGCCTATCGGCACCGTCGGGTTAAGCGAGCCGCAGGCGCGCGAGCAGTACGGCGACGAGCAGGTAAAAGTCTATAAGTCATCGTTTACCGCTATGTATACCGCGGTGACGACGCACCGCCAGCCGTGCCGTATGAAGCTGGTCTGCGTCGGGCCGGAAGAAAAAATTGTGGGTATCCACGGTATCGGCTTCGGCATGGATGAAATGTTGCAGGGCTTCGCAGTGGCGCTGAAGATGGGCGCTACCAAGAAAGACTTCGATAATACCGTCGCTATTCACCCGACCGCATCGGAAGAGTTTGTGACCATGCGTTAATATCTTGTGCGCCCATCTTCGAGGGTGGGCGCACAAGCCTGCATGATTAATACGTACTGAAATAACTCTGGATCAGTTCCGGATTACGCGTCTGAGTTAATGCCGTCATCAGCAAGACTCGCGCCTTCGCCGGGTTGAGCGAGTCAGACACCAGCCCTGGCTGCCCTTTATCCAACGGTACGACGCCGTTTCCGGTGCGGGAAGCGCGCACCACGATAATCCCGGCTTTCTCCGCTTTTTTAATCCCCGCGTCGCTACGTACCGAGACCGAACCTGCACCGGTTCCGGCATAAATAATACCGTCCGCGTGATGGGCGATCGCCGCATCATACATATATTCCGGGTCGTCCTGATAGCCGTAAATAATCACCACATTGGGTAATTTTTTGATATTACGTACGTCAAAAACAGAGCGCAGGGTATGAATTTTTTCCACCCGCGTTTCGAACTGTGGCTGACCATTAACGATGCCCCCCAGATAGCCCTCTTCCGGCGCTTTAAAGGTATCCAGAGTCGTGGCATTGGTTTTCGTTACAAAGCGCGCCGAACCAATACGATCGTTTAAAACCACCATCACGCCGCGTCCCTTCGCATTCGGGTCAGCAGCCACCGTGACCGCTTCCAGCAGGTTCATTGCGCCATCGGCGCTGATTGCCGACGCGGGCCGCATTGCAGCGGTAAACACCACCGGTTTGTCACTTTTCACGGTCAAATTAAGAAAGTAGGCGGTTTCATCGAGCGTGTCAGTGCCATGAGTAATAACCACACCGTCAACATCGTCCCGCGCCAATAACGCATTTACCTTCTGTGAAAGTTTCAGGATAATATCGCTGGTCATATTTTCGCTACCAATATTCGCCACCTGCTCGCCGTCAACGCGAGCGATATTATTCATTTCCGGCACGGCATTTATTAATGTTTGCACGCCAAGTTCACCAGATTTATATCCGGCGGTTTGCGTATGATTGGCTGCCGTCCCGGCGATAGTACCGCCTGTCGCGAGAATAACAATATGCGGTAGTGACGTTGTGCTAAATACACAGTGGCTGATGAGCAGCAACACGGCGGCCATGAAAACTCTGATTTTCATTTTCTTCCTCTGAATTAAAAATAATAAGTGACGTGTGCTATAAAAATATTAATAACAATCAGGCCAGAACCATTTTTCCTATTAACAGCCCGACAATGACCGAGACAATCACGTTAACTAATCCCGGACGCATAAAACTATGGTTAAGCACATATTTGCCGATACGCGTCGTACCGGTATCGTCAAACGCCAGCGCCGCCAGACACTGCCCCGCCACCGGAATAAAGAAATAGCCGTTAACGGCAGGCCAGGAGCCGATTAACGCATAAGCGGGCAACCCTAACGCCAGCCCCAGCGGCAACAGAATTAACGTCGTTGCCGCCTGGCTGCTGACCATAGCGGACACGAAAAACATCATAATGGCGATAAGCCAGGTATGCTGTTGCAATAGAGTTTGCACTTCTGCCTTAATCAACGCGATATGACCATTCACGAACGTCTCACTCATCCAGGCCAGGCCGAAGGCGCAGACAATCGCCAGCGCGCCCGCCCGAAATACCGTACCGCTGATAATTTGATCGACCTGCGGCCGGCATAACAACACAATCAGGCAGGCAAAAGAGAGCATCGTAATCTGGATAGCGGCGGACATCGAAAGCGGTTGTAGCCCTTTCGCTGTCTCCACCATGGGCCGCAGCGCCGGAATCAGTCCTAACAGAACGATAACGATCGCGCTGGTCAGAAATAACGCCACCGACAATTTGGCGCGCGAAGTGGCCACCGTATTTTTACTTTCTTTCTGCGCAGGTTTAATTAACCCTTCAGCAAGCCGACGTTGATATTCCGGATCGTCTTTTAACTCTTTTCCTTTATTAAAGGTCGCTATTGCCCCCATCGCTACACCGATTAACGTGGCAGGCACGCAAATCATCATAATGGTTGAAATAGAGACGCCCAACGGCGCCATTAAACCAATCATCGCCGCCATGGCGGCAGATATAGGACTGGCGGTGATCGCCTGTTGCGATGCAATAACAGAAATAGATAAAGGACGTTCCGGTCGAATACCTGAATCCCGTGCGACTTCAGAAATAACCGGCAGCAAGCTATAAACGACATGCCCCGTTCCTGACATAAACGTGAAGATATAACAGATAAACGGCGCTAATAACGTAATGTAACGAGGGTGGCGACGCAGAATTTTTTCCGCCAGTTTGACCAGTAAATCCAGCCCGCCGGAGGCCTGTAAAGATGCGGCCGCCAGGACAACAGAAAGAATTATCAGAATAACATCAATCGGTGGCGTAGAAGGCGTCAGGCCAAAAATAAAAACCATCACGCCGACGCCTAACCCGCCGACCATCCCTAAAAATACGCCGCCGATCCTGGCGCCTATCATCAGGGCCACAAGGATAAAACATAATTCCGTCCAAAACATACTTCCTCCTGGGTTATCTGGAGTGAGTGTCGCTTTACATTGAGGGACGTAACCTATTGTGCAAACGGTTTACCAAAACCAAATGCGCCGTAATGAGATAAAATCTGCGCCGCCGATTTCCCGCCCTGCCACATGGCGCGTAACACGCTTTCTTTATCGGGTTCCGCCATACCCGATTGCAAAATGGAAAGCAAAAAACCGGTTAAGAAGGCGTCGCCTGCGCCCAGCGTATCGACAGGTTCGATATAAACAGGTTGCCACTCCAGATAATCCGCGCCGGAAAAATAATAAACTTTTTCATGCCCGCAGGTGGCAATAATATGCCGACAGCCATAACGATAAAGTTTATTGAGTTTTATTTTGATTTCATCTGGCGATAACCCGCTGCAGGAGATAAATCCGTAATCTACCCACGGGCATACCTTTTCAAAATAGTCGTCTGTACCGCGCCCGGAAAAATCAAAAGAGAGTAAGACGGTTTGTTGTTTAATTTTCTCCAGCTCCGATTCCAGATGGCCGTTAATACTGGAATGGACTAATGTAAATTGTGATATATAGCGAAGATCATCGTCAGACAGGCTAAAAGGATGTTCCCGCAATACGCCGTTTTTGTTGCTGGCGACAAATTGTCGATCGCCATGCGAGAGACGGATACAAGCATATCCATTTTCGCCGGTATAATGGCGGCTGTGAGAGATATCTATCTGTAGCTGGTGTAATACATCCTGTACGTGCTGCGCGGCGTCGTCATTGCCAAACGCCCCCATAAACGCGCTGGGGATGTCTGCTAATTTCGCATAGACAGCAAAATTTAATGCATTACCGCCGGGGTACATGATGCCGGAATGCAGGTATTTATCGACAACGTTGTCGCCAATACCCAATACGCTGATGCTCATCATTATTCCTTGTTTGTCTTTACAATAAAAAGCGTCCCTGCTTTTTTATCCATCCTGATGTAATTAATATTCCACTTTCCACATATAGCGGCGCGTCGTTAACGGATGCTGGCGCGCCTCAGCTAACGCCCGATTGTAAACGGGATAAACGTTATTAAAGAGAGAGTGGTTAAAGTAATCAATAACCGTGGTTTTAATGGTCGATAGCCCCAGCTCTTTCGCATCGACAACTTCAATCCGGCGGCCATATTTTTTCAGGAAGTTTAACGCGCGTTCATCCACCGCCCGCGTATTGCCCTCGGAAAACTGGAAGAAGAAAGGCGTATTCGCATCGGTAATTTCAAACGGCCCGTGGAAAAACTCACCGCTATGAATACAGGCGGAATGTATCCATTGCATTTCCATAAAGATACAGATGCTCTGTAGGTAGGCTGCGCCATAGCCCGCGCCGCTGGCGACGGTGTAAATGACTTTATCGTCTTTATATTCCTGCGCGAACGCCTGCGCACGCTCCGCAACCTGCTCGCAAGCGCGCCAGACGATACGGTTGATTTTGCTGACGCCATCCTGAAAATCGTCGTAGTGCGCATACCCTTCCGTCTGCTGGAGCAGTTCGACCGCACTCAGCAGGCCTTTCATCGTTTTCTCTCCGGCAATATCTTTACCGTCGCCAAACGTGTACGTTTCCACATAGTCGCAATGCGCCACCAACGGTGAATCCATTACCCAGGTTAAACCAATGACCGGCGCGCCGTGTTGACGGGCGATTTCAGCCGCTTTAATTGTCTCTGGCGTATTACCTTTGTGGGAGGCGACAACCACAACGGCATTTTCTCCCAGCGCTACCGGCGGGTTGTTAATAAATTCTCCGCTGTTATACAGACCGACAGTCAACGCTTTCGCTTCTTTTTCTAAAAATGCTTTCGCCGGATAGAACGCCGCATAAGAACCGCCGCACGCCACATAATAGACGTGTTTAACGCCTCCTTTCTCTGCCTGGCTGGTCACAATATTGCTAACTGTCTCTTTCATACCCATCATGCTTTCCTCTGGTTCCATCAATGATACAGGCGAGGATTCGCCATAAATGACTCATAATGTATTGTTATTTTTATATGACATTTAAAGACATTTGATCAAGATGGAAACCAAAAAAAATCGGGATCCGCGATCTGGATCCCGATTCAGCCTGCTCTTCGTTAGCGTAATGCTGACATCATACGGTAAACCGTATTTTATCGCCGACAATCAACTGTTGCGAAACGCAGGAGAGTTCTCCTTTGTTATCAATCATTTCACTTTTTATCAGGATCAGCGGATAACCCTCGTTGACGCCAAGATAATGGGCGACTTCAAAGCTGGCATAAACCAGTTCGATCATCTTACGGGAGTGGGTAAACCATAAATGGTATTTCTCGCGTAAGCATTCATACAAAGAGTGATTATTAAGATCTTCGTCCAGCAAAAACGCAAAACGTGGGGGAAGATGTACGGTTTCCAGCGATACCGCCACATCGTCGGCATAGCGGATACGTTCAATGACGACCGCTTTTTCGCCATCGTTCATATTCAGTAACGCTTTTGTCTCATCGTCTACCGATTCAAAAACGGATTTGATGGTGCGTGACCCCGGGCGACGTCCCTGAGACTGGCATAACTCGCTGAAACTCATGATGCCGGTCATGCTGCGCTGAAATTTCTCACCAGAGACAAAGGTGCCTTTGCCGGAGACACGGGTCAGCAAATTTTCACGCGTCAGCGCATCCAGCGCCTTACGGACCGTGACCCTGCTCACCTGCCAGCGCGCGCTCAGTTCATTTTCCGTCGGGATCTGCTGGCCTGGTTTATACTCTCCACGCGCAATGGCCTCTTTTAAGGCGGTTTCAAGCTGCTTATAAAGCGGTTTGGCGCTTTTACTGTCGGGTTGCTCGATCATTTGTATCCATTTGTATTATCATGGTGCCATAGCTTGTATTATAACTATTTACGTTACCTTTGCTTGTGAATCCACGCCATGCGGCGATGTAGTGATACCGCTATGAAACGAATATTCTGATTTTAGGTCTGGGACGGGCGCCATGAAAATAGGATTTTCGCAATATCATTCAGTAATTTATGAAGTGTTTTTCTTGAGGGGGTAAATTGCAAAATGTGATCTACCGCACACTTTGCCACTCAGGTATCGAAGCGAATGTCTACGCTTAATAGACAGCCGGGCAACACCCGTATCTTTTACGACGCAAGCCGGAGGTCCTTGTCATTATGCTCAACCAGAAATTAAACCCCACGCCTTCTGAAGATCTGACTATTGATGTCGATCTGCTTTATGAAACAGACCCGTGCGAGTTAAAGCTGGATGAAATGATCGAGGCGGAACCGGAGCCGGAGATGATCGAGGGGCTTCCCGCCTCTGACGCCCTGACCCCTGCCGATCGGTATCTCGAACTGTTCGAGCATGTACAGTCAACAAAACTGTTTCCAGACAGTAAAACGTTCCCGGACTGCGCGCCGAAGATGGACCCGCTTGATATCCTGATCCGCTACCGTAAGGTCAGACGCCACCGTGATTTTGACTTACGCCGCTTCGTCGAGAACCATTTCTGGCTACCGGAAACCTTATCCAGCGAGTATGTCTCTAACCCCGAAAACTCGCTCAAAGAACATATTGACCAGCTTTGGCCGATACTGACGCGCGAACCGCAGGATCATATTCCGTGGTCTTCGCTGCTGGCGCTGCCGCAATCCTATATCGTGCCGGGAGGCCGTTTTAGCGAAACCTATTATTGGGACTCTTATTTTACCATGCTGGGTCTGGCGGAAAGCGGGCGCGAAGACTTACTTAAATGTATGGCGGATAATTTCGCCTGGATGATTGAAAACTATGGCCATATTCCCAACGGCAACCGGACCTATTATCTGAGCCGCTCGCAGCCGCCGGTTTTCGCCCTGATGGTTGAACTGTTCGAAGAAGATGGCGTGCGCGGCGCACGGCGTTATCTCGACCATCTCAAAATGGAATACGCCTTCTGGATGGACGGCGCCGAATCGCTGGCACTCAACCAGGCTTATCGCCACGTTGTGCGGATGCCGGACGGTTCCCTGCTGAACCGCTACTGGGACGATCGCGACACGCCGCGCGACGAGTCCTGGCTGGAAGATGTCGAAACCGCAAAACATTCCGGTCGTCCACCCAATGAAGTCTACCGGGATTTGCGCGCCGGGGCGGCGTCCGGCTGGGACTATTCTTCACGCTGGCTACGCGATGCGGGCCGGCTTGCCAGCATACGTACGACCCAGTTTATCCCTATCGATTTGAACGCTTTTCTGTATAAACTGGAGAGCGCTATCGCCAATATTTCAGCACTGAAAGGCGAACGTGACACCGAGGCGCTATTTCGCCAGAAAGCCAGCGATCGACGCGCCGCCGTGAACCATTATCTGTGGGATGATGAAAACGGCTGTTATCGGGACTATGACTGGCGACGCGAAGAAATGGCGCTCTTTTCCGCCGCCAGTATCGTGCCGCTGTATGTCGGTATGGCGAACCATGAGCAGGCCGACCGTCTGGCAAACGTGGTACGCAGCCGCCTGTTAACGCCCGGCGGGATTATGGCGACCGAATACGAAACCGGCGAACAGTGGGATAAACCGAACGGCTGGGCACCGCTGCAATGGATGGCGATTCAGGGCTTCAAACTGTATGGCGACGATATGCTGGGCGATGAAATCGCCCATAACTGGTTAAAAACGGTGAACCATTTTTATCAGGAGCACCATAAACTGATCGAGAAATACCATATTTCCGGCGGTACGCCCCGCGAAGGCGGCGGGGGCGAGTATCCGCTACAGGATGGATTCGGCTGGACCAATGGCGTGGTGCGCCGCCTGATTGGCCTTTACGGAGAGCCTTAACCTGCTCCGGCCTCAGTGAATCGCATCATAAATGGCTGACTGAATTTTCAGCCATTTTTTATTGTCTGCGCTGGGCCGGGCCTGAGCGCGCAGTCGGGCCTGCTCCGTATCGTGCTGCTGGCGCGTCACAACAGCCGGAACGGTGCAAAACGTTTGCAAATAGGTTTTATGCATCGCGGTCAGCGGCGCGCCGCTCGACATGTCATGACTTAACGTTGTGATAAATCGTCGGCAGGGTTTGACCTCATCCATCAGCGCGGGATAACGCAACAACAGTTGCAGCACCTCGGTATGTCCTGCCGCAAACGCCTGCTCCGTCCACGCGAGCTGCCAGTTCATTCCGCCCTGGAGGAACAGCGCCGTCACCCGCGTATCATTGCGCTCTATCGCCGCCCGCATGGTAAACGCATCCCAGGTAATCCCCATATGATTGAGCGTTTCCCGCGCGGAAGGCGCCTCGCGCGGCGGTTCATCCTGCGCCATTGCGGGAGCTTGCCCGTTATCGGAGCCTGGCGACGACGAACTAAATAGCCAGAACGCGCCCGCCAGTATCGCCAGCGTCATGACGCCAACCGCGCCCCACAAAGCGCCGGAAATAAGTTGCTCACGCTCTTCAGGCGTACGCGGAGGCCGCTTACGCGGTGGTTCTATGCTCTCGCTAATCTCATGCTTATCTCCCCCGGCCTGCCGATCTTTAAGCCGCGCGGTTTCCCAGAACTGGCGCAATTCACGTTCATCCGCCAGCAGAAACGAAGCGGGATTCACGCGGGTACGTTTTTCGGCATAGGCGCGCTGGATGGGCCGAACGATTTGCTGATACTGAACGTTTAGCAGCATAAGCTGCGCTGAGGTGAGCGGCTGCCTGGCGATAACCTCGTTTCGCGCGAGGCGACAATCATCCAGAAACATACGCAGAGTGGTGCGCGACTCGGCGAACAGCGTTAACGCTGAGGCGTCATTAAAAATTCTGACGTAATGACGGGCAAACAATTTTTTATCGACCACCATAAGCGCCAGTTCGCTGAACAACATGCCCTCCAGCGCATGTTGATCTTCTCCCTGTTTTAACCACTGGCGCAAACGGTCCGGGCCAAAATGTTGCTTGAGGTAGTGATTCAGCGACGCCCGATCCGGCCATGCGCGCGCAATAAGCGCTTTTAACGTCAGTTCTATCGCCCGAAGCTGACGCTGCGCCTCAAGATGCGCCTCCTGGTCGGGGTCTTCCAGCTCAGTTTGATACGTCAGTAGCGGCTGCTGCTGACGTAGATGTTCCAGCGAGGTGACAAAACGCAACGCGGCAAGGAGTTGATTTTCGCTCACCTCTTGCCCGCTGTCATACTGGGGAACATGCTGCTGAAGGTGACGCAGTTGCAGCATAAACTGGCTCAACTGCGCGTCATTTATCCGCAATTTTTTCGCCACCGCGCCCCAACCGCCCAGGTTAAGACGCGCCTGCTCAAGTTGTTCCATGAACCACCGGGGCTCTTTTCCCTCTGTGGTATGAATACCCAGCAGCAGCAGGATTTCTATTGATGCCTGGCGGATAATCCCCAGGCTATGTTCAAAAGGCGCGCGTGTCGCCTGCGAAGCGCTATTCGTCATTATCTTCCCTAAAAAGACGATCCCGCGACGAGATCTTCATTTTCTTTTAATTATGTTTTTTCATAGATATAACAGATTTAGCCACATTTCAGTGACTTAATCTTAATGATTGCAAATTTATAAGAAGATCGGTTACTAACCAAAAACATCAGTTTTTCATTCTGTCAACGCGGCGTGACGCTGAACGGCATAGACCTTTTCCCTGCCTGCGTTTGGCCGTCTGACCGCTAGTCACGCGTGCAGCACACTTTATAATCGCGCTTTTTATGAGAAAGATGCCATGCCGCACATTTCATCTCGCTTTAGCTCCGCCTGCATCGCGTTTATTAAACAGTGGCAGGGTCTGTCGCTGGAAAAGTATCGCGATCGGCAGGGTAACTGGGTGATTGGTTACGGGCATATGTTGACGCCGGATGAGACGCTGACGTTCATTACGCCCGAACAGGCGGAGGCATTCTTGCTGGATGACCTCAATAGCTGCGATATGCTGCTACAGAATTGTTTGCCGGAACTTAACGATCGGTTTCAACGCGAAACGCTTATTGCGCTGATGTTCAGCATCGGACATCAGCGTTTTTTATCATTAATCAATACGGGTGATATTTCACAGCCAGAAATAAGCGGGCTGCGAATTTAACGTCGTTAATTCGATTCATTTAACATCATGGCGGCCTGGGTACGATTTTTTACATCCAGCCGCCGGTAAAGCGACTCCAGATGCGCTTTAACCGTCCCGGTACTAATATTTAACGCCCGCCCAATTTGTTTATTTGATTCTCCTGCGGCAAGCATCTGTAAAATTTCCCGCTGGCGGGCGCTTAACGCTTTTATATCACGGGACTCCAGCTCCGTTGAATTTAACCAATCCCCCGGTAAAAACATCATCCCGCGAGCGACAGCATTGAGCGCAAGGACAAAGGTTTCGGCATCAGAATCGCGTGGCACCACGGCCTGAACGTTAAATTGCATGACTTCATGCAGCCACTTTTGACTGCCATCCATCGCCGTGATAATAATCTTCACCTCCGGAAATTGCTGCGCGATTCTTTGTAACACCTCGCGGCAAAATTCAGCATCCAGGCCGCTATCCAGCATGACCAGCGCATCCGGCGCGCTTTCTATTTTTTGCCAGAGTTCTTCTGCCTGACCGACACTCTGGATACTTATTCCTGAAATGTGCTGCTGCAAACTGATTTTCATTCCATGAATAAATATTGACTGCCTGTCAAACATGATTACCTGCATTACTTTTCTCCACCTGGGTAAGATAATAGTCTCAAGATGAGGAAGGGTATTACCCGTAGGGTAAAATAAGAAGTCGCCATTTGGTATAGGCCATTTTACCGATAGTCATTGGTTGAGGAAGGGAAAGGTTATGAATATTTACAGCTTCAACATCGGGATTACAGAATTCGCTAAAATTAGCCTTTTAAAGTAAGGAATATCTTATTAGTACAAACAGACAAGGCTAATTTGAATATTAATTTAATGAAGAGTACGCCTGGCGCGTCACAAAGGAAATATCTGCTTTTCGCCTGATGTGTTACAAAAAATAAAGTAGCACATTTTGTTAAAAAAATAGCCAATCCGCCTGAAAACCGCGACGATGGGTCAATGACAATACCGTGTATGTACATGCATTTCTCTCTCCCACTACACCCGCGGCTATCAGCGTGTTTTACCGCTCTCGTCCCGTTTATCGGCTTTTTGGCGCTAAAAAGCCTGGCCGGAAGGCGATAAATCCGCCGCGCAACGTGATCAGACGTATTCGTCACGCGAGCAATGATTGCGAAAGGGCTTATTAGATGCTAGAAAATCAATAAAACCAGCCGCTTCAGCGTCACTGTTTCAATAAAAACAATAATAGAGCCTGATGATGGATAAAATATATGCAATGAAATTGTTTGTACGCGTGGCGGAACGGGAAAGTTTTTCCCGCGCAGCAGAGGATATCGGCCTTCCCAAAGGCAGCGTCTCACGGCAAATACAAGCGTTAGAACATCAACTGGGCATCCGCCTGCTCCACCGCACCACCCGGCGGGTACAACTTACTCAGGACGGAATGGTTTACTACGAACGGGCAAAAGATCTGTTGAGTAACCTGGATGAACTGGAAGGTCTTTTCCAGCCTGATCCCGCCAGTATCAGCGGCAAAATACGGGTAGATATACCGCCAGGTCTCGCAAACAGCCTCATCATGCCGCGCCTGCCCACTTTTTTGCATCAATATCCCGGCATTGCGCTGGAACTTTGTAGTAGCGATCGACAGGTCGATTTACTACGGGAAGATTTCGACTGCGTGGTGCGTACAGATCCGCTACATGCGCCAGGGATACTGACGCGCCCGCTTGGCAAACTGAGAAGGGTGAACTGCGCCAGCCCACAATACCTGGCGCGCTTTGGGTATCCAGAAAACCTTGACGACCTCGCCTCACATGCGGTGGTGCATTATTCATTGACGCCGGGAGTCTCTTCACCGGGTTTTGCCTTTGAAACTCCCCACGGTATGCAGTGGGTAAAAACCGGCGGAATGCTAACGGTAAACAGTACGGAGACCTGGCATACGGCCTGTCTGGCAGGATTAGGAATCATTCAGACGCCGCGCATTGCTGTACGGGAGGCGTTACGCGCCGGAACGCTCATTGAAATTTTACCGCAATATCGCGCCGCTCCACTGCCGGTGACGCTGCATTATCCCCATCGCCGTAATCTTTCCCGCCGGGTACACCTGTTTATGGTATGGCTGACTGAAACCATTAAAGAGGCCGCAGAGTAGCCGCATTTTCAGTATCCACCGGGGAGAAGCTATACTGACATATTCTATTAATGATGAAGGACTACCGACCTGATGACGCAGGAAAATGACGTAAAACGCCCTATTCAGGAACTGGAGCACGACCCGATACAAAAAATAGAAACGCAGCCGCATGACGCCCCGGAAAAAAACGAAAAGGCAAATCAGGCGTTGCATTCCGTCACCTCCCTGGTGCAAAAAATTCAGCGTCAACCAATGGTGGCCCACCTCATTCGCGCGACCGAACGTTTTAACGATCGACTGGGTAATCAGTTTGGCGCGGCTATCACCTACTTTTCGTTTCTGTCGATGATCCCGATAATGATGGTGTCCTTTGCCGCAGCAGGTTTTATCCTCGCCTCGCACCCTAATCTACTGGAAGATATTTTCAGCAAGATATTGATGAATGTGAGCGATCCTACGCTGGCGTCCACGCTTAAAAATACGATTAATACGGCGGTTCAACAGCGTACCACGGTAGGGCTGGTCGGACTGGGTATCGCGCTCTATTCCGGCGTTAACTGGATGGGCAACCTGCGGGAAGCGATTCGCGCCCAGTCACGGGACGTCTGGGAGCGCAAGCCGCAGGATCAGGAGAAAATCTGGCTCAAATATCTGCGCGATTTTATCTCGCTGATTGGATTATTAATCGCTTTAATCATTACGCTGTCCATTACTTCCATCGCCGGTTCCGCCCAGCAGATGATCATCTCCGCCTTGTATCTCGACAGCATCGAATGGTTAAAACCGGCCTGGCATTTGATCGGTCTGGCCATCTCTATTTTTGCCAACTATCTGCTTTTCTTCTGGATTTTCTGGCGACTGCCTCGCCATCGTCCCCGTAAAAAAGCGTTGATTCGCGGGACATTTATTGCCGCTATCGGTTTTGAGGTGATTAAAATCATTATGACTTATACGCTGCCGTCACTGGTGAAATCGCCTTCCGGCGCAGCGTTTGGCTCCGTACTCGGTCTGATGGCCTTCTTCTACTTTTTTGCCCGTCTGACGTTATTCTGCGCGGCCTGGATAGCCACCGCCGAATACAAGGACGACCCGCGAATGCCGGGTAAAACGCAACGCTAGTCTGCGGCTTGCTGCCGAATGGCACGCACGGCGTCGTCATTCGGCCTACTGCTGTGTGTACCCAGGCCGGGCAAGCAAAGCGTACCCGGCGGTACAATCAGGCACGTCCTTCCGCCTCATCTCATTGTTTCAGCATATAAATCCAGTAATTAACTTTTATTTAACCAGAAACCAGTTTTATCCACCAATTCTAAAATTATGTGAAGCATTTCATAGACGCAAAATGGCTGGCTTAAACATTATCCCCTTTTTGCGCTTTTTTTGACCATTTTTGGCTTTTGTTACACATTGAAATATAACTTTTGCTGTGCGTAATATGGCTATTCGTTCGCTAAAAATAAGAAAATAGTATGCAAGCAACCGCCACAACACTCGACCATGAGCAGGAACATGTTCCGGTAAACTCACGCAATAAAGTCGTTATTGCCTCGCTTATCGGCACCGCAATTGAGTTCTTCGACTTCTATATTTACGCCACCGCTGCGGTGATCGTGTTCCCCCTTATCTTCTTCCCCCAGGGCGATCCCACTGCGGCAACGCTACAATCGCTCGCCACCTTCGCTATCGCGTTTGTGGCGCGTCCGATCGGCTCTGCGCTATTCGGCCACTTCGGCGACCGGGTAGGCCGCAAAGTCACGCTGGTGGCTTCGCTGCTGACGATGGGGATCTCCACGGTCATTATCGGTCTGTTACCGGGCTACGCGACGATAGGTATTTTCGCGCCGTTGCTGCTGGCGCTGGCGCGTTTCGGTCAGGGACTGGGGCTGGGCGGCGAATGGGGCGGCGCAGCGTTATTAGCGACGGAGAATGCGCCGCCGCGCAAACGCGCGCTGTATGGCTCCTTCCCGCAGTTGGGCGCGCCGATCGGCTTCTTTTTTGCCAATGGCACCTTCCTGTTGCTCTCCTGGCTGCTGACCGACGAGCAGTTTATGAGCTGGGGCTGGCGCGTGCCGTTTATCTTCTCGGCGGTGCTGGTGATTATTGGCCTGTATGTGCGCGTGTCGCTGCATGAAACGCCGGTGTTTGCGAAAGTCGCTGCAGCGAAAAAACAGGTAAAAATACCGCTGGGCACGTTGCTGACGAAGCATGTCCGCGTAACCATTCTCGGCACGTTTATCATGCTGGCGACCTACACGCTGTTCTATATCATGACCGTCTATTCCATGACTTACAGCACTGCCGCCGCGCCGGTAGGGCTTGGCTTGCCGCGCAATGAAATACTGTGGATGCTGATGATGGCGGTGATTGGTTTCGGCGTGATGGTGCCCGTCGCCGGCCTGCTGGCGGACGCATTTGGCCGTCGGAAAAGCATGGTCATCATTACCACGCTCATCATTCTCTTCGCGTTGTTCGCCTTTACCCCGCTGCTGGGTTCAGGCAATCCAGCGCTGGTATTCGTATTCCTGTTGTTAGGCCTGAGCCTGATGGGACTGACCTTCGGCCCAATGGGAGCGCTGCTGCCGGAGCTATTTCCGACGGAAGTGCGCTATACCGGCGCATCGTTTTCCTACAATGTGTCATCAATTCTGGGCGCTTCCGTCGCGCCATATATTGCCGCATGGCTGCAAAGCCACTACGGGCTGGCGGCGGTAGGGGTTTACCTGGCGTCAATGGCGGCGCTGACGCTGATTGCACTGCTGTTAACCCATGAGACGCGTCATCAGGCGTTGTAATAGGGCGCCGGATGGCGTCATCCGGCGCTACGTTTCACGTTACTGCTTCATCTGCGTTAAAATCGTCCGGCACTGATTGGCTTCGCCTTCAGAGGGCGAAATGAGCGCCAATAGCGCGGCGGCGGGCGTTACCAACGTCGCCAGCGCTGCCGCAACCGCGCCGCGCGCAATCAGCGGGCCGGGCTTGACGCCCGCCTGCGGATTTTTAAATGTCCCACGCACGTACAGCGGCGATCGCAGCGTAATAATACGAATCCCCTTACTTTCCGGATCAATGGTTAAATCGAGCTGTTCAGAGGCGAAGCTCGCCGTACCGGTCACGTTAATCAACGCATTTTCTGTATCAAAAGCAAAAATTTGCGGTCGCGCCACGCCGTTCGCAATATTGAGATTCGCCGCCGCGCAGTTAACCCGCACTTCGTCATCGCCAAAAATCTGCCCGACAATATAGTTGCCGACGTTCAGTCCCACGATTTCCATCAGGTTGCGGCTAATCAATCCATCATTCATCAATAATTTCAGATTGCCGTTACTGTTGCCAAGCAGCGCGGCGACCGAGTTGCCCGTCCCGCGAATATCCGCATCGCCGTTCAGCTCGCCCAGCGTTTTCTGCATCAGCTCCACATCCGGCATCAGTTCTTTAAGCTTCAGCCGACGCGCCTGTATATCCGCCCGCCCCTGCATTGGTTTTTTATCCCCTTCCAGATGGATGTTGGAGACAATACTGCCGCCTGCCAGACCAAACTTCAGCGGCTGTAGACGTAAGTCGGCGTTTTTCAGGATGATATGGGTCGAAAGATCGCTAATCGGTAGACTGCCGCCATGCTCAATACGTCGGCCTTTAAACCGGACATCGGCGTCCATAACGTCCCATTTGTCGGTTTCAAAGCGATCGTAAGGCAACACTTTATCCGCCGGCTGAACATTCTTCTCGCCTTTGCGCTGTTCAGACCGTTTCGACTGCTCAGCGTCTTTCCCGGAATCCACGCCAATCAGCGGCCCAAGATCGGCCAGTCGTAACTGGCGCGATTCGACATCGCCTTCCAGTTTAGGGCGCGGTTTACCGGTGGTATAAGTGAGGGAGCCGTGGATATCACTGTCGCCAATGCGCCCGTTAAAACCGCGATAATCAAATACCGATGACTTTTCGGCGTCAATTTTCGCCACCAATCGCCCATCGGTCTCAAACGGCGGCGTATCCGGCAGCAGCACGCCGGTTAAATCATATAAATCGCCCAGTGAATCGCCAGAGAATTTAAGCCGCAGATCGACGCCGCCCATTTTCATCGGCTCGTTCACCACGCCGCTAAAAGCCACCCGCGTGTTGCCAGAGCGGAAATCGGCCTGCACAGGAAAAGGCGTACTTTCGCTGCGTAGCGCCAGCATACCGCCTATTTTGCCCGTACCGGTCAACGGTTCCCCGTTATAACGCCCCTGCGCCTTCAGGCCGAAGACATAGTCGCCCACGCTGGATTTGTCTGCTTTGCCTTTCGTTCCCGTCACTTCGCTGAACGGCAACGGTTTGCCTAACGGATCGATCAGAATAGTGATATCCGCCTTGCTGACCTTATCATCGATCGCGATTCGCCCCTGGTCGAAGAGAATATTATCCAGCCGGAAGGACCAGGCGGAAGGTTTAGCATTGGGGTCCGTATTCTTGTCTTGCGCGAGGTTAAAGGTCCAGTTATTGGTTTTCTCGGACAGACGAATAAGACGCGCGTCGGGTTTCACCAGTTTGATCCACGGCAGCCAGACGGTTTTGGTCAGGAGCGCCAGCGGAGCAAGCGTCGCCTCAACGCGTGGCAGATGTACCATCGTGACTTCCGGAATATCCGGCGGATTGCCGAGAATGACGTCTTCCGCGTGAACATGCGGCCACGGTACCCAGCTTCGCCAGCCGGTCTCCTGTTTTTGGCGTTCCCACACCACGCCTAAATCGCCGCGAATAGCGAAAGGCCGGTTCAATTCGGTAGAGACTTTCTGGTTGATGGTCGGTTTGAGGCGGTTCCAGTCAAATGTTGCGATCAACAAAATCACTATGGCGATCAACAACAAGAAAGTCCCTGTGATGGCGGCGGTTATTTTGCCTGCTTTAGTCATGTGTTATTTCCTCACTTCTTCCCTTGCCTGTCCTAAAGATAGTTCAGCCAGACGAAAAAGGAGGATGACCGCGCCTCGTAATACCACGTATTACGGGAACAGTCTGGCATTACAGGGTCAGAATCACCTCTTCGAGCGATATCAGCGGCACGGGTCGAGAAAGAAAATAGCCCTGGGCGGCAAAGGCGGGCGAACGCTGCACATCACGCCACTCTTCCAGCGTCTCCACGCCCTCGACAATAACGCCGCGGCAGTAGCGGTTCATCAGTTGCAGCAGCAGAATGAACAGGTTGCGCCCCTCCGCGGACTGGCGCAGCATGACGAACAGCTCTCGCGCCACTTTAATGTAGTCATAACGCACTTCGCTCAGCGCTGAAAAATTGGCCATACCAGTACCAAAATCATCCAGCCACAGCGGGCCGAGCTCACACATCGAGGCGAAAGAGGAGTCTTTCGGCAAACGAATATGTTCCACCAGTTCGAAACGCAGCCAGGGTAAGCGCTCCATCGCTGCCAGAATGTCCGGCTGTCGTCGCATGGCAATCAGCGTAGGGCCGTCGACATTGACCGATGCCAATAAGTGATGGCGAGTGAAAAAATCCGCTTTTTGTTCAAGCTGATGAAGTTGTTCTTTCACTACGTCAATGCGGTGTCGAACCGCTAACTCCGCGAAATAACGATCCGGGGCAATACGTCTGGAAGGGTTATCAGGATGGGTGACGACAGTGAGAAGTTCAACCGCCATCAGACGGCCATCCGTCTGGTATATCGGCTGGTAAGTATAGGCACGCTCGCATTGCAGCCAATAGCGCCGTTCCTGCAAATTCTCTATACCTGCATCAGGAACGCGTAGCTGCTGGATAACCTGCTTTATCATCTCAGTTGTCCTGTTAATGGGAGTGTGACTGTCCGGACTCGTCAAAGGTTATCGGCGTTCAGGCAGAGAACTTTACCCTCGGTCCCTGGCAAAATAAAAACAGACCACGAAACTTGTCAAAAATACGCACTTGCTCAAAAAAATAATGGACCGATGTTTTAATATTATTGACCACTAAACATCCACAGCGCACACTAACGCTAATTTTTACAGATCAGGTTCACGACTATGTCTAAAAAGATTGCCGTGATTGGCGAATGCATGATTGAGCTGTCGCAGAAAGGCGCTGATGTTCAGCGCGGCTTCGGCGGCGACACGCTGAATACCTCCGTTTATATTGCCCGTCAGGTCGATTCTGCCGCTCTGGCCGTTCACTATGTGACGGCGCTGGGTACCGACAGTTTCAGCCAACAGATGCTGGAGGCGTGGCAGCATGAAAATGTGGATACCTCGCTAACGCAGCGGATGGAAAATCGCCTGCCAGGCCTCTATTACATCGAAACCGATGATACTGGCGAGCGTACCTTCTACTACTGGCGTAACGAAGCGGCAGCGAAATTCTGGCTGGAGAGCGAGCAGTCAGCGGCTATCTGCGAGGCGCTGGCGACCTTCGATTATCTCTACCTGAGCGGCATTAGCCTCGCGATTTTAAGCCCGACCAGCCGTGATAAGCTGCTGTCTTTATTGCGTGAATGTCGGGCCAACGGCGGGAAAGTCATTTTTGATAATAACTATCGCCCGCGTTTATGGACAAGTCGCGAAGAAACGCAGCAGGTCTATCAAAAGATGCTGGAATGTACTGATATCGCCTTCCTGACACTGGACGATGAAGACGCGCTATGGGGCCAGCAACCGGTGGAAGAGGTCATTGCCCGCACCCATGCGGCAGGCGTACAGGAAGTGGTGGTAAAACGCGGGGCGGACTCTTGCCTGGTCTCGATTCAGGGCGAGGCGCTCATTGACGTTCCGGCAGTGAAACTGCCGAAAGAGAAAGTGATAGACACCACTGCCGCAGGCGACTCCTTCAGCGCCGGTTATCTGGCCGTTCGTTTGACGGGCGGCAGCGCGACGGATGCCGCGAAGCGCGGACACCTGACGGCCAGCACGGTGATTCAGTACCGTGGGGCCATTATTCCGCACGACGCGATGCCGCAGTAAGTCATTCGCTCTTGCCCGGTGGCGCTGCGCTTACCGGGCCGACAGGCGGCAGCTTACTGTGCCGCCGGTGTTTCCGTCACTTCCGGATGCGCCTCATCTGCTTCAACAGCGGCGGCAGTTGTCGGGACCATGATTTCATCCCACGTCGCCTTTAACGCCTTCATATTAAATTCCGGCTCGCCTTGCGGTTGCAGCAAAATTAATGCCATCTCCTGCGATAGCTGCTGACGTAGATTCTGATTGAGCATATCGACGGTCAGGCTGTTGAGGAAATTCTGACGCAGCTTCTGATACTGCTCCGGCGCGATATCCACCACCTGATTCTGCAGCGAGCGCATACGCTGTCCAGTCAAAATGTCAGTATCGGTACGCGCGTAGGTCGCGAACAGCTTTTGCAATTCGAGATTTTTCTGCGCCACCAGAGCAGTAAACTCCTCTTCCGACAAACCTTTATCGCGTACTTTCGCCAGTTCATTCGCCACCAGGCTCAAATTGGTATTGAGCTTATCATTAGGTGATTCAATGTTGATGGCGCACTGCGCGCGCAGGAACAGAACCCGGCAGTCAAACCCCAGACCAATATCTTTCGCGTTATTTTTAGTAAGCTCTTGCTGGATATGCCAGAACAGCGCTTCGCGCGCCAGATCCGCCTGCCAGTAGCGCAACAGCGCCGCCGACTCGCGAATCGGTTGCCACGGCGTATCCCACATAATGGAGAGACGATCCTGGCGCACCGCATCGGTCATAATGCTCACTGATTCCGCCCGCAGCGGCGAAAGCGTCGGCACCGGGGCGGGCGTTTCGCGTTTACCTTTCAGCGTACCGAACGTTTTATTGATCTGCTCGGCGACGGAGCGCGCATCAATGTTGCCGACAACAATCAGCGTCATGGCATCCGGGGTGTACCATTTTTCATAGAAAGCCTGAATTTTGGCTGCGTCTACCGGCTGCTTTAACGGTTCCGCGGGATCGTGCCCCAATAACGCCGACCCTTTCAGCCGATAACGCCACCAGCCCTCTTTAGTATCTGCTGGCCACGTCGCAACCATATCTTCGCTGCTTAACGCATGATTCACCGTCTCTGGCGTAATGGTTAATTTACCGGAGACGTTAGCCAGATAGGTCAGCGCTTCTTTCAGCAGATCGTTACGGTTATTGGGTAAACTGAGGTTATAGAGCGTGGAATCATAAGAAACAATAACGGGCGGCATGGGACGTTTCGGATCAAACCCTTGCTGCCATAAAGAACGTGCCTGTGCGGCATCCAGACCACCGCTTTGCGTCAGCGCGATACGGGGAATCGCATGGCTGAACCCGCTCTGTTGCGTACTTTCGGTGAGCGAACCGGTATTAACCTGGAGACGAACTTCAATACGATCGCTGGGGCGCTGAGGCGTAGCCAACACTTGCCACTGTAACCCATTAGCCAGCGTCCCCTGTTGCCATGCCGGATCGGGCTGGAGCGCATCTGCCTGCACATAGCCGGCAGAGGCCAACATCAACAGACTGCCCGCTAAGAGTCGAATTTTTGTGCCCTGCATGTGAACCCCTGATCAACAATCCTGGTAATAAAAAGACAGCCCCGGCAGGGATGCCTGAATATGACGTAAAAACACTTCGTGTTAGACCGCGAGAACCTAAAAATGTCACGGAAGAAGTGAAATAATCCCTAAGCATCATGCTGTATGCTTTGGGCGCAGGGGTCAATTATGCGCAAACACCCGCAGTCCTGGAAGGGACTACGGGCATAAGTGGCGAGATTAGGAGGAAATTTCGTGCGTTTTGCCATCCGGCGCACGATTATTAAGCACATCGTCCAGCTTTTGGTGATCTAACTCTTTCACCCATTTGGCAACCACCACCGTCGCCACGCCGTTACCCACCAGGTTAGTCAGCGCGCGCGCTTCGGACATAAAGCGGTCGATACCGAGGATTAACGCCAGTCCCGCAACCGGTAAATGGCCTACGGCGGAGATAGTGGCCGCCAGCACGATAAAGCCGCTTCCGGTCACGCCCGCAGCGCCTTTTGACGAGAGCAGCAGCACGACCAGCAGCGTTATCTGGTGGAAGATATCCATATGGCTGTTGGTCGCCTGGGCGATAAACACCGCCGCCATCGTCAGGTAGATAGAGGTGCCATCGAGGTTGAACGAATACCCCGTCGGGATCACCAGCCCTACCACCGACTTACGGCACCCCAGTTTTTCCATCTTATCGAGCATACGCGGCAACGCTGACTCGGAAGAGGAGGTGCCGAGCACAATGAGTAATTCTTCCCGGATATAGCGAATAAATTTAAAAATGCTAAAGCCCGTTACCCGTGCAATCGTCCCCAGCACTACCACCACGAAGAGAATACAGGTGATATAGAAGCAGATAATGAGCTGCCCCAGTTGCACCAGGGAACCGACGCCGTATTTACCGATGGTGAAGGCCATCGCGCCGAATGCACCAATCGGCGCCAGGCGCATGATCATATTGATGATGCCGAAAATGACCTGCGAAAAACTCTCAATCACATTGAAAATGAGCTGGCCTTTGCTGCCCAAACGGTGCAGCGCAAAACCAAACAACACCGCAAACAGTAAGACCTGCAGAATGTTGCCGCTGGCAAACGCGCCGATCACACTGCCCGGTATAACATCCATCAGGAAGGCAATAATGCCCTGCTCCTTAGCTTGTGCGGCATAAACGGCCACCGCCTGCGCATCCAGCGTTGCCGGATCGACGTTCATCCCGGCGCCAGGCTGCACGACGTTGACGATGATAAGACCGATAATCAGCGCAATCGTACTGACAATTTCAAAGTAAAGCAGCGCGACCGCGCCGGTACGGCCCACCGCTTTCATGCTTTCCATGCCTGCGATGCCCGTCACGACAGTACAGAAAATGACAGGAGCGATGATCATCTTAATGAGCTTAACGAACGCGTCGCCAAGCGGTTTCATTTGTGCGCCCAGTTCAGGATAGTAATGGCCAAGGAGAATACCAATGGCGATTGCTGTCAGGACCTGAAAATAAAGACTTTTGAACAGAGAGGTTTTCATAGGGTGTCCTTGAAGTAAAAACCACAGGTCTTGTAAGGTTATGAGTAACCTGCGGCCTTAAAATAACACCCACACAACATGACAGAAATGCGCCAGGATCATAATTGAAACAAAAATGTTAAAAAGTTTGAGCTGGCTCGCACAAGCGCGACCTTTTTTAACTTTTGTAATCAGGATTTTCGTGCGACAGATACCGTTCTTCAAAGATATCCGCGGGAACGGGCCGAGCAAACAGGAAGCCTTGCGCGACGTTGACTCCCGCCTGTTCCAGCCACGCGCGTTGCGCCTCGTTCTCCACGCCCTCGGCAATCAATTGTAAATTAAGACTGCGGGCCATCAGGATAATCGCCGTCACCATACTGTGATCATCCGGTAACCCATCGACAAACATTTTATCAATTTTAAGGATATCGACCGGTAGCGACTTCATATGCTGTAACTGGCGCAGCCCCGCGTAACCCATGCCAAAATCATCCAGTGCGATACGCACGCCAGCATTACGTAACGGACGTAAGATAGCGACGGCAGCGTGCGGATCGTCGATACGGCGGCTTTCAGTGACCTCAAGAATCAGCGTACCTGGTTGAATACGATAGCGGTTTAACAATTCCAGCAGCTCCGACACCATGCCAGGGTGCATGAGCTGTAACGCGGAAAGATTGACGGAGAGCGGCAATGTCACGCCTCGCTCCTGCCAGGCGGCAAGCTGGCGACAGGACTCTTCCAGCACCCAATGGCCCACCGTGACCATCAGGCCGCAGGATTCAATGCGCTCAATCAGTCCCTCCGGTAATTCCCAGCTACCGTCCGGCTGCTGCATACGTAACAAGGCTTCGGCGCTTAATACGTTGCCGCTGCGCATCTCGACCTGCGGCTGCAGCCAAATGGCAAACTGATGGTTATCCAGCGCGGTAAGGATATCGCTCTCTTCGGTAAGGCGCTGTTGAGCGGCCTCCATCTGCGCCGGGTCAAAGAACTGGATCTGATTTTTACCTTTTCGGCGCGCGGTAAACGCGGCGGAGACGGCGCGACCATAGAGCTCTTCGGCGGTCAGATCGCCATAATACATCGCAATGCCAATACTGCAGCTTGGGCGCAGTTGAATACCCTGAATGGGTAGTCGTTCATTAATGATAGTGAGTATTTGCTGACCTAATGTGATGGCGTGCCACGGCTCTTTGACGCCGTGGGCGATAATGGCAAAGTCATAGCCGCTGACCTGCGTAAGCACCATGCGCGGCGCCAGCACCGACTTCAGCTTCTCAACCAACGTCAGTAATAGAATCTCCCGCTGCGTTTCTTGCAGCACGCCTGCCGTGTCACGCAACGTTTCGCACGTCACGATAATAAGCGCGGTGGTCTGTTGGCGGGTGATAACCTGTTCCAGCAGCGCCATTAAAAAGGCTTTATTGGGCAGCTCGGAAACCGGAAAACGCATCGCGTTGTCCGTTTGCTCCTCGCGTTGACGCTGCATAAGCTGCTGGTTGAGGTTATAGCTGCGCACCAGCATCCCAATTTCATCATCCTGATGCAGACGCGGCAACGCCAGCTGATGTCCGATCAGCTCCTGCTGCGGAATGTCGTTCAGCTCGCGGGCGATTTTGCGCAGCGGATGCACAATCAGGCGGTTTACGCACCAGGCGATGGCCACCGTCAGGATCAGCGATAAAAGTAAGTAAATGGTCACTAACGTAGAGAGCGCGCTCATGACGAATTTGTACATACGGTACGAATCCGCCTGCAATACAAGGTAGGCCAGCGGTTGCGGATTGGCGGGACGCTCCAGCGAATAAACCGGCAAAGAAATTTGTACCGGCAGTTCGAAGAGACGCGTCACCATAACCGGGACGGGGCGTTCAGGAATGAAGCGCTTACGCAACGCCTGGAACTGATTCGGCAATACCACATCGGCGCGACTCACCACGCCCGCAGGTTTAATACTTTCCAGAATGGTTTCCGCGCCGGGGAGATCCGCTTTTAAAATCGCGGAAGAAAGAGGTTCCCGAACAGATCGCGCGATGCTTTCCAGTTGCGTAGCCGTGTTGTAGCGGTTCTGCTGTACCAGATGGAACAACAAAACGGTGCAAAAGACAAAAACAAACACCATGACAACGGCCGCAACCATTGCCATCTGTTTAATTGTTAACGAGCGGCTGACGCGCAAATTGACTCTCCCTGGATATCCCGGACTGCCGCCTGAGTATACCCGATTGCTGCGGCATTAAGAGAGGCTGTATCTGAAAAGGACTTTTCTGAATAACGGTTAATGATAGCGTCTGATGGCGCTGCGCTTCTCAGGCCTACGATGCCTGTCAATTCGTAGGCCTGACGCAATGATTACCAGTCAGCGTAAGGCACCAGAGGCTGTGGCGGTAAATCCATATCCCCCTGCCAGCCCGCCGCGGAATAACGGACATACAGCAGCAGATGACTGGGGGTATAGTCTTTCGCCTGCTGAATATCGACAGCCGTACCCACAAACCAGTTGGCAGTGACCCGGCGTTCAATGAGCGCCCGTGCGGTATAGCCAAATCCCTGGCTGCTACCGCCGCCGTTGGTCTGGTCACGCGCATCCTCCTGATAATCCGCCGGGATCAAATTCATCAGCGGATAACGCGGCATGGTACGGTTGCGGGAGTGCGACCAGGATACCGAGCCGCCTAGCTCCCACGACCAGTTTTCCGTACGCTGCCGCCACATCACCGGCACCGCAAACGACAGGTATTCCTGCGGGCTATAATAACCGCCCTGACCCAGTGAATAACCGCTCAAATCCTTGTCGTAATGCCAGATCATGTTATTCAGCCCGACGGTAACGCGGCGGTTATTCTCGTTAATCACCTTATAGTAATAACCGGTCATCCAGCGCACGCGCCAGTTATCTTCCACATTTTTACCGCTCAACTGGTCGCCGCTGAGCGACGCCCAGACACCGTTTGCTTCGCCTTTATCATAGCTGAGACTGACGCCGCCGCCGTTGGCCCGCACGCCGCCCCATTTGGTGCCGGTATTGCTGCTGGCGTCCTTTTGCCCGCCAAACGCCAGCAGCGAGCTGGAGATCGGGCGACGATGCGCGTTCAGGGTATAACCCAACGGCCCGATATCGTCGCTATAGCTGACGCCGCCGACCACATCAACGACATTAAAGCCCATCGGCGTCGTGCCGATATCCCAGCGCCAGGTCTCATTCTGCCAGCCGACCGCCACGCTCGCGCCCGTATCGGCCTGGCTACGATGTCCGCTGCATTTCTCCAGCGTACAGGTACCCCAGTTATTATCGTATTTTCCATCCGCATCCGTAGAGAAGCGGCCAACATCCATATTCACCATATCAGTACGAAAGAACGCCCGCCCGTCCGACCAGGGCGCATCCACCTGAAGCATCGTGGTATGCGCCTTCAGATCGGAGTAGCCGCCAGTCCCGCTCGACCCCCAATAATCGTGCGCCAACGTGACATTGAGATCCTGCTGACGGTACAACTCCGCCGCATCGCTACGCACGCCGCGTTTTAGCCAGTCATCTTTTTCATCATTGCGCGTCAGGCGGGTAAAGGTATCGTTATCCTGGGGACGAACCGGCGTAATCGCCGCGGCGACCATTGCGTCTTTGTAGGTCTCCAGCGCCCGCTGCGGCTCGCCCGTTTGCGCCTGAAAAGCGGCGGCGTCACGCAATACCATCGCGCTTTCCATTGATGGCGGCTGTGCTTTTGCCTGCGGCGTAATGCGGTTGAAGGTCCGCGCCGCCGCCGTGATATCGCCAAGCTGGAGCTGCGCCTGCGCGACGCGGCGCTGCATGTTAAGAGAGGTGATTTGCGACGCAGGCAGCGCCGCCAGTTGAGCGCGCGCCGCAGCGTTATCGCCCTGTGCGATGTCGATTTCCACCCGCCCCAGCATGGCATCGACATTACCCGGCTCCCGCGCCAGAACGGCGTCATAAGCGGCGCGGGCCGCCTCATTATCGCCACGCTGCTGCGCCCAGTCCGCCAACGTTAACTCAATGCGCGTAGAGGGAGGCTGCTGACGTAACAACGCTTCCGCTTCGCGTTCTTTGCCGCTATCGCGCAAGCGGTTAGCGCTTTCCAGCACCTGGTTACTTTGCAATCGGCCCGCCAGTTCCTGAATATTGCTGTTCCACTGGCTGGTCGGCAGGGTATTGAGATGCGCCAGCGCCGCCCGGTCCCGATCGCTGCCGGAAAGATAAAGCCCATAAGCATAGACCTGTTCCGGATCGTTTGGCTTCTGCTGCGCCAGAGCGCGCATTTGCGCATCGGCCTGGGCGTGCTGCCCGGCCTGCCACAGATCGCGTGACAGTCGGTACGTCACCCACACGCTCCCCGGATCTAATGCCAGCCGACGACGGTGCAGTTCTGCGGCCTGCGCCCATTTGCCCTCGCTTTCCAGCGTTTCCGCCTGCTGCGCCAGACGGTCATTTTCCAGACTGCGTTCGATATCGTCGATACTGCGCCGCTGGCTGGCGGAAAGAGAAGCGATAAACGCGGCGGCTTTTTGCGGCGACTGCTGGCGATAAAGATTCGCCAGCCCGCGTACAGCATTGGTATTACCGCTATCCATACGCAGCGTCTGCTGATAATAACGTTCGGCGGCGGCATTATCTTTGCGCGCCATCGCCACATCCCCCAGCCCCAGCACCGCGTAGCTGTCGGTGTTATCCACTGCTCGCGCCTGCTGATAGAAACGCTCCGCCTGGGCCAGATTATTCGCTTTTAAGGCCGCGTCGCCCTGCTGAATTAACAGCCAGTAGCGATTGACCTTCAGCAGACTCTCCCACTTATCGCGGCTGCTGCTGTGCGGCGCCATCGCCAGCGCTTTTTCAAACTGCGCGACGGCGCGGGCGCGATCGCCACGCTGTGAGTATGCCTGCCCAAGCGCGCCGACCGCCTCGCTGTCGTCCTGCCGGGCGCTCACCGCCTGCTGCAATTGCGCAATAGCGTTGCCGCCTTCTCCGGCATTAACCGCCGCGATGCCCTGCGAGCGCGCGCGAAACGCCGGATCGGCTAACTGTTTTTGCTGCTCGCTAAGCTGGGCGCGGGCGGCAGACACGCTATCGCCTTCGCTAAACTGCGTCAGATAGTCTTGCAACGCTTTTACGCTGGCGTCGCTCACCGGGAGATCTTTTATCTGCTGGTACCAGATGGCGGAGGCCGCGCTGCGTCCCGTACTGGATTTCGCCATCTGTTTTAGCACCGCAAATCCCTCATCGCGCCGCCCGCTGGCGAACAACAGTTGCGCCAGCGCATTTTGCAGAGCGTTATTACCCGGACTGACGGCATTGATTTTCTGTAGCTGGTTAATCGCTTCGTGACGGCGGGCGGGCAATTTCGCCACGGTCGTCCAGTATTCGACCGCCAGTTCGCCCTCCGGCGGATAACCTTTAAACAGCTTGTCGTAGCTGGCGATCGCTTGTTCAGTATGGCCGGTCGTCGCCAGTAAACGCGCCTCCTGCAAAGACTGACGTCCTTGCGGCGTGGAGAGCAGCATCGCGGTGCGGGAAGATTGATACGCCGTCGACTCCGGCGCCAGTTGCGCCAGCCGGTCAAGTAGCTTCTGCGCCCCATCGCTATCCCCCTGGCGCAACAGATAGCGGAAACGGGCGGCGATAACCTGTGGATCATTGGGGTCGATCAGCTCCAGGCGATAGAGCGACTGACGGACTAAGTCCTCACGGTGCGTGGCCTCGCCCAGCCGAACCTGCTCCAGCAACTGTTGCTGCGCGGAGGTCGCTGCGCCGGCAAGCGGTGTTAGCGCCATACCAAGCGATAAACCCAACAATGCCCGAGAAACGCCCCTTTTGCCAGGTAAGGCATTTCGACCGCCAGCCGGCAAAAAAGCGTGCATGAGACTTAACGTGAACTTACGCATTCCTGGCCCCAGTCAGGTAATAATTCACCTTTGACGGTGAAGCGAAAACGGTGCTGATCCCAGCCTTGTCCAAAGAGAGTCAGCACATAGTTGTAATAGGCATCGCTGCCAGGAAAATGGTCTGCGACCCGCTGTCGCTGCACGGCCTGGGCGTCGCGATTTTGCAGGAAAGGCAGTAAGGCGGCGGAAAACCCGACCGGCCCCGTCCCTTGCGCGTTCCCGCTGACGACATCCACTTTCTCCGGTGGAACGCCGTTTTTCATCGTTAACGTCGCCATCGGTTTAAATCGCGCCAGTAAACGCGCTTTTTGCGGATCGCCATCATGCATCATTCCCGCCCATAAATAGACGCGAATCGCATCGTAGCTACTGATCAGCGTCTTTTCCGCTTTCAACTGCCAGCCTTGCTTGCTTTCATAACGCACCCAGTCCGGCGAGAAACCTTTCGGCGCGGTTTCCAGCAAAAGCCGCAAATTGGTTTCCCGTAGCGTCGACCACGGCGCGCCAAAACGGCTAAAGTATTGCGCCAACTGCGGCGGCAGATAGCTTGGGTTAAAACGCCAGCTATTCGCCTCGGCAAAGCCGATTTTGCCAGGTAGCAGCATTGAGCCCAGCCCCGGCACATTCACGACCTCTTCGCGGGCGATGCGTTTTAGCAACGCCGTGCCCACCTCGGTATAACGCGTCTCTTTCCACAGACGACCGGCCTCCAGCAGCGACCATGCCATCCAGATATCGCCGTCGGACGCGGAGTTGCTGTCCAGCACCGACCAGGTGTCGGGATCTTTTTGCCCCCACAGCCAGGCGGGCAGATGTTCACGCAGCGATCCCTGCGCCAGATTGTTTTGCGTCCAGTTAAACAGTTGCGCGAACGCCGGTCGATCGTTCGCTGCCAGGGCAAAGAACATGGCGTAGCTTTGCCCTTCGGAGGTGGTAATTTTTCGCGCATCGCCCGGATCGATAACGCGTCCCTGCTGGCTAATGTAATCTTTCTTGAACTGTTCCCACGCAGGCCAGTTACAGGCTGCCTGCGCATTTATTGCCGTCAGCATGACGAGCATCGTTATCCATCCGCGCAGCATAGTCATCATGCGTTACTCATGGTCAGGGTCGAGACGACGGCGACTGAGAATACGTAGCAGACGCCACAATACCCACGCCAGTAATACCACACTGAGGGCCGCCAGTACCGCCAGCAGCACCGGGTGATTCGCCAGCGCATACCACAGCCGCTCAAACCACGGCAGATGTCCGACGTAATAGATATCGCCAACGCGCAGACTGTGAACGCCGGACTCGCGGATCACCGCCACGGAACCAAACATCGCGGCGCGTTTACCGCTGTCATTCACGGCGTCGTTCAGTAGCTGGTAGCCGCGTGGGCTGTCAGCCAGCAGAGCAATCACGCTGCGCTGATCATTAAACGGCGACTGGAAGCCCACCACCGCCGCCATCGGGCCGCTGGCGGTGACGGTGGACTGCGCATCCGCCGCACGATCGGCCTCATCCGGCATAATCGACGGGAAAGCGGTCTGCCGCATCGGGGTTTTTACCCAGCTTTGTGTCGCCTGCACCAACAGATCGATACGCTTATCATCTTTTAGCTTGCCCGGAATAGCGCCAATAATCAGCAGATCGGCGTCTTTGTCGGCTATCTGAGCGCTATCATCGGTGATGGTCAGATTAATTGCCGGGAAACCGGTCTGCCCGCCAATGGCGCCGACCGTATTCAGCAGCGTTTCCATTTGCGCTTCGGTTGGGGTCTTCGGCATCACCGCCAGCGTGTCAGACAGGTCGGCCATCCGGCTGAACGGGAAACCCGCATTGGCGAACGCGCGTAAATCCGGCATCGCGATAAAGTGGTAATATTTCGAAAAATCGATAGTGGAGTCATCCCCTATCACCACATGATTCGGTACCGGCTGGAAGGTAATACAGTTGTCCACCGACCCGCCCGGCATCGGGTTCATGTAGCGGAAGTCAAAACGTAGTTGGTTCATCGCCCCCAGTTTGAGCGCCGGAATAGACACATCCGTTTTACCATCCAGCAGTCCCTGAAGTACCGGCAAGCGCAACAGGAGTCGATTAGTTTCCTGCGTGCTATTAAGGCTAAAGGCTTGCAGGAACTGGTTATTCAGACTGATATCCAGCCGTGAACTGTCTTTGGTCGGCGGCGAGGTATAACGGTAGTTGAGATCCATATCAATACCGTTGCTACGCAGCAAATAGAGGTCCGGCGGCAGATTCAAAGAAACGTTGATGGGCGCCGGCTCCAGCCCACTCGACTGGAGCTGCTCTTCATAGGTTTTCAGCTCGCCAAAAGTGACCGGGCGATCGGTACGCACCCAGTTCGGCGCATCATACGGTTTGCGCGCCAGCAGCGGTTTTACATCGTTGACCACCACTCTGGAACCACGGAAGAGAATATTCCCTTGCGCGATACCTTTTGCCGCCTGCAACAGGTCTTTATCATCTCGACCAAACACAACCAGCAACTTCACATACGGATTATCCGGATGGCTCATCATCTCGATAACCGGCGCGTTAACCGCAGGATGATCGCGTAGGAAATCGGGGCGTCGATCGTTGGTGGCGAACACGATCGCATTGCGATCCGGCAGGTGATTATACAACACCGGGAAGCGCTGACCGCGCCAGCCCGCCCGCGAGCCAAACCAGGACGCGACAATAGAAGCCGCCTGCTGCTGCGTCAGATCCGGCATGTCAGCAAACACTATCGGCAACGTCACCGGACGGTTATCCCGCGGATCGAAAAACGGCACCGGAAAGTGGGACAGATCGTTATTCACCGCCAGCATGTTATAGGTCAGATCCAGGGCGCTATTTCGCCCGATGTCTAACCACAGAGTACTGCTGGCCGGGTTTTCACACACGTCGCGATAGTGGCCGACAAACTCCAGCCGCACCCGGTTAAAGTCGGTGATAAATAGCGGATTGATAGGTACCTGCGCCAGCGTCTTTTTCCCCAACTGCTCTTTTGTCACCGGCAGTACGCCCATCAGTTCGTCATTGAGATAAACCTTGAGCTGCGACTGAACCGGCAGGAGCGACGGCGAGGGCGTATATTCCAGATTCAGCACCGCTTTCGACGCCACTTCATCGCTGCGCATACCAAATTCAATGCCGCCGTTAGGGTTAACGCCACGCAGCGCCATACTACCCGGCGGCGGCGCGATTTGCGCAAAGGTCAGCTTGACCTCGCGCGAAGGCGCGGTCTGCGCCACGACGGGCGCCTCAGTTGCGGGCGACTGCGCAGGCTCGGTGGGTTCAGCATTTATCAATGGCGGCGTAGCAGGCGCCGCCGCCGTCATGAAAGCAGGAAACGCGCTTAATCCTATTACCGCCGCACACATCCAGGACAATTTTCTTTTCATCGCATTATCATCATTGTTGAGCCTGAGCCATAACCCGATCCGACGGCTGTATCGCCGCTTGCCGCTCCGGGCGACGCGGAATAAACGATACAATCCAGGCAATTAACGCCGTCAACGATCGGAAAATTACTTTTACTGAAGGCGGCGCGAATTCCGCGAGGTGGCGATATCCGCGGAAGCCCAGCTTCAGAATATCCAGCAAGCTTTCCAGCGGTTTATCTTCCGGGAAGCTATCTTGCCAAAGCGCCCACGTATCGGCGCGCGCGAAGGTACACTGCACAAAATCAATATGTTGTTTGGTGGTGAGCGGCATCAGTTGTAGTCCGACCTCATTGCCCGTTACGCGCACCACCTGCGTTGGAAAGACATATTCCTGCTGCCCGCGTTTAAGCAACAGATTCACTTTCTGCCCTTCCAGCACCTGCGCCTGACCGTTGATCTTGATGCCTAACCCGCCGTCGGAGAAGTCATGTACGGTACAGGAGAACAAATGTCCATCTTCGCGGGCGATGGCCCCCGGCATGGCAATCTCGACCCGATGCGCGCGCCTGACCTGTTTACTCTCTACCGAAACCGCAACCGCGCCGCCGAGAATGACCAGGTTGTAGAAGACCCACACCAGGCTAACGATGACGGTCAGCGTTTCATTTTCCGGCCCGTAATAGTATCGCCATACGCCCGCCGCCACGCCGAGCAGGTTAAGCAAGACAAGGAAGATATACGGACGCGAGATTACCCAGTCGACGTACTTCTCTTCCACCAGCCCGCCTTTCGCCGTGACGTTAAATTTCCCTTTGTGCGGATTGATCAACGCGACCAGAGTCGGCGGTGCGATATACCATGCCAGTACCGTTTCATAGATTTCACTCCAGAAAGAGTGACGATACTTGCCCTGAATCTTCGAGTTAGTCAGGCTGGCGTGGACCATGTGCGGTATCACAAATAGCGCAATCATCAACGCAGGCGCATAAATGATATAGGCGTGCAGCAGCAGAAAAGCCAGCGGCGCGGTCAGAAAGATCAGACGCGGAATGCCGGACAAGAAATGGAACATCGCGTTGAGGTAGCACAGCCGCTGTGCCAGTTTTAAGCCTTTACCAAACAGAGGGTTATCGAGGCGGAAAATTTGCACCATGCCCCGCGCCCAACGAATACGCTGCCCGATATGCGCCGACAGGCTTTCCGTCGCCAGCCCCGCCGCCTGCGGAATGCGCATATACGCTGAGGTATAACCTCGCCGGTGCAGCCGGAGCGAAGTATGCGCATCTTCCGTCACCGTCTCAACGGCGATACCGCCAATCTCATCCAGCGGCTTACGGCGAATCACCGCGCACGATCCGCAAAAGAAAGTGGCGTCCCACATATCGTTACCGTCCTGCACCAGTCCATAAAACAGCGTGCCTTCGTTAGGCGTTTTACGAAAACGTCCCAGGTTGCGCTCAAACGGGTCCGGGGAGAAGAAATGATGCGGCGTCTGCATCATCGCCAGCTGTTTTTCTTTCAGGAACCAGCCCATTGTCATTTGCAGAAACGAGCGTGTCGGCACATGGTCGCAATCGAAGATCGCCACAAACTCGCCTTTCGCGTGTTTTAGCGCATTGTTGATGTTGCCGGCTTTGGCGTGTTCATGCGTGGCGCGGGCAATGTAATGCACGCCGACATGCCGGGCAAACTGACGAAATGATTCGCGTCCGCCGTCATCAAGGATCCAGATATTCAGCTTGTCCTTCGGCCAGTCAATGCCAAGCGAAGCGTAAATGGTATTTTTGACCACGTTAAGGTCTTCGTTATAGGTCGGTACAAAAATATCCACCGTCGGCCACTGCGACATCTCTTTCGGCAACGGCACCGGTTGACGATTTAACGGCCACACCACCTGGAAGTACCCCAGCACCAGCACAATCCAGGCGTAGGTTTCCGCAAACAGTAGGATCAGCCCGCACACCAGACTGACCGGGTCGTCCCAATTTAGCGTCGAGGTATAGCGCCACCAGATATAACGACAGGAGACCGTTAGCGACAGCACGATGAGCATCAGCGCGGAAAAGCGTCCCGGCATACGTCGTACCAACAGCGCAACGCCCCACAGCAATAGCAGAAAGATAAATTGCGATAGCGGGTTAAATGGCTGCGTAATACAGATCAGCGCCAGTATCAGTGAAAAGGTCACGATAACGCCCAGAATAAAACGCCGGGCGCCGTTGCTAAGATGTCCCAGCTCTTTTTCCTTTTCCAGATGCGTTGTCTTTTGGCGCACCCGTTCCGGTAAGGTATCCATCCATTGATGGTAACGTCCACGAACGTCCTTCAGGCGCGCAAATGACCGCCAGCGCGGTTCATGACGTTCTTTAGTCGACGAGATCATCACCAGCTAGAGGGTCTGAATGAGGTAGCGGGCCGGGTCCAGCGGGCGCGGGCGGGCGGCGTTAATATGCGGGTAAAGCGCTTTATGCCCGTCGCGAATACGCTGCCAGCGCGGATGCTCAAGCGGAAACACTATCCACGCCAGAATCATCCACAGGCAGCCGAGCGCTGCGCTAAACGGCGACGCGCCGTGGCGGCGGTAACCCTGATAGCGCTCGCTCAAACGCGCGCTAACCGGCGGGATAAGCAGCCACCGGGAAAGGGCGCTCATCGCAGGCTCCCGGCGGACGTTTTGTCGCCCGCATCATGCAGCAGGCACCAGTTCGCCAGCGTTAACACCTCTTCGGCGGCTAACGAATCGCTGCGATATTCGCCTAACGGCTGTTTCGACGCCATGCACTCCGCCATCGCCTCATCGCGATGGATCACAATGGGCAGCAACCGGCGCTGGCTTTGCAGCCAGACCTGGTACAGATCGTCCTGTAACTGACTGCCAATGCGTAAGTCATTGATCAGAATATGCGCTCCGGCAGGCAACGCCTGCTGATGAAGGCGAATATGGCAGTTAGCGTCAACCCGGGCTACCGCCAGCGTATGGTCGCAGAGGCTCACCAGTTGCCGTGTCAGCGGTGACGCGCCGTAGGGCAAGTCCAGTAAAATCCAGCTATAACGTCCGCTCGCTTTCAGCGCCTGGATAGCCGATCCGATCTCTCCCAGAGTCTCCTGCCAGGCCTGCGGATTTTCCCGCTCTTGCGCGGTGAGCTGTCCAAACGGCAGTAGATCAAGCTGTGAGGTATAACGTAATCCGGCATCGCGCCAGTCCTGGCCGTCCAGCAACGATCGCGCCCAGCCACCCTGATGGACAAAGTCGACGTTAAACGACATGCGCAGCAGGTTATCGGGGCTGGCGTCAATCACCAGGACATTTTCCCCTAAGATTTGTAACGCCCAGGCGAGTGCTGCGGTGAGAGATGTGGTTCCCACCCCGCCGCGCACGCCCTGCAGTCCCAGAATCGCCATTCATGGCTTCCTTAATGAATGTGGTTGCGCAAATTCAGCCAGGAGTGGCCATCTTTTAATCGCCGCCGCCAACTGTTCGCGTTGGGAAATATCGGTATAATCTATTTCGGGTAGTGAAAACGCCTGGCTTAATGCCAGAAAATCATTTTGAAAAGTGTAGCCCAACGTTGGATCGGACTGAGCGCCAGGTTCATTGTTATACATTCTGGTTGCTCCTTTTTAAATATTTCTCACTGGCAGCATTACGCCCCGTCGTCAATACGGGAGAACGCGCATTTTTCATCTTTCCGTGACTTCATTTATAATGTGTAAAAATGCAAAGCGCAGAGTTACAGGGCATCCTGCCGGACAAATTGATTCACATGCTAAATCTGATGCGTTTTAATTTCAATGTTAGGTTTATTTCTGTGCTTTCGCTAGTAAACTGATAAACAGTTAAAATAGTGACATGAGGGACACTGTGGACCCCGTATTTTCTCTCGGCATCTCATCATTATGGGATGAACTGCGCCATATGCCAACCGGCGGCGTCTGGTGGGTTAACGCCGATCGCCAGCAAGATGCCATCAGCCTGGTGAATCAAACGATTGCGTCACAAACGGAGAATGCAAATGTCGCCGTCATCGGCATGGAAGGCGATCCTGGCAAAGTAATCAAATTAGATGAATCTCACGGTCCGGAGAAAATCCGCTTATTTGCCATGCCGGATTCAGAAAAAGGGCTATACTCTTTGCCCCACGATTTGCTTTGTTCTGTTAACCCGACGCATTACTTTTTCATTCTTATTTGTGCAAATAACACGTGGCGGAATATAACGTCAAAAAGCCTGCATAAATGGCTGGAAAAAATGAATAAATGGACTCGTTTTCATCACTGTTCATTGTTGGTTATTAACCCTTGTAATAATAGCGATAAACAGTCCTCGTTGTTGATGGGCGAGTATCGCTCACTTTTCGGCCTCGCCAGTTTACGTTTTCAGGGCGACCAACATTTGTTCGATATTGCCTTCTGGTGTAACGAAAAAGGCGTCAGCGCCCGACAGCAGTTATTGCTGTGTCAGCAGGACGAACGCTGGACGCTATCCCATCAGGAGGAGACGGCAATTCAGCCGCGTAGCGACGAAAAACGCATTCTTAGCCACGTCGCCGTCCTTGAAGGCGCGCCGCCGCTCTCGGAACACTGGACGCTTTTCGACAATAACGAAGCGCTATTCAACGACGCACGCACGGCGCAGGCCGCGACAATTATTTTTTCGCTTACACAGAACAACCAAATCGAGCCGCTTGCTCGTCGCATTCATACTTTGCGACGCCAGCGGGGAAGCGCGCTGAAAATTGTCGTGCGCGAAAATATCGCCAGTTTGCGCGCCACCGATGAGCGCCTGCTGCTGGGCTGCGGCGCGAATATGATCATTCCCTGGAACGCCCCGCTTTCACGCTGTCTGACGCTTATTGAAAGCGTGCAGGGGCAGCAGTTCAGCCGTTACGTACCGGAAGACATCACCACGCTACTGTCGATGACGCAGCCGTTGAAACTGCGCGGTTTTCAGCCGTGGGATACCTTCTGCGATGCCATCCATACGATGATGAGCAACACCCTGCTCCCCGCCGACGGGAAAGGCGTTCTGGTCGCGCTGCGCCCGGTGCCGGGCATTCGGGTTGAGCAGGCGTTGACATTATGTCGACCAAACCGAACCGGCGATATTATGACCATCGGCGGCAACCGTCTGGTGCTGTTTTTATCATTCTGCCGGGTCAACGATCTGGATACCGCGTTAAACCATATTTTCCCTTTGCCGACGGGCGATATTTTCTCTAATCGTATGGTCTGGTTCGAAGATAAACAAATCAGCGCCGAGCTGGTGCAGATGCGCTTATTGTCGCCGGAACTGTGGGGAACGCCGCTACCGCTGGCAAAACGCGCCGACCCGGTAATAAATGCCGAACACGATGGCCGCATCTGGCGTCGTATTCCTGAACCCCTGCGATTGCTCGACGACACCGCGGAGCGTGCATCATGATGACCATCAGCGATATCGTGCAAATTATTCTTTTTTGCGCGCTGATTTTCTTTCCGCTGGGGTATCTGGCGCGTCATTCACTACGCCGTATCAGTGATACGACCCGGCTGCTATTTGCCAAACCTCGTTATGTAAAACCAGCCGGAACTCTGCGCCGCGCTACGAAAGTCAAGGCAGACAAAAAATGACTCAGCATACTCAAACTCCTTCAATGCCTTCTCCGCTCTGGCAATACTGGCGCGGTCTTTCCGGCTGGAACTTCTATTTTCTGGTCAAGTTTGGCCTGCTGTGGGCAGGCTATCTGAATTTTCATCCTTTACTGAATCTGGTATTCATGGCGTTTCTGCTCATGCCAATACCAAAGTATCGCCTTCACCGGTTGCGCCACTGGATTGCCATTCCCGTCGGCTTCGCGCTGTTCTGGCACGATACCTGGCTGCCCGGCCCGCAAAGCATTATGAGCCAGGGGACGCAGGTGGCGGAATTCAGCTCCGGTTATCTGCTCGATCTGATCGCCCGTTTTATTAACTGGCAAATGATCGGCGCCATCTTCGTACTGCTGGTTGCCTGGCTATTTTTATCACAGTGGATTCGGGTCACGGTGTTTGTGGTCGCCATCATGGTATGGCTGAATGTCCTGACATTAACCGGCCCGGTTTTTACGCTGTGGCCGGCAGGCCAGCCAACCGATACGGTGACGACGACTGGCGGTAATGCAGCCGCTAACGTCGCGACAGCGGGCGATAAGCCGGTCATCGGCGATATACCTGCGCAAACCGCGCCGCCGACGACCGCGAATTTGAACGCCTGGTTGAACACCTTCTATGCCGCGGAAGAAAAGCGGAAAACGACGTTCCCGGCGCAGCTTCCGCCTGATGCGCAGCCGTTCGACCTATTGGTCATCAACATTTGTTCGCTCTCCTGGTCGGATGTCGAAGCGGCAGGCCTGATGTCACATCCGCTATGGTCGCACTTTGACATTTTGTTTAAACACTTTAATTCCGGCACGTCTTACAGCGGCCCGGCGGCCATTCGTCTGCTGCGCGCCAGCTGTGGTCAACCATCGCATACCCGACTTTATCAACCAGCCGATAACGAATGTTATCTGTTTGATAATCTTGCGAAGCTGGGCTTTACTCAGCATCTGATGATGGATCATAACGGTGAATTTGGCGGCTTCCTGAAAGAAGTTCGCGAAAACGGCGGTATGCAGAGCGAACTGATGAACCAATCCGGCCTGCCAACCGCCCTGCTGTCATTCGACGGCTCGCCGGTATATGACGATCTGGCGGTCCTGAACCGCTGGTTGACAGGGGAAGAACGTGAAGCCAATTCCCGCTCCGCGACTTTCTTTAACCTGCTGCCGCTGCACGATGGCAACCACTTCCCCGGCGTCAGCAAAACGGCGGATTATAAAATCCGCGCGCAGAAACTGTTCGATGAACTGGACGCCTTCTTTACCGAACTGGAGAAATCCGGGCGTAAGGTGATGGTGGTGGTCGTACCGGAGCACGGCGGCGCGCTGAAGGGCGACAGAATGCAGATCTCAGGCCTGCGCGATATTCCCAGCCCCTCCATCACCAACGTCCCGGCGGGCGTGAAATTTTTTGGCATGAAAGCCCCGCATGAGGGCGCGCCGATTGATATTAACCAGCCGAGCAGCTACCTGGCGATTTCCGAACTGGTCGTACGCGCCGTGGACGGTAAGCTCTTTACCGAAGACAGTGTGAACTGGAACAAGCTGACCAGCAATCTGCCGCAAACCGCGCCGGTTTCAGAAAACGCTAATGCGGTGGTGATTCAGTACCAGGGTAAGCCCTACGTTCGTCTGAATGGCGGCGACTGGGTGCCTTACCCGCAGTAAACCGAAAAAGGCCGCAAGGTTTCCCCTGCGGCCTGGTTCGGGCGCATGTTGCCATTACGGCGGACAGACGCTCAAAACGCGTTACTTCCTGTCACGTAGCCAGTTGACGATCACACTGGCGATAATGCCAGCAATGATCGGCGCTGCCAGATCGTGCCAGAAGGCCACGCCCAACTGCGTAAGCGTCATATAGCCGCCTTGTTGCAATGGCAACCGTTCGCGGCTATCCTTGATATGTTGAGGTTCAAGTTAGCCCCCGTCAGGTTGCCAGGTTTATACCAGTCAACGTGCGGGGGTTTTCTCTATCCAGCAACCTATGCCGCCGGGGATCAAGCCCCCGCAACATTGCGCCTCACCGGGTAAACCCGGCTTGCTGCTGATATTACGGCAAAATCCCCGTCCCGGCACGGCGCTAACGTACAATCTGCGTGACGCTTCGCAGACGATTATTTTTATTTGCCAGAATACATTCAGCATTTCTGAGGCTGGCAGTCAGCCGCTCAATTCTGTAAATTATGCCTCCTCGCGGCCAGTCCCGGTGATACCGAAACCCTCGTTCAGCATCCTGCGTCTATGACATATTCGCCTGTTGCGCCAGAGGAATGGCTAAAAGCAGGTATTACCGACGAACTTATCCGTCTTTCAGCGGGACCTGAAGATCCCGACGATATTATTCATGACCTTGAACGCGCCAGCAGAAAAGCAGCATTCTGACGATTGCTCGGCGAACCGCTGTCACCGGTTTGCCGCATCGGGTATCAAGGCACTATAGCCTGGTTATAGGCAGCATTCTTTATGAGAGAGCTGCCTATATTTTGGGCAGGGGGCTCTATGCAGGACGACACATTACCATTAAATAACAGTAACGCTACGACCACACCGCTTTCAACGAGATTACCGTTTACAAAATATGATTTTGGCTGGGTGCTCTTGTGTATCGGTATGGCGATCGGCGCCGGTACCGTCTTAATGCCAGTGCAAATCGGTCTCAAGGGGATCTGGGTATTTATTACCGCTTTTATCATCGCCTATCCCGCTACCTATATTGTGCAGGATATTTATCTAAAAACGTTATCTGAAAGCGAAACCTGTGACGATTATACGGATATTATCAGTCACTATCTTGGCAAAAACTGGGGCGTTTTCCTCGGTGTAATCTATTTTCTTATGATTATCCACGGGGTGTTTATTTACTCCCTGTCGGTGGTGTTTGATAGCGCCTCCTATATCAAAACCTTCGGCCTTACTGAGGCCGATCTTTCGCAGTCTATTATCTATAAAGTCGCGATTTTCGCCGTACTGGTGGCGATTGCCTCCGGCGGGGAAAAGTTATTATTTAAAATTTCCGGCCCGATGGTGGTGGTAAAAGTCGGGATCATTCTGATATTCGGTTTCGCTATGATCCCACACTGGAATCTTGATAATATTTCCGCCTTTCCCGCCGCATCGGTTTTCTTTCGCGACGTACTGCTCACTATCCCATTTTGCTTCTTTTCTGCGGTCTTCATTCAGGTGCTAAACCCAATGAACATCGCCTATCGTAAGCGCGAGCCTGACCGTGTGCTGGCCACCCGGATGGCGATTCGCACGCATCGCATTAGCTATATTACGCTGATTGCCATTATTCTCTTTTTCTCGTTCTCGTTTACCTTTTCGATTAGCCATGAAGAGGCGGTATCAGCGTTCGAGCAGAATATTTCCGCCCTTGCACTGGCAGCTCAGGTAATCCCTGGCCATATCATCCACATTACCTCTACCATCCTCAATATTTTTGCCGTACTTACCGCGTTCTTTGGTATTTATTTAGGTTTTCACGAAGCGCTTAAAGGTATTGTGCTGAATGTATTGAGTCGTATTATGGATGTCAAAAACGTCAACCCACTGTTACTGACATCTGGAATCTGTGTCTTTATCGTGGTGACTCTGGTTATTTGGGTTTCGTTTCGCGTCTCAGTATTGGTCTTTTTCCAGTTAGGCAGTCCGCTTTATGGCATTGTCGCGTGTATTATTCCCTTTTTCCTGATTTATAAAGTAGCGCAACTGGAAAAATTACGCGGCCTGAAAACCTGGCTTATTCTGTTATATGGAATATTGTTGTGCCTGTCGCCGTTATTAAAATTGATTGAATAAGTCGTACCGGAGAGCCATGCCCGGTGGCGCTACGCTTACCAGGCCTACAGGTACGGTGTAGGCTTGATAAGGCGCAGCCGCCATCCGGCATAAAACGCAATTAACTCAGCGGCTTCTGCGGGTTTTCATCCTGATCGACGGCAAAGCAGGCCACCAACTGGCCGTCGTACTCTTTAAGCTGCGGCTGTAACTGCGTACAGGGTCCGAAGCGACGGCGGCAGCGGGCGTTGAAGGCGCAGCCCGGCGGCGGGTTCAGCGGACTTGGCAACTCGCCGGTCAGCTTAATCCGCTCACGGCGATCGTCCGGATTCAGCCGCGGCGTGGCGGAGAGCAACGCCTGGGTATAGGGATGACGTGGATTGTTAAAAATCTGCTCTTTGGTCCCTTTCTCCACGCAGCGACCTAAGTACATGACCATCACTTCATCGGCGATGTGTTCCACCACCGACAGGTCGTGCGAGATAAAGACATAAGACAGCCCCATATCCTGTTGCAAATCCATCATCAGGTTCAGCACCTGGGCGCGCACCGACACGTCGAGCGCGGAGACCGGTTCGTCGGCAATCACTACGTCCGGATCAAGCATCAGACCGCGGGCGATAGCGATACGCTGACGCTGGCCGCCGGAGAACATATGCGGATAGCGGTCGTAGTGCTCGGTTTTCAGCCCCACCTTCGCCATCATCGCCAGCGCTTTTTCACGACGCTGCGCTTTACTCAGGCTGGTATTGATCAGCAACGGCTCTTCCAGAATTTGCCCCACTTTCTTGCGTGGGTTCAGGGAACCGTAGGGGTTCTGAAACACAATCTGAATTTTCTGCCGCCGCAGTTTCTGCGCGTGCGGATCGTGTTTGAGCAGATCCTGCCCCTGGTAATAAAGCTCGCCGCCGGTTGGCGTTTCAATCATCGTCAGCAGGCGGCCCAGTGTGGATTTTCCACAACCGGACTCCCCCACTACGGCCAGCGTTTTACCGCGTTCGAGATTAAACGACACGCCGTCCAGCGCTTTTACCAGCCGTTCCGGAGAAAAGATCCCCTTCTTCACCGGATAGTGTTTTTTCAGGTCGATAGCCCGCAACAGCGGCTGTTGCAAGGTGGCCTCATGCGTACTCATAGTGTGGGCCTCCCGGCATCATCGAGTGGGTAATGACATTTTGACTGACGTCCATCGTCCAGTTGGTTGAGAGCAGGTTCTTCCGCACGACATCTGTCCGTGGCGTAGGGGCAGCGCGGGTTAAGCAGACAACCCGTCGGTCGGTCATATTTCCCCGGCACCACGCCCGGCAGCGACGCCAGACGCGCTTTATCTTGCGCAAACTCTGGTAACGCACGTAGCAATGCCTGGGTATACGGATGACGCGGCGCGCGGAAAATATCCTGCGCAGCGCCTGTTTCGACGACCTGCCCGGCGTACATGACGATAATTTTGTGCGCCGCTTCCGCCACCAGCGCCAGGTCATGGGTAATCAGCACCAGCGCCATGTTCTCTTTTTGCTGCAACTCCAGTAGCAGCTCAATGATTTGCGCCTGAATGGTCACATCCAGCGCCGTGGTCGGTTCATCGGCAATTAACAGCTTTGGTCGACAGGCTATTGCCATCGCAATCATCACGCGCTGACTCATGCCGCCAGAAAGCTGGTGCGGATAGACATCCAGACGAGAAGCCGGATCGGGAATGCCCACCTGGTTCAACAGGTCAATCGCTCGCTGACGACGGGTTTTCTTGTTCCCGCCCTGGTGTACCTTGATGGCTTCCATAATCTGAAAGCCAACGGTATAGCAAGGATTGAGGCTGGTCATCGGGTCCTGGAAAATCATCGCCACTTCAGCGCCCACCAGGTTGCGACGTTCCTTCTCGGAAATGCGCTTCAGATCCTGTCCGTTAAAGAGCAGGTTTTCCGCCATCACGCGGCCTGGGTAATCGATAAGCCCCATAATCGCCAGCGAGCTGACGGATTTGCCGGAACCAGACTCGCCGACAATACCGACCACCTCACCCTGCTTCACGCTGTAGCTAATGCGGTCGACGGCTTTGAACGGTGTCCCTTCGTCGCCGAAGTGCACCGATAATTGATCTACATTTAATAACGCCATCTCGAACCTCTTACTGCTTCAGTTTGGGATCGAGCGCGTCACGCAGACCGTCACCCATCAGGTTAAATGCCAGTACCGTCAGCAGAATCGCCAGCCCCGGGAAGGTCACGACCCACCAGGCGCTTTGCGCGAACTGCAATACGTCAGAGAGCATGGTGCCCCACTCCGGCGTTGGCGGCTGTGCGCCCATGCCAAGAAAGCCGAGGGCGGCCATATCGAGAATGGCGTTAGAGAAACCGAGCGATGCCTGAACAATCAGCGGCGCAAGGCAGTTCGGGAAAATATTGACGAACATCTGACGCATTGCGCCTGCGCCCGCCACGCGGGAGGCAGTCACATAATCGCGGTTCACCTCTACCAGAACCGCCGCGCGGGTTAAGCGGACATAGTGCGGCAGCGCCACAAACGTCAACGCCAGCGCAGCGTTGCCGATGGAGGGGCCGAAGATCGCCACCAGCACCAGCGCCAGCAGCAGGCTCGGCAGGGCCAGCATAATATCGACCACGCGCATGATGATGTTATCGACCAGACCGCCGAAGTAGCCCGCGACCAGGCCGAGAATAATCCCCATTACCAGCGACAGGACGACCACCAGACAGCCGACCAGCAGTGACAAACGCGCGCCATACATCAGGCGCGAGAGGACATCGCGACCAACATCATCCGTTCCCAGAATATGCGCCCAACTGCCGCCTTCCTGCCAGACCGGCGGCGCCAGCAGCGCATCGCGGAACTGCTCTGCCGGGTTGTACGGCGCAATAAAGTTGGCAAACACCGCAATCAGGATCACGATGAGAACATACGCCAGCCCGACGACCGCGCCTTTATTGCGTTTGAAATAGTGCCAGAACTCCCGCAATGGCGTCATGGGCGCCGGTGCGGCATTAACATTATTTTCAGTAACCTGTGACATGATGGCCCCTTACTTCTTATGCCGAATACGCGGGTTCACCACGCCGTACAGCAGGTCTACCAGCAGGTTGACGAGAATAATCATCGTCGCTACCAGTAACACGCCGCCCTGCACTACCGGATAATCGCGGCGTTGCAGCGCATCGATCAGCCAGCGCCCCAGACCGGGCCACGAGAAGATAGTTTCTGTCAGAATCGCGCCCGCCAGCAGCGTCCCGACCTGCAGGCCGATCACGGTAACGACTGGCAGCATGGCGTTACGCAGAGCATGGACGATAATGACGCGCATCCTGGTCAACCCTTTGGCGCGTGCGGTACGGATGTAATCCTCCCCCAGCACTTCCAGCATCGACGAACGGGTCATACGCACAATGACGGCCAGCGGGATTGTGCCGAGCACCATCGCAGGCAGGATCATATGCGCCAGCGCATCAATAAAGTTACCCTCTTCGCCCCAGATAGCGGTGTCGATCAGCATAAAGCCCGTCAACGGATTGGTATCATCAAGGAACACCATATCGCTCACGCGCCCGGAAACCGGCGTCAGGTTCCAGTGGACGGAGACCAGCATGATCAGCATCATGCCCCACCAGAAGATAGGCATAGAGTAACCGGTCAGCGCCAGGCCAACGGCAGTGTGATCGAAGATAGAACCGCGCTTCACTGCGGCCAGCACGCCCACCGGAATCCCCACGGCGACAGCAAAAATCATGGCGCAGACGCCAAGTTCCAGCGTCGCTTTAAAGCGAGGCACAAACTCGTCCCACACGGGGATTCGGCTTTTCAGCGAGATGCCTAAATCGCCATGCATCACCCCCCAGATATAATGGAGGTACTGCTGCCACATCGGTTTATCAAGACCGAGTTCAGCCAGCAGTTGAGCATGACGCTCAGGGGAAATACCTCGCTCACCCGCCATGATCATCACCGGATCGCCGGGGATCATGTGGACAAAGGCAAAGGTGAGAAGGGTAATACCGATAAACGTCGGGATAACGAGTCCCAAACGTCGGAGAATGAACTGCAACATAACCCGAATTCTCTCTCATGACGCACGGCCTGGAACCGTGAGTCTGTATTGCTCACAAATCTTATCCCACGCAAACTGCATCGCGGATAAAGCATTACGCCGGATGGCGCTGCGCTTATCCGGCCTACACAACACCGGGGCGCAGCGCTCTTTTAATTATTCGACAGAGACGTTTTCGAAGTGATGTTTGCCTAATGGATCAACCACATAGCCTTTAACTTCTTTACGCACTGGCTCATAAACCGTGGAGTGAGCGATGATCAGCGCTGGCGCCTGGTCATGCATCACGACCTGGGCCTGTTTATAGAGTTCAATACGCTTGTTGTGGTCATCGGTCGCACGCGCAGGCTGAATCAGGTCTTCAAACGGCTTGTAGCACCATTTTGAATAGTTGGAGCCTTGCTGGGCGGCATCGCAGCTGAACAGCGTGGCGAAGAAGTTATCCGGATCGCCATTATCGCCGGTCCAGCCCATCATCACCGTCTGGTGCTCGCCATCTTTAGCTCGCTTGAGGTATTCGCCCCATTCATAGGTGACAATTTTGGCCTGAACGCCAATCTTCGCCCAGTCTGCCTGGATCATTTCCGCCATACGACGCGCATTCGGGTTATAGGGACGCTGTACCGGCATCGCCCACAGATCGATGGTGAAGCCTTTTTCCAGACCGGCTTCTTTCAGCAGCGCCTTCGCTTTTTCCGGATCGTAGCCGTAGTCTTTAATATCGTCGTTGTAGCCCCACATTGTCGGCGGGATCAGGTTTTTCGCCGCAACGCCCGCGCCCTGATAAACGGCTTTGATGATGGCCTCTTTATTCACGGCATAGGTCAACGCCTGGCGAACTTTGACGTCATCCAGCGGTTTTTTCTGTACGTTATAGGAGAGATAACCCACGTTCAGACCGGCCTGCTCCATCAGGTTGATGTTTTTATCTTCTTTCATGCGCGCAATATCCGCCGGGTTCGGATACGGCATCACCTGACATTCGTTCTTCTGCAGTTTGGCGTAACGCACAGAGGCGTCAGGCGTGATGGAGAAGACCAGACGGTCGATCTGCGGCTTCGTGCCCCAGTAGCCGTCAAAGGCTTTGTAGAGAATGCGGGAATCTTTCTGATATTGCACCAGTTGGAACGGGCCAGTGCCGACCGGGTTCAGATCCACTTTTTCCGGCGTACCGGCTTTCAGCATGTTGTCAGCATATTCTTTGGAAAGAATAGAGGCGAAGTCCATGGCTAAATCGGCAAGGAACGGCGCTTCCGGACGCGTCAGCACAAACTGCACCGTGTGATCGTCGACCTTCTTCACTTCGCTAATCAGATCCGGCAGCCCCATGCCTTCAAAGTATTCATAGCTGCCGCCAGACACTTTATGGTACGGATTCTGCTCGTTTTTCTGCCGGTCAAAAGAGAACACGACATCATCGGCGTTCAGCTCGCGCGTCGGTTTGAAATCCTTGCTGGATTGCCATTTCACCCCTTTACGTAGGTGGAACGTATAGGTTTTACCGTCTTCGCTGATATCCCACTTCTCAGCAAGACCCGGGATCACTTCCGTGGTGCCGGTTTTGAATTCAACCAGACGGTTATAGATAGGTACGGAGCTGGCATCATAGGTGGTGCCAGACGTAAAGAGCTGTGGGTTAAAGCCTTCCGGCGAGCCTTCTGAACAATAAACCAGGGTTTTGGCCTGCACGCTGGCTGCAACGGTCATGGCCACCAGGCTCAAACCAAGCTTCAGCATCCCTGACTTCTTCAAGGAAATACTCATTCTTCTGCTCCAATAATTGTGATGTATGTTGTTTTGCCCTTTGCAAAGGCTTTTACCGCCCGGCCTTTTTTGTTTTTTACCTGGCCAGGTCAGTAGTGAGAGGTGGGGATTCCGTTCGCATAATCGACTGAGTTGCAGTGCGGATTCTCCATAAAATGCCCCTCATTCCCTACAATCTGTCAATAGAATGTCAAAACGTCAATACAGGTAACCAGCTTTTACAACAACGGTGAGAATTAACAAACAAAGATTAAAAAAAGTTCAGAAGGGTATTTTCAGCAGGGAAATTTGTGCTATGGGCAGAAAGGCAGAGTTATTCACTTAATATTTTGCAACAGTTAGTGATTAACAATTAGCCATTAATTGAAAAATTTCTTTCGATATGTTGATTATCTGAGCGATTAATACCACTAACGCTAAAACGCACAGGCGAAAATGCTGAGGTTATCCATAAGCCGTGTGCAAAAAAGAGTTATACGGACATTGAAAAACACCATCGAATATGTCACAAAATTGTAAATAAGTAGGCCGTCGTGCGGCCTACCGCGATCACAAAAACTAACTTTTGACCCTGGCCTGCGTGCGCTTTTCGCTCCAGTTAAACAACGAGTTCACCAGAATCGCCGTCAACGTCCCCGCTGCCATACCGTTGCCAAAGACCATCTGTACGCCCGCCGGGAAATTCTGATACAGGCCGGGTACCAGTATAGGAAGCATTCCCATGGCCAGCCCCATCGCCAGCGCGTAGGTTTTACCCGGCGTATGCAGTGGCTCACGCGCAATCATATCAATGCCGATGACCCCGATAATGCTGAAGACAATCACCGCCGTACCGCACACCACCGAACCTGGCAAACAGGTCGCCAGACGTACCAGCGGCGCGAATATGGCAATCAGGATTAACAATCCTCCGGCAGCCGCAGTCACGAAACGCGATTTCACGTTAGTGGTGCGTACCACCCCAATATTTTCGCCGGAGGTGATAATTAAGGAGGTGCCAAAAATCCCCCCCAGCAGCGACATTACCGCATCACCACGAATGGTACGTGGAATCGCCTGCTGCACATTTTGCGTGGAATTGACTATTTCCGCGGTCGCAATCGTTTGCCCGGTTGCTTCAGCCATAGAGATGACCGCGTAAATCAGCAACGGCAGCGAGGCGGAGAGATCAAAAATCGGCCAGCCGAACGGCAAAAGCTGTGGGAAACTAAACAGCGGCCCGTGACCAACACCGCTAAAATCGGTGCTACCCAGCGCCATTCCCAGCATCGTTCCCGCTAAAAGGCCGAACATCACCGCCAGTTGGCGCAAAATACCGCTAAACGCCAGCGCGAAAATCAGCGTTATCAGGATAGTCCCCAGCGATAAAATGATACTGGTTGGATGAGCGAAGTCGGCGCTCCCTGGCTGGCCAATGATCAACCCGCCGTACAGGCGAATAAGGTTAATCGACACCATTAGCAGCATGATGCCAATGATAAAGGGGGGAAAATGGTGCAGGCAGCGGCGGAAAATCGGCAACGCGATAAAGTAGAACAGCGAGGTCAGAATTACGGCGCCAATCGCGGTCTGGATATTGGTCTGTAAAGCGATCGCAACGAAAATCGCAATCGGCGCGCCCCCCGGTACCATAATAAACGGCAAACGCGCGCCCACCCCTTTCACACCCAGGCTTTGCAAAATAGCGCCCAGACCGCACATCAGAAAGGTCGCGCTAAGTACCGAGGCTGTCACCGTATCGGTAAAGTGCAGCGCTTTGGCGATCAGAAAGACGGAGGTAATGGGGGTGGCGGCAACGACCAGCACATGCTGAAGCGCCAAAAGTAAGGTGGTTTGCCAGGGTAATGCATCGTTATCCGGCGTAGTAAGGCCAGGCTGCGGCATGATTAACTCCCATAAAACATCAAAAAAATAACCGCCAGCGCGGGCTGGCGGTCTGCATTATTTCAACCAACTAATGGCATCAGCGGCATAGCGATGCGCACGGAAGGCGCTGTTCTGTTTTCCAGGAATAATGCCTTTACTGAGGTGCTCCGGATATTCATTAAAGAACGGAATGATATATTCCCATACCGTTTCGCCTTCCGGGGTGACTTCAAACAGGCGGCCAAACGCCGATTCACAGATAAAGGTGTTGCCGTTCGCCAGCCGCTGCGCGCTCCCCATATACGGCGAGAAAAACGCCGGCGGGAAGATATCGCGATACTGCCAGGTAATCGCTTTGGTCTGCGGATCGAACTCCAGCACCGTGGAATGCGGCGAGGTGACGCCGGGACGCAGGTTGCCGTTATCGAAAACCAGAATCGACCCGTTCTCCATCTCAACCGGCGTGTGCTGCTGCGCTACCACTTCCGGCCCTGCATGCCAGATAACCTTCCCGCTCTCTTTATCCACGGCAATGACGCCAGACGTAGTGCGCAGGCTCATCAGCACCAGGCCATCACGGGTGACGGACAGGCCGTTAATCATCGGCCAGTGGCGGCGGTCGAAAATATCATGAATCGGGAAATCTTCCGGATTCAAATGCTCCCAGGCACGCCATTCCCAGACCACTTCACCGTCGCGATTGACCTCTTTGACGACGTCGCTCTGAATCACGCCGTCCGGCGCATCGCGGCGCGGGTCGCCGCCGGTAACACGGGCGGCGATATCGGCAGGTAACGGCGACGCGGCGGTATACAGCAGGTTACCGTTTTCCAGCCACTGCGCATCGTGGTGATGGTAAATATCTTCGTAATGCCAGACGATTTCGTTATCCGGCGTCACTTCGTAGAAGTCGCCGCCGTGCCAGAGATCCCACGCCGGATAGAGGTTCGCTGAAGTACGGTGGCTGCCGTTATAACCCAGATTACCGTTCGGCAGCAGCACCGCATCACGCCCGGCGCGAACCGGAAGCTGCCACTGATGCGCGACTTCGCCCTGCTCGTCCACCAGGTAAACCCGCCCTTCGGCGGTTTGCGGCGCAAAAAGCGTATAGCCGCCAAAGCTCTTCGCTTTATCAGCGTAGATAAGGCCCGCCAGACGGCGTCCAAGGGTGAAAGTCGAATCCTGAGTTAAGTGTACCACATCGCCTCCTGAGGAATAAATTTGCGCCAAAATACCCCATTAAAACGTTTTAATGAAGAGTTTTTTACGATTCTCACCGAAAAAAAGCAAACGTTACCGTCTGGTAAATATGCTACCCTGTGCGCAAATTTTCGCAGGTCAGGAAGCAGATGGCTGTTCAAAATAAAAAACGCGCAAAGTTGATTGATGTTGCCCGCCATGCAGGCGTGTCGCCAGGGACGGTATCCAATGCCTTGCACAACACCCGCTTTGTCGAGCCGCAGACGCGACGGCGTATTGAAGAGGCCATTGTTGCGCTCAACTACACGCCGAATATTCGCGCCCGCCAGTTGCGAACCGGCAAAACCAATACCATTGCTTTGCTCTCTTCGGTGCCGCTGGCGATTGCCTCCGGCGCGTCACGACTGGGATTTATGATGGAGGTGGCGTTAACGTCCGCGATGATGGCGCTGGAAAAACAGCATGCGCTGATTCTGGTGCCGCCGGGGGCAAATCCACTGGATGCCGTCAGCTTTGACGCGGCGATCCTGATTGAGCCGGCGGAGAACGACCCGCAGCTCCAGGCGCTGGCGCAAGCGGGCATTCCCTGCGTCACCATTGGCCGCACGCCGGGCACCGACACGCCTGTGCCGTGGGTTGAGCTGCACTCGGCGGCAACAGCACAGCTTCTGCTAACGCATCTGGAGGCCTCCGGCGCCAGCAAATATGCGTTATTTGTCGGTAACACTCGGCGAACATCAGTTCAGGAGAGCGAAGCGGCTTACCAGCGCTGGTGCGCGGGGCGCCAGGACCCCGTCGTCTACTCTCTCAATGAAAGCGAGGGTGAAAATGCCGGCTACCAGGCCGCGCAGCAGCTATTACAGGCGCATCCCGACGTTGACGGCGTGCTGGTGCTGATCGATACCTTTGCCAGCGGCGCGGTACGCGCTTTTCAGGAACAAGACATCGCCATACCTGAACAAATGCGAGTGGTTACCCGCTATGACGGTATCCGCGCGCGCGAATCGCTGCCGCCGCTGACGGCAGTGAATATGCATCTTGATGAGGTGGCGCGACAGGCAATCACACTATTATTTGATTTGCTGGCGGGCAAGAAGGTCAGTCACAGCGACGGGATCATGCCTGAACTGGTGGTGCGAGCGTCAACCTGCCGGTGATAGAGGATGACTCGCCACTGCGTAGCTCGCCCTGCGGGCCGTTGCTGACGCAACGTTCTCTCGCTGCGCTCGAGTCGAACCTCTTGCCCCCGGAGATTCTCATCCTCGTCAGGCTTCCGATACAAAAAAACCCTGCTTGTTGAGCAGGGTTTCTGAATTTGGTCGGTGATAGAGGATGACTCGCCACTGCGTGGCTCGCCCTGCGGGCCGTTGCTGACGCAACGTTCTCTCGCTGCGCTCGAGTCGAACCTCTTGCCCCCGGAGGTTCTCATCCTCGTCAGGCTTCAGATACAAAAAAACCCTGCTCGCTGAGCAGGGTTTCTGAATTTGGTCGGTGATAGAGGATTCGAACCTCCGACCCCTTCGTCCCGAACGAAGTGCGCTACCAGGCTGCGCCAATCACCGAATGCGGGCGCATCTTACTGCTCAGGCGCACGCCCGTCAATCCCTTAGTCGCAAAATACAATTCAATCGGCGAGAAAGTCGGCAGACAACCTACTTCGCGGCGACTTTCTGCGCATCGGGAATATGGCACCAGTTGTTGTTCTGGTTAATGCCGCCATCCGGCGATGTATACCCCAGGCAGCCCATTATCGTATCGTACAGCTCCACATGACGACGCGGCACTTTGATCTCCGCCTGCTGTTTCAGGTGAGCGAACATCTGCGCATGTTGCGGACTGGCAAGATATTTATCCGACATCCATACCAGCATCGGAACACGGAATTGCTCCGGCGGCGCCATATTGCGCGGCGTACCGTGCAAATGTTCGCGTTCGTTAATCGACTCGCCGTGGTCAGCCGCGTAGAACACAATCGCTTTTTTATCACGTAGCTGATCGAACACACTGGTAATAAAGTGATCCACATAGGTCACGGAGTTATCGTAAGAGTTGATCATCTGCGCTTTCGTGCAGCCGCTATCGACCCCAATACATTCGGGCTTCCACTGAGCGTAGCTGCGCGGATAACGTTGCGTATAGTTAAAATGCGACCCCTTAGTATGCAGGATAATCAGATGCTTACCCTCCGGATTCTGGGCAAGCGAGTTCTGCATCTCATCAATCAACAGCATGTCATCAACCGTTTTACCGCGGTTACGCGGCTCGGCGCCGATCTGCTCGCGGTAGGAGATATTATCCGCCATGGTATTGCTATAGAACCACATCTCGCTCTGCATGGCGTACAAATCGGAACTGAATCCGAGCTGTTTGAGAACGGCAAACACATTCTGCTCTTTTAAGGTACGCTGCGGGTTATTATCCGCCCCGCCTTCCCGAACAAACATACAGCGTAAAGAAAGCTTCGTCGCGGTATCGCAGGAATAGCCGCGGAACGCCGCCAGATTTTTTTCCTGCGCCAGCTTCGGCGTGGTATTACGCTCGTAGCCGAAAATCCCCATGTGATCCCAACGGGTCGTCTCACCGATAATGAAAACAACGTAGGTGTCATCCCCATCCTTCGGCGCAACATAGGTAAATTTCCTGGCCGGGTTTATTAACGAATTATTGTCCGACGACTCATCTACCTGCGCCCAGGCATACAGCCCTAACGCAGATAACCAGTTTGAAGGCAGATAGGAGTTCGCCACCACGCCGCCATAGCTGGGTAAGTCGATACCTGTCGCCCGTTCAACCTTTTTTTGCTGTATATCCAGCAGGCGGATAGGCGCCCACACCATTACGCCTGCGAGTACCACTACAGCGGCGCTGCGAAAACGCTGCCCCGGCGTACGTAGCTGGCGCAACAACGTGTAGCGACAGTGGTTACTCCAGATAAAGATGAGCGGAAGCACGCTCACGGCAATCAGCCACAATACGAAGTGCAGCCCCACCACCTCTTTCGAGAGATCGATATCGGTGGTCATAACAGACGCAATAATGCCGTAGCCAATCACCACGTTCAGGAAGGTCATGTAATAACTGGCGCCAGCGGAAAACAGCACCACCAGCGTGGCCAGCACACGCCAGACGCGTCGGCCAAACAGTGAAAGAAGACGAAGTAAGAAGAAAGTGACCAGCACCGTGGCGCCAAGTTCGACAACTGCGGAGAGGCCTTTCCAAATGGTAAATTCTTGCGCATAACTGCCGAAACGGCGGTAAAACACGGCGCAATTCATAAACAGACCGATATAGAGCGCAAGCAAGAAACTAAGTTTCTGCTGCGTCATCGATTTAATGTATCTCATGCAAACAAACCCTGGGAATCGGGATAAAAACGACCTGTACAACGATTTTTTAATCAAACAGGTAAATATGCGGCTAACGCAGATGTGAGAAAGTCTACCAGCGCGGCTAAGTAGACCACAGGAAGCGCAAAAAGTGTCTATAGAGAATGTGATTGACCTATATATTTTTGTAAATATATAGACAGGGTATTAGATGAACTTCTAATAAGTCCAGGCGGCGGTTTATCTCGTTAAAAGCGAGCGCTCACCCCCAGGGTATACAAATAATCGCTATCCGTAGCGCTATTTTCCGCCTGGGAAAATGCCGCATACGCCGCCATGTGCGGGTTAAGTAACACGTCCGCGCCTACGGTGACATCCAGCCAGTTTCCCGCCTGATTTCCTGCGGTCATACGACTCAACCCGGACTGCGCTTTCCAGATATTTTCCCCAAACTGTTGGTTATAGCTAATTTGCGCCCAGGGACGGACATCGCCGAACTGCGAGTTTACCCGCCAGCCTAACGTACTGACGCTGGCGTGCCATAACGGATCGGTAAGCGCTAATGTCGTCGCGCTATCGCCATATTCGTTATACATTGATGACGTCGAACCGTCGTAATGCAGCGCCGCGACCGGCCCAGTGGTCACGCGTCGGGAAAGCGGAAAATTCCAGCCCATACTGATACCGCTGGTCGCATCAAGCGGGGTTTCATCCGCCAGGCTAAGCACCGGACCCACCGTATTTTGCGTAGACTGAATACGTTCGGCCAGTATGTCGTTGTAATTCGGTTGGTGATCGCTGTCCCAGGTATAGCGTTCCGTCGTATGCCCCGGAGCCGCTTCAGCGATATATTCTTGTTGCCAGGCATACGTGGTATTGATAAAAAACGAGCAGGCCATAAGGCCCGCCAGACAACGCAATGTCCGGCGACCACAGCGTTTTCTTACAATCATCAACGCGACTCCAGAGTAGAGCCGAATTCGGCGATATTATTGTCATTGAATGAAGGATGTCGGGCATCAGCCCTGTATTAACTATTGTCCTTTTAGCGGGCCCGTCAAGGCGGGTTGAAGGAAATTTTCGCGGTAACCACAATAACGAGGAAGTCTATGCAGCGTTGCGACTGGGTCAGCCAGGACCCCCTTTATATTGCCTATCATGATAACGAGTGGGGCGTACCGGAAACCGATAGCAGAAAGCTGTTTGAAATGATCTGTCTTGAAGGTCAACAGGCCGGTTTATCCTGGATCACCGTGCTTAAAAAGAGGGAGAACTACCGCGCCTGTTTTCATCAGTTTAACCCGGTACGCATCGCAGCTATGCAGGAGGAGGATGTTGAACGCCTGCTGCAGAACACGGGCATCATACGACATCGCGGTAAAATTCAGGCCATTATCAGTAACGCCCGCGCCTGGCTTGCGATGGAGCAAAACGGCGAGTCTTTCGCCGATTTTGTCTGGTCATTCGTTGATGGCCAGCCGCAGATCACCCAGGCGGCCAGCCTGGGTGAGATCCCTACCTCAACACCTGCGTCCGATGCGCTTGCTAAGGCATTGAAAAAACGCGGTTTCAAGTTTGTCGGTACGACTATCTGTTACTCCTTTATGCAGGCGTGCGGACTGGTCAACGACCATATTACCGGCTGTTTTTGCCATCCGGGAGAAAAACATGATTCGCAAATCCCAGAGTGAAGACATGGCGTCTATTCTGGCGCTGTGGATGAAAAGTACCATTTATGCCCATCCCTTTATCGAAGAACGTTACTGGCACGAGAGCGAAGCAATTGTACGCGACGTCTATTTACCCGCCGCGCAAACCTGGGTATGGGAGGAAAATGGACAACTGAAAGGCTTCGTCAGCGTACTGGAAGCCCGTTTTGTCGGGGCGCTATTTGTCGCCCCCGACGCGTTAAGACACGGCATTGGCAAAGCGCTTCTGGAATATGTCCAGCAACGTTTTCCTCTGCTGAGCCTTGAGGTTTACCAGAAAAATCAATCCGCCGTAAACTTCTACCATGCGCTTGGTTTTCGTATTGAAGATAGCGCCTGGCAGGAGGATACCGCCCACCCCACCTGGATTATGAGTTGGCAGGCGGATCAAACGCCGTAAGCGGTAGCGCCGGGCCGGTATATTTCTCAAACCAGACCAGCGCGGTGTTGCCCGCACAACCGTTCCCCAGCCGGGAACTGGGAAGATCTTTTGTCAGGACGTTTACCGCGCCGTTTTTGCATATGCCGCCTGCGGTAGGTTCAGGGTCCGGCCATGCGCCTTCGTGAATACAGATAACGCCGGGCCGAATTCCGTCGGTAACGACCGCGCCCGCCAGAACCTGCCCGCGATGATTCCAGACGCGTACCGTATCGCCATCGACGATTCCACGCGTTGTCGCATCCTGCGGATGAATCGTCACCGGTTCGCGTCCGGCTACCGCATACCGCTCCCGTAACGAACTGTAGTTAAGCTGGCTATGCAGACGGTGCGCCGGATGCGCGGAAAGTAGCTGAACCTGCCCCGCATCAGCGTTCCCGTGCCACTCATCCGGCACCAGCCACATCGGATGGCCGGGACAATCCGCGTAACCATAGCTGGCAATGCGCGCAGAATAGATTTCGATTTTGCCGCTGGCCGTTTTTAGCGGATGGTTATCAGGATCGCGGCGAAAATCCGCGAAGCGCACAAACTGCGCGTTGGCGGGATTTTCCGGCATCTCCAGTAAACGGTTAGCCTGCCAGAATGCGGCAAACGGCGGCAGCGTCACCCCCTGGCTGGCACCACGCTGGGCGGCAATATTGTAGAAAGTCTCCAGCCACGCCAGTTCACTTTTTCCTTCGGTGAACCGAGCGTAACCGCCGGCTTCCCACCGTTCGCTCAGTTCAGCAAAAACGTCAAAATCATTCCGCGCCTCCCACCGGGGCGACACGACCTGCTTCATCGGCGCCAAATGCTGATTGCTATAGTCGCCGGTCATGGTTAAATCGTTACGCTCATAGCTGGTGGTCGCAGGCAGAACAATATCCGCGTGTTTCGCGGCGGCCGTCCAGAAACATTCTGAGATAACGACCAGTTCCGGTTTTTGCCACGCGCGAATCAGACGGTTGGTATCCTGATGATGGGTAAAGTTCGCGCCACCCGCCCACCAGATAAAACGAATATCCGGGAAGCGGCGATCCATCCCATTGTGTTGGTAAAACCCACCGGGGTTTTCCAGCGCCTCGACAATACGCGCCACCGGTATTTTATCTACCGCATCGACCCCGCCAGGGAGGCTTCCCTGCATCGAGGCTAACACGGCGGCGCGGCGCGTCGGGTTTCCGCCGTTAGCAAAATGATAAGAAAAACCAAACCCGCCGCCAGGCGTACCAATTTGCCCCAGCATTGCGGCCAGCGTGACGATCATCCAGTGCTTTTGCTCGCCGAACTGCTGACGCTGCATTCCCCAACCGGCCATCAACATGGTGGTGTTATGATGAAATATTTCCGCCAGTTCACGAATTTTCACCGCAGAAACGCCGCAAATTTCCGCCGCCCATTCCGCTGTTTTGGCCGTACCGTCGGTCTTGCCCAAAAGATAGTCGGCGAAACGGTCATAACCCGTCGTGCAGCGGGCAAGGAACGCTTCATCCTGCCAATCGTTTTCCACCAGCGTATGGGCGATCCCCAACATTAACGCCACATCGGTGCCCATATGCGGGGCGATCCACTCCATCTTATCGCCAAAAAAGTCGACGCTTTCCGATCGCATCGGATCGATGCAGATCAGGCGCTTGCCGCTTTGTCGCAACGCCGCAAAATAGTCGAGCCCCTGCTCATCCGAGGCATTCCAGGCAATTTTCAGAGTATTCAGCGGGTTCGCGCTCCAGAGCACCACCACCTCGCTGTGTTCCAGCACCACCGGCCAGCTAGTCTGCTGCTGGTAAACCTCGTTGCCACCCACCACATAAGGCATGATAGCCTGCGCCGCGCCGGTGGAATAATCGCCAAGATGGCCGGTATACCCTCCCGCCAGCGCCATGTAACGCTGCAATAACGTAGCCGCTTTATGCAATACGCCGTTCGAACGCCAACCGTAGGAGCCAGCGAAGATGGACGATGGTCCATAACTTTCGCGAATACGTTTGTGCTGAGCGTGGATCAGATCCAGCGCGTCATCCCAACTTACGCGAACAAACTCATCCTGCCCGCGTATGCCTTGCGGCTTATCGGGAGAAGCCAGGAACCCTTTACGCACCATCGGGAAGCGAACCCGCGTTTTACTGTGCACCTGGTCATGCACAACGGTTTGCAGGGAGTTTTGGTGTGCCGTCGGGAGTTCGCCATACGAGGCAAAAATGCGTTCTCCGTCGGTTTCAACGCGGACTGGCCCCCAGTGTGCGGCGGTCAATACCGAATGACGCGATGGTGCGTGGGTCAAGGTTCGCTCCTGAATTATTGGGATTATTTATTTTGCCGATCAATGTTACTTACAAATTTCAGAGTTTTCCCTGGAATTTTCTTCATGTGCAGACGTCATAATCAACCGCCACGGTCGCTGTGGTAAAAATAAAAAAGTGATAAGGATTTAAGATGAAAAAACGTGTATTTGTGATTGCTGCCATCGTGAGCGGCGCCCTGGCAGTATCTGGCTGCACAACAAACCCTTACACCGGCGAACGCGAAGCAGGTAAATCCGGCATTGGCGCGGGTATTGGATCGCTGGTCGGCGCAGGCATCGGCGCGCTCTCCTCCTCCAAAAAAGATCGCGGTAAAGGCGCGCTGATTGGCGCGGCGGCTGGCGCGGCGCTGGGCGGCGGCGTGGGTTACTACATGGACGTACAAGAAGCGAAACTGCGTGACAAAATGCGGGGCACAGGCGTTAGCGTGACGCGAAGCGGCGATAATATTATTCTGAATATGCCGAATAATGTCACCTTCGACAGCAGCAGCGCGACGCTGAAACCGGCAGGCGCTAACACGCTGACCGGCGTGGCGATGGTGCTGAAAGAGTATCCCAAGACCGCCGTCAATGTGGTGGGCTACACCGACAGTACCGGTAGCCACGATCTGAATATGCGTCTGTCGCAGCAGCGTGCTGACTCCGTCGCCAGCTCGCTGATCACCCAGGGCGTCGACGCCAGCCGTATCCGTACCAGCGGAATGGGGCCGGCGAACCCGATCGCCAGCAACAGTACGGCAGAAGGTAAGGCGCAAAACCGCCGCGTCGAAATTACCTTGAGTCCATTGCAGTAAACTACCGTACCGGGTAAAGCGGTATGCTTTACCCGGCCTGCATTATTCCCTCTCCAGACCGGATACATCGCGCATTACTCGGTATTCATTCATTATTTACCACGACACGGCTGCCGACAGCGGGGAAATTGGCTGGTCGATGATGGCTAAACGGGTTAATAATAAGCCTGTTCCGGTTGGCGCATGCCGCGCTTACCTTTTGATTTACGGAGAGTCGCATGAAGCCGTCCATCATTCTCTACAAAACCCTGCCTGATGATTTGCTGCATCGCCTGGAGGCGCATTTTACCGTCACCCAGGTACCGAACCTGCATCCGGAAACGGTCGCGCGACACGCGCAGGCATTTGCCAGCGCGCAAGGCCTTCTGGGCGCCAGCGAAACCGTTAACCGCGCGCTGCTGGAAAAAATGCCGGCGCTACGCGCGGCGTCGACCATCTCGGTGGGATACGATAATGTCGAGGTGGACGCCCTTACTGCCCGCAAAATAGTCCTGATGCACACGCCTGCCGTTTTGACGGAAACCGTTGCCGATACGGTGATGGCGTTGATGCTGGCCACTGCCCGCCGCGTGGTGGACGTCGCAGAACGGGTTAAAGCGGGTGAATGGACAGAAAGCATTGGCCCGGCGTGGTTTGGCGTCGATGTGCATCACAAAACACTCGGTATCGTTGGGATGGGGCGTATCGGGATGGCGCTGGCGCAGCGAGCGCACTTTGGGTTTACCATGCCGGTTCTCTATCACGCCCGTCGGCGGCATCAGGAGGCGGAAGACCGTTTTAACGCCCGCTACTGCGATCTGGATACGCTGTTGCAGGAGGCTGATTTTGTCTGCGTGATCCTGCCGCTAACGGCAGAAACGCGACATCTGTTTGGCGCAACACAGTTTGCCAGAATGAAATCGTCCGCCATTTTTATTAATGCCGGACGCGGCCCGGTGGTCGATGAAAACGCGCTGATTGCCGCGCTGCAAAACGGTGAAATATATGCGGCAGGTCTGGATGTTTTTGAACAGGAACCGCTATCCGTGGATTCGCCCTTGCTGAACATGTCTAATGTCGTCGCGGTACCGCATATTGGCTCGGCAACGCATGAGACGCGCTATAACATGATGGCCTGTGCGGTGGATAATTTGATTGATGCGCTGCAGGGAAAAATAGAGAAGAACTGCGTCAATCCGCAGGCGGCGGGATAACGCTACAGGCCCGATAAGCGCTGGCTTGCGCTTATCGGGCAGACTGTCATCACTGAGTCGCGTTTACCGCCGCCGTCCAGGCCTGATTAAACGCCTGATGCTGCGAGGCCAACGGCCCAATCAGCGCATTATATTGGCTGGCCTGCTGTGAGGTCGGGAACTGAATGCCGTTCGCGACAAAGCTCACCTGCTCGCCCTGTTGCGCAATATAATCGCCCACTTGTACCAACTGCTGCGTAAAGATCTGCGCCGCCGGGATCAGCGGCTGCAAAGCATCTGCCGGCACGGTGACCACTTTTTTGTAGACCTGATCAAACACAGGCTTCAGGTCATCGGCCTGCTTTAACGCGCCATGCGCGGCATCAGCCTGCAGTTTTGCATTCTGCAGCTGTTGCGCCAGCACGCCTAACGAACCATTTGCCTGCCGCAGCGGCTCACGTTGCGTCATATAATCCTGCGGAACGCGGATGGCGTTAACGCTATCGACCACCGGGCGCAGACCGGAATCCATCGCCTGGTTTACCTGCTGCGAGTAGCCATACAGTATCGCGTAATCAGACACGAACGGACCAAACTGTTTTTTCTGATCGGCCGTCAGCGTTGGTAAACGCTCTCCGCTACGCATTGCTGTATTCTGCAGGAAATCGACAAACGCTTTGCGCTGATCGCCTTCTTTATCAAAACACCCGCTCAGGCTAAACACCATTAATAACGCCACAACAGGCGCAAACCAGCGAGAGCAGGACTTACCTGTCGCCATTGTTAATACTCCTTTCACCCAAAAATGCGCACAACGACACCTGCGTGCCTGACGGCTTACAAGGATAGTCCAGGTCAGGCTTGCAGGATACCCTTTCCACGCGATCTTGTAGCGGAAAATTATGTTTATCTGCATCAATGCTTAATTTGTTATTTTATTGTTAATTTTTGACCTGACACTGCGATAAAAAACGCGGCAAGAAAGCTTTCCAGCGGGGGATGTAATATTTTTTTAATCTTTACAATTATTTTCTGAAAGACGGATATACCTTCCTGGATCAAATTGTTAGCGTCCTAAAAGTCGCGTAGCGTAAGGCATCGAAACGAATCGATAGCGCTTCCTGGCGGCGCGTCACCCCCCACCCGCAAGTTTCCCGACTATTCTTAAGAGGCTTCGATGCACTTCACGATCCCGCTGTGTGATTTACAGGAGTTCTCAATGGAATATAAAGATCCGATGTTTGAGCTGCTGAGCAGCCTGGAACAAATTGTTTTTAAAGATGAAACGCGAAAGATCACCCTGACGCAAAAACCCAATCCTTTTACCGAATTTGAACAGTTACGGAGAGGGACGGGACTAAAAACAGATGAATTCGCCAGAGCGCTGGGCGTAACGGTTGCCATGGTTCAGGAATGGGAATCGAAACGCGAAAAACCCACGCCAGCAGAGCTCAAATTGATGCGCCTGATACAGGCGAACCCACGCTTAAGTAAGCAATTGATGGAGTAATTTTTACCCCTCTCTGTTTTAACGGTCCTGCGCAAGGACCGTTTTCCCCGCCCGATTCCTGACCTGGAGAAATAAAGTAAAATAAAAGTTGCATCGCCCGGCATTACATGAGTTAATGTGCTCAACGGTTTGACGTACAGACCATTAAAGCAGTTTAGTAAGGCAAGTCCCTTCAAGAGTTATCCATTAGATACCCCTCGTAGTGCGCATTTCCTTAACGCTTAAAAAATCTGTAAAGCACGCCATAACGCCGAAAGGCACACTTATTTTTTAAAAGGTAATACACTATGTCCGGTAAAATGACTGGTATCGTAAAATGGTTCAACGCTGATAAAGGCTTCGGCTTTATTACTCCTGATGACGGTTCTAAAGACGTGTTCGTACACTTCTCCGCTATTCAGAACGATGGTTACAAATCTCTGGACGAAGGTCAGAAAGTTTCCTTCACCATCGAAAGCGGCGCTAAAGGCCCGGCAGCTGGTAACGTAACCAGCCTGTAAGCTTAAAAAGCTCAGAATTTTGAATCCCTGCCTGATGGCGGGGATTTTTTTATTCCAATTCCCCCTCTCCCCCAGCATAACTTTGCATTACTTTACCCTGCGTTCCTTTGACCTTTCCCTTAGGGGAACCCCTATAGTAGGCAGGGAGATTGTTCACAAGGAATTGAAGTTATGTCGAAATCATCATGGTTATTACTTTTGGGTTTATGCGCCAGCGGCTCCGCGCTTGCGGCATCCGCAGAATCCGCTTTTCTGGCGCAACATGGGCTGGCGGGAAAAACGGTTGAGCAGATCGTGGATACGATTGATCAGACGCCGCAGAGCCGTCCTTTGCCTTACTCCGCGTCGATTACCAGTACCGAGCTCAAATTATCTGACGGAGAGCAGATTTATACGCTGCCGTTAGGCGACAAATTCTATCTCTCTTTTGCGCCCTATGAATGGCGGACACACCCCTGTTTTAACCACAGCCTTTCCGGCTGTCAGGGAGAAATGCCGAATAAACCGTTCACTGTAAAAGTGACAGACAGTAAAGGCGCTGTCATCGTACAAAAAGAGATGCAAAGCTATCGAAACGGATTTATCGGTGTTTGGCTACCGCGCAATATGGAAGGGACGCTGGAAGTAAGCTACAACGGTAAAACGGCGTCACATGCCATTGCCACCAGAGATGACAGCCAGACCTGTCTGACGGAATTACCATTACGTTAAAAAAATGCCCGATAACATAATGGGTTATCGGGCCTACAAAGCGCCAACAAGATAAAATTAACAGGGTGCCTTGAGAATGCATAACGCCACAAGAATGGCAGAGGTGGGCTCACTTTGTACTGACCCCAAAACCTGGACAGATTAACCGAGGCATCAGCGAAAGAGTCCATTTAATACATGGGCTCTTTTTTGTTTCTGGCTATAACTAAATAACATTGTCCGCAATCGAATTATCCATTCCGTTGCTTTCTTGCATCACGCGGATTCCTGTCTCATCAATATTTTGTTCGTCGTATTCTTCCTGAATTTAACCTTAGACGTTCTATCAAATTATCGCTTATAGCGATTTGAACGTAACAGTCTTTGCATTCTATTGAGGGAGCCTAAGGAACAAAGTTCGCTGCTGAGTTTGTGATGATTTGAAACCATGGTGAATGTAGAAATTTTTGGCTTCTTCGATAAGTGCATGAACCATGATTGCACGTACACCAATATTCTCGGCAACCCGATAGCAACGAAGCACTGCATCATGAAGTAAATCAGCACCAAGCCCTTTTCCATGGAATGAGAGATCGACAGCAAGACGGGCAAGTATAATGACAGGGATGGGATCTGGCATGTTACGCCGAAGATTGCCTGTCGCTTCTGTATGGTTGACGCTGCCGGTGGCCAGAGAGTAAAAACCGGCTACTTGCTTCGTGTCTTTCTTGCACACCACAAATGTTCTGGCCGCTCCGAGAGCCTGGTTTTTGAGGCCCTTTTGCTTCAACCAGTCATCGAGCACAGCTTCACCGCTGACGAACTCAGCTACCTGATGAAAAGCGGACAAAGGTTCTGGTGCTGTTACACGTCCCACTGAGGTTTCCTTGCCAGCAGTTTTTCGATAACGGGATCATCTGCGACCGGTGCATCAAGCAGATTGATGAACTCCTCATATTGCTCATCGTTAAAGTTAAATACACGGCGGTCAAGGATCACTTTCTCGGCAGCCTGGCAGGCCGTTTCCAGAATGAAATCTGTACGTGACTTGTGAAGGATTTCCGCAGCTGCATCAATGAGCGCCCGCTGCGATTCCTTAGCTCTAAGGTTAAGTTGAACATCTGATTTCATGAGACACCCTTTGTATAGCATTTGCTTTACAAGAATAGCACAACCACCATGTATAGCAAACGATATACATCAAGTCGTCTTTTTTCATTTTTTGAATACTGATGTTCGCTTTGTGCCAGCAGCGGAAATTGCTCATTGTAGCGGTTTACTGAGTTCAACAAGGCAAAAGAACAATGCTGCCTTTCTGCAGGCTGACTATTATTTCGCCAAACATTTCCTCATCAGAGCATTTTGTAATGTCACTCCACGGCAAATAGGAAAGCCTCGCTCCACTATATGAAAGCCGTGTCGTAGAAAGAACACTTCCGCAGCCTTACTTACATTTGAAGTAAGTTCACTAATTCCACGCTGTCTGGCTTCCTCATGAATGCAATTCATCAGTAGTGTCCCTACCCCCTGTCTTGAATAGGTTCCTGATACAAAGAAATGATCAATGTATCCATTTGGTTGAACATCTGCATATCCAGCTATTTCACCATCCAGCTCTACAACAAAAGGTTGTAATTCCTTAATGTGATTGGCCCATCGCTCCAGGTCGATATCTGCTGGGGCCCAAGCATCAATTTGTTCACGTGTGTAGTAGTGTGATGCGATCGTATGTACAGATGAGAAAAAAACTCTGAATAACGATATTTCATCCCCATTACTGAACCTTCTGATTTTCATAAAACCTCATTGTGAGAGTTACTTGTAGAACAATACTAATTTTTGTGAAATAGGGCGTCCGTTCCTCGCTCATAGCAGACATTTGCGTGAGCGTATCTACCGACGTTCAGGTTTCCTGATAGCATCCCTGTACAGACCTTGTTAATTTCTGCCTGGATAGCTCTTTAGGCGGTATTCAACCGGGCTGAGTCCGTTAAATCTAAGGCTAATTCGTCGGGTATTGTAGTATCGTATGTAATCCTCAATAGCTATCTTAAGTTCATCAATATCCTTAAATTTACTGGTGTAAAAACTTTCTGATTTTAAAGTCCCGAAAAAACATTCTGCACAGGCATTATCAAGGCAGTTGCCTTTGCGGGACATACTTTGGATGATGCCAAACTCTCGCAACTGATACTGGTACCATCAATGACGGTATTGCCAGCCCTGATCTGAATGAAGAACCGGATTGGTACCCGCATCAAGTCTGGCAAATGCCTTCATGAGTATGTCATCGATCATCGGCATGGTTGGACGTTCTGAAATACTGCAGGAGATCGCTTCGTTATTGAAGAGATCAATAATGGGCGCAGTGCACTTTTGATTTATATACCCTTCATACTTCAAGTTGCTTATGTGTTGGCTACGCTCGCTCACCCCAGTCACATAGTTATCTATGCTCCTGGGGACTCACTCCCTTGCCGCCTTTAAGCAACTCGAATTATTTTGGGTATAGTCAGGTGGGGCTTTTCTCTGTCTGCCTTTTGGTGAATACCTGAGACAAACAGTCTCAAGCACCCGTAGCTATTCTAACGCCAATATCCGTACCGCCAGCGTTAATGTATTCCTGAAATATTTTTTGCCAATCAATAGAAATAACCGCGTCTATGAGTTACAGAATTATTAGCGAATCGACTGATACTATTTATATTATAAAAAAACCTGCCCGAAAGCAGGTTTTTGTTTAATTAACTGAACGCTTATTGCAGTAACGAAATATCCGCAACCTGCAGGAACAGTTCGCGTAGTTTCGACAACAGCGTCAGGCGGTTGATACGGATATCTTTCTCTTCCGCGTTAACCATGACATTTTCGAAGAATTCATCCACCGGCGCGCGCAGAGCAGCCAGCTCAATCAACGCTTCCTGATAACGACCATCGGCAAAGTACGGCTGAAGCTTATCACGCAGCACAACCAGATGTCTGGCCAACTCAATTTCCGCCGCTTCTTTCAGTACGGAGGCGTGGACGATATCGTTCAGCGGCTCAGTGGCTTTCGCCAGGATGTTGGAGACGCGCTTGTTCGCCGCCGCCAGCGCAGAGGCTTCTTCCAGGGTGCGGAAGTGCGATACCGCTTTCATACGAGCATCGAAATCTGCCGGACGGGTCGGACGACGCGCCAGTACCGCCTGGATGGTGTCGACGGTGTAACCTTCGTCCTGATACCAGGCGCGGAAGCGACCCAGCATAAAATCGATCACATCATCGACTACGTTAGCATTGGTCAGCTTGTCGCCATACAGACGCGCCGCTTCTTCGGTCAGCGTTTGCAGATCAAGAGCGAGGTTCTTCTCAACGATGATGCGCAGCACGCCCAGCGCGGCACGACGCAGCGCAAACGGGTCTTTGTCGCCTTTCGGATGCTGACCGATACCGAAGATACCCGCCAGAGTATCCATCTTGTCAGCGATCGCCAACGCGCAGGCCACCGGGTTAGACGGCAGGTCATCACCGGCAAAGCGTGGCTGATACTGCTCGTTCAGCGCCACGGCCACATCTTCCGCTTCACCATCATGGCGCGCGTAGTGCATCCCCATCACGCCCTGGGTGTCGGTGAACTCGAAGACCATGTTGGTCATCAGGTCGCACTTGGAGAGCAGGCCCGCACGAGTGGCGTGGTTAACGTCAGCGCCAATCTGACCGGCAATCCAGCCTGCCAGTGCCTGAATGCGATCGGTCTTATCGCGCAGGGTACCCAACTGCTGTTGAAACAGCACGGTTTGCAGACGCGGCAGATGATCTTCCAGACGTTTTTTACGGTCGGTGTTGAAGAAGAATTCGGCATCCGCCAGACGCGGACGCACCACTTTCTCGTTACCGGAGATAATCTGGGTCGGATCTTTCGACTCGATGTTGGCGACGAAGATAAAGTTCGGCAGCAGCTTGCCCGCGTTGTCATAAACCGGGAAATACTTCTGGTCGCCCTTCATGGTGTACACCAGCGCTTCGGCAGGCACAGCGAGGAATTTCTCTTCGAATTTCGCCGTCAATACCACCGGCCACTCCACCAACGAGGCGACTTCTTCCAGCAGGCTTTCGCTCAGGTCGGCATTACCGCCAATCTTACGTGCTGCTTCTTCGGCGTCCGCTTTGATTTTGGCTTTACGCGCTTCGTAGTCGGCAATGACTTTACCGCGCTCCAGCAGAATTTGCGGGTACTGATCGGCACTATCAATGGTGAACTCCGGCTCACCCATAAAGCGGTGGCCGCGAATGACGCGGTCAGACTGAATGCCCAGGATGGTCGCCGGAATGACCTTATCGCCCAACAGCAGGGTCACGGTGTGCACCGGACGCACGAAGTGGACGTCAGACGCGCCCCAGCGCATCAGTTTCGGGATCGGTAGTTTCGCCAGCGAGGTGGCTACCATGTTCGGCACCAGCGCTTCGGTACTTTCGCCCTTCACGTGGGCGCGATACAGCAGCCATTCGCCTTTGTCGGTCTTCAGACGCTCGGCCTGATCAACGGTGATCCCGCAGCCGCGCGCCCAGCCTTCTGCCGCTTTGCTCGGTTTGCCTTCGGCGTCGAACGCCTGGGCAATCGCCGGACCACGTTTTTCGACTTCGCGATCGGGCTGAGATTCAGCAAGATTCGCCACTTTCAGCGCCAGACGGCGCGGGGCGGCAAACCATTCAACGTTACCGTGCGCGAGGCCGGCGTTATCCAGCTCCGCAGTGAAGTTCGCAGCAAAGGACTCAGCCAAACTGCGCAGTGCTTTTGGTGGCAGCTCTTCAGTGCCGATTTCCACCAGAAAAGTTTTCTCAGACATGGCCGCCTCTTACTTGTCTTTGTTGCACATCGGGAAGCCGAGGGCTTCACGGGAAGCATAATAAGCCTCTGCCACTGCTTTGGTCAGGGTGCGAATACGCAAAATGTAGCGCTGACGTTCGGTGACGGAGATAGCTTTACGCGCATCCAGCAGGTTGAAGCTATGGGCGGCTTTCAGAATACGCTCGTAGGCCGGCAGCGGCAGCGGGTTTTCTAGTGCCAGCAGCTGCTGGGCTTCTTTTTCATACTGCTCGAAGCAGGTGAATAAGAAATCCACATCGGCGTATTCAAAGTTATAGGTGGACTGCTCCACTTCGTTCTGATGGAACACGTCGCCGTAGGTGGTTTTACCCAGCGGGCCATCGCTCCAGACCAGGTCGTAAACGCTGTCCACGCCCTGGATATACATCGCCAGACGTTCCAGACCGTAGGTGATTTCACCGGTCACCGGCTTGCACTCCAGGCCGCCGACCTGCTGGAAGTAGGTGAACTGCGTCACTTCCATGCCATTCAGCCACACTTCCCAGCCGAGTCCCCAGGCGCCCAGCGTCGGGTTCTCCCAGTTATCTTCCACGAAACGGATATCGTGAATGGTCGGGTCCATACCCAGCTCTTTCAGAGAACCGAGATACAGCTCCTGAATATTCTCCGGAGACGGCTTAATCACTACCTGGAACTGGTAGTAGTGCTGTAAGCGGTTCGGGTTTTCGCCGTAGCGGCCATCGGTCGGACGACGAGAAGGCTGCACATAGGCAGTCGCCATCGGCTCTGGCCCCAGCGCGCGCAGGCAGGTCATTGGATGAGAAGTTCCCGCGCCAACTTCCATGTCCAATGGTTGAACAATGGTGCAGCCCTGGCGAGCCCAGTAATCCTGTAAGGTCAGGATCAAGCCCTGGAAGGTCCTGGTATCAAACTTTTGCATATTATTTCGTGCTGGATACGTGTGGATTTAAAGGAAGGAGCCAGTATACCCGCTGGATGCGAGATATACAGTATGAAACCGGTTTGTTTAGCGAAAATTGCCGGATTTCGCGGCATCACACCTCACCAGGCGCGGCTTTTACCGCATAGAAAGATGTAAAAACTGCCCATCTGCATCAAAAGAGCAGACAAAACTCTCTTTACGGAAGGTATTACCACGCATCTCATAGCTCCCCTGAAACTGCTCGAAGCCGGTAACAGCAATTTTCTGTGCGCCAGTGTTGTAACGCTGCGCCGCCTGAGCTTTACACAATGCTTCCATATCCAGCGTGCGTGTTGGGCTCACTTTACTCTGCTGGGCTTTTTGCGTCGGTGGCGGTGTCGCTGTGCATCCCACCAGAGCGATGGCTATCATCACAGTACAGAAATACTTCATTATCATTTTTATTACCGTCTGGTTTGCTGGTCAGTCTTATTATTAAGGTTTGTGGGTAACAGACACATTGTGCGAATCTCCTTACGCCATCACAAGATGTAGCGTAGAAAGTCAGATTTTTCCAGTGAGCCACCGCGCTGGAACTCTATTGAAACGGAAGCTGAGGAACTGATGCAGCCTAAAATTAACTGGATTGATAACCTGCGAGGGATCGCCTGTTTAATGGTAGTGATGATCCATACTACAACGTGGTACATCACCAACGCCCACAGCGTCAGCCCGCTAAACTGGGATATTGCGAATGTCCTGAATTCGGCTTCGCGCGTTAGCGTTCCCCTGTTTTTTATGATTTCAGGCTATCTTTTTTTTGGCGAGCGCTGCGCGCAACCGCGGCATTTTTTACGTATCGCCCTGTGCCTTATCTTTTACAGCGTTGTCGCCCTGGCTTACATTTCACTTTTTACTTCGATCAACGTCGAGCTTTCGCTAAAAAATGCACTGCAAAAACCCGTGTTTTACCACCTGTGGTTTTTCTTTGCGATTGCGGTGATCTACCTGGTATCGCCATTAATCCAGGTAAAAAACGTGAGCGGCAAAATGCTCCTGACGCTGATGGTGGTCATTGGTATTATTGCCAACCCAAATACTGTGCCGCAAAAAATCGGCGGCGTTGAATGGTTGCCCATCAATCTGTATATCAGCGGCGACACATTCTACTACATTCTCTACGGTATCCTGGGCCGCGCCATTGGAATGATGGAGACGCAAAAGTCATCGCTGACGCTTATCTGCACTGCCCTGTTCATCATCGCGGTATTTGTTATTTCTCGCGGCACATTGCATGAATTACGCTGGCGCGGAAATTTTGCCGATACCTGGTATCTGTATTGCGGTCCCATGGTGTTTATTTGCGCCGTCTCACTGTTCACGGTAGTTAAAAATAAGCTGAATGCGCGGACGTTACCTGGACTGGGGCTTATCTCCCGCCACTCGCTGGGTATTTATGGTTTCCACGCGCTGATTATCCATGCGCTACGTACTAATGGTCTGGAGTTAAAGCGTTGGCCGCCGTTAGACATCGTGTGGGTTTTTGCCGCGACGGTGACAGGAAGCCTGCTACTTTCCATGCTGTTACAGCGTATTGATAAACGGAAATGGGTTAGCTAAACGAATGATGGCTCCGGCCATCATTCATCATCACTGTAGGAAGCGTAAAGATCGGTTCCATATATACTGACCCCCAGCGCCACCAGGCACAGTATTTTCAGCGCGCCCGCCAGCGCCAGGTTAAATACGCCGACCGCGACCATGCCGATGCCAAGCAACAGCAAAGATTTACAACGAGAAAGCAAGCGGTCATTCCCCGTGTGTTCCTGGCGAATTAAGACAGGAAAACCGCACATGACGATTGCCGCAAAAAAATATCCCTTTTCGCTTAATGTATGACAGCTTGGCCACAGTCCCACCAGGTATACCACTGCACCGACGACTAACATTCCCAGGCCGAATATCCGTTTCCTGCGCGCAACGTGATCGTCCATCTCACTCTCCTTGTGGTTGAGTGAGACACATTAAGCGAAGAAATAGCGATGAAAAAGGCGCCTGCTTAGCAATAATATAAAAATCAGAAAACACACATACTTACTTCGATATAATTCAATAGAATCAATATTTACGGGAAATGCCTTTCAGCCAAAACCGAAAGGCATTCTGACTTATGACATCAACGGCAACAGCTGCTGATAGAGTCGACGGAAGGTTTCACGACGTTGTTGATAAACCGCATGACGCTGCGCATCAGGATAATGCGCCTGCTCCAGCGGCAACTGCGGCAATACATCGGCGAGCGGAGTCTGTTTATTCACCGCAATTTGCGCCAGACGCGCCGCGCCCAGCGCTGGTCCCACATCGCCGCCAGTACGATAATCAAGCTGTAGCCCGCTAATATCAGATAGCATCTGACGCCAGTATTCGCTGCGCGCCCCGCCGCCGATAAGCGTCACGCTGGCGGGCTTGACGCCGCAGGCGTGAACCACATCCATGCCATCCGCCAGAGCATATCCCACGCCTTCCAGTACCGCCCGCGCCAGTTCCGCCGGGCCATGCTGATGGGTTAAACCAAAGAAAACGCCTTTTGCCTGCGGATTATTGTGCGGCGTGCGCTCGCCGGACAGGTACGGCAAAAACCAGATCGGATCGGTATGCTCATTCGCCTGCTGTGCGGCGGCAATCAGCGCCGGGACGTTCTCCTGCCCGGTGAGTTTAGCCGCCCAGTCCAGACAAGAGGCGGCGCTCAACATCACAGACATTAAATGCCAGCGTTCCGGCAGCGCATGGCAAAAACTGTGTACTGCGCTCTCCGGTTTACTCAGAAAGCCGTCGCTGACGGCAAAATAGACGCCCGATGTTCCGAGTGAGAGCATCGCCTGTCCGGCATCGATCATTCCTACGCCGACCGCGCCAGCCGCATTGTCGCCGCCGCCCGCCACCACAGGTACTGCTGGCATTCCCCATGCGCTGGCTACCTCTGGCAGCAACGTTCCGGTAATGTCACTACCTTCAAATAACGCTGGCATCTGCTGTCGGGTTAAATGACAGGCGTTGAGCATAACGTCGCTCCAGTCGCGCTTTTTCACGTCCAGCCACATCGTTCCTGCCGCATCCGACATATCGCTGGCAAAGACGCCCGTCATTCGCAGCCGCAGAAAATCTTTCGGCAGCAGAACTTTGTCTATCTGGCGGAAAATATCCGGTTCGTGGCGCTGCACCCAGACTAATTTGGGCGCGGTAAAACCGGGCATCATCAGGTTACCGGTTATCGCACGCGACTGCGGCACCTGTTTTTCCAGCCAGGCGCACTCTTCGCTACAGCGTCCGTCATTCCATAAAATCGCTGGTCGCAGAACCTGCTGACGGCTATCAAGCAATGTCGCGCCATGCATTTGTCCGGCGATGCCCAACGCCCGAACGCCACTTAACGACTGTTGCCGACCTAAACCTTTAACCGCACGATCCGTCGCCTGCCACCACTGCTCTGGTTCCTGTTCCGACCATAAGGGATGCGGACGCGATACGGTCAGTTTTTCAGTATGCGTAGCCAGCACATCGCCCTGCTCATTCAACAGGATAGCCTTTACACCCGATGTACCAAGATCGATCCCGATATACATATTGTGGGTTCCTTTACTGAAAGCGCCCGGCAGCGCTACGCTTACCGGGCTAATCACGACTACAGGCCGGGCTAACGCGGAGTCGCCCGGTAGATAGGGTTATTTATCAAACAGATAACGGTTAACCAGATTTTCTAACAGCTCCTGATGACCGCTTTGATGTACTGGCGCCAGATTATGCTGCTCCGCATACTGCGCCAGTTCGCCTAAGGAGAGTTGTCCTTTCAGAATCTGCTGCCCCAGTTCGCCATTCCAGCCGGCATAGCGCTTCGCCACGCGTTTATCCAGCTCGCCGTCTTCAACCATACGCGCGGCGATTTTCAGCGACAACGCCATCGTATCCATCGCGCCGATATGACCGTAGAACAGATCGTATTTATCGGTGCTCTGGCGACGAACTTTGGCGTCGAAGTTGAGACCGCCCGTTGTGAATCCGCCCGCTTTCAGGATTTCGTACATCACCAGCGCGTTCTCTTCAACGCTAATCGGGAACTGATCGGTATCCCAGCCCAGTTGCGCATCGCCGCGGTTGGCGTCAACGGAGCCAAAAATACCCAGCGCGATAGCGGTCGCGATTTCATGGTGGAACGAATGGCCCGCCAGCGTCGCGTGGTTCGCCTCAATGTTCACTTTGATCTCTTTTTCCAGGCCGAACTGTTTGAGGAAGCCATAGACCGTTGCAACGTCATAATCATACTGATGTTTTGTCGGTTCCTGCGGTTTCGGTTCAATCAGCAGCGTGCCCTGGAAACCCATTTTATGTTTGTGCTCGACCACCATTTGCATAAAGCGGCCAATCTGTTCGCGTTCCTGGCGCAGATCGGTATTCAGCAACGTTTCATAACCTTCGCGCCCGCCCCACAGGACGTAATTTTCGCCGCCCAGTTTATGCGTGGCGTTCATTGCCGTAACCACTTGCGTCGCTGCCCAGCTAAAGACCTCCGGGTCCGGGTTAGTGGCGGCGCCTGCGCCATAGCGCGGGTTGGTAAAGCAGTTCGCCGTTCCCCACAGCAGTTTTACGCCGCTCTGCTCCTGTTTCGCCGCCAGCACATCCACCATCTGCGCGAAGTTGTTTTTATATTCTTTCAACGACGCGCCTTCCGGCGACACATCCACGTCATGGAAGCAATAAAAAGGCACATTCAGTTTGTGGAAAAATTCAAACGCCACGTCCGCTTTGCGTTTCGCCAGCTCCAGCGCTTCGCCCGGTTGCTGCCACGGACGATTAAACGCGCCTACACCAAACATATCCGCGCCGTTCCAGCAGAAGGTATGCCAGTAACAGGCCGCGAAACGCAGGTGATCTTCCATACGTTTACCTAAAACCAGCTCGTCGGGATTGTAATGACGAAATGCCAGCGGGTTAGTCGATTGAGGGCCTTCATAGCGAACACGATCGAGTTGGTCAAAATAAGCCTGCATAGTGAGCTCCATAATCAGATAAGACGGCAAGTAAACGACATAACGTCATACTGGAATTTCCTGATTTATTGCTCAATTACGTTATTTCACACCGCTATTAAGAGAATCCCCAAATGTGCTCTGGCTCTCAAAAAAACGCTGAAAACCACAGAAGAAAAAAGCGATCGCGATCGAATCCTGGAAAATAAACAAAAAACCGTAATATACAGATAAGAAATGACAATTGTCATCCGCCGTTTGCTGTGATGAATTTCGCATAACGTTTCAGGCGCAAAATAATTTGTCATCATTCGCCAGACCGTTATGTCAGCCGTTTTGATAGTATCCATGAGTCCAGGTTCACTTTTGCAGGATATATCCTCATGTTTGATAAACGTCACCGCATCACTCTGTTATTTAACGCGAATAAAGCCTATGACCGTCAGGTAGTGGAGGGGGTGGGTGAATATTTACAAGCCTCGCAATCCGAATGGGATATATTTATTGAGGAAGATTTCCGTGCCCGTATCGATAACATTAAAGAGTGGTTAGGCGACGGCGTTATTGCCGATTACGATGATGACGATATCGCGCAATTATTGGCCGATGTCGACGTACCCATTGTCGGGGTCGGCGGTTCTTACCATCTTGCTGAAAATTATCCCGCCGTTCATTACATCGCCACCGATAATCATGCGCTCGTTGAAAGCGCTTTCCTGCATTTAAAAGAAAAAGGCGTTAACCGCTTCGCGTTTTACGGTTTGCCCGACTCCAGCCGCAAACATTGGGCGGCGGAACGGGAATACGCCTTTCGCCAGCTGGTCGCCGAGGAAAAATACCGCGGCGTAGTCTATCAGGGGCTGGAAACCGCGCCGGAAAACTGGCAGCACGCGCAAAATCGCCTCGCCGACTGGCTTCAGACGCTGCCGCCGCAAACCGGCATCATTGCCGTAACGGATGCCCGCGCCCGTCACGTATTGCAGGCCTGCGAACACCTGCATATTCCGGTGCCGGAAAAACTTTGCGTTATCGGTATTGATAACGAAGAGTTAACCCGTTATCTGTCGCGCGTCGCGCTTTCCTCCGTCGCGCAGGGGGCGCGGCAAATGGGCTATCAGGCGGCGAAGCTGCTGCACCGTTTGCTGGCGCGCGAAGAGATGCCGTTACAGCGCATTCTGGTGCCGCCGGTGCGCGTCATTGCGCGCCGCTCGACAGACTATCGCTCCCTGACCGATCCGGCGGTTATCCAGGCGATGCACTTTATTCGTAACCATGCCTGTAAGGGCATTAAAGTCGAGCAGGTGCTGGATGCGGTTGGGATTTCACGTTCAAACCTGGAAAAACGTTTTAAGGAAGAAGTTGGCGAGACGATACATGCGCTGATCCACGCCGAAAAGCTGGAAAAAGCGCGTAGTTTGTTGATTTCTACCACGTTGGCGATAAACGAAATTTCGCAAATGTGCGGCTACCCGTCACTGCAATATTTCTATTCGGTGTTTAAAAAGGAGTACGTCACTACGCCTAAGGAGTATCGCGACCAGCATAGTGAAGCGTTGTTGTAGTTTATCCAGCCTACAGACGCCTTATAAGCCGGATAGCGTAACGCCATCCGGCACACAGAATTACATATGCGCGGCGATCAGACGCTGGTTGTCCTGGTACATCGCGAACAAGTAGTTGTTATAGCGCGCCCCCTGGGTAGAGTAACCCTTCAGCTTATGAATCATCGCCGTGGCGGTGACTTCCTGATCCGCCTTACGCAGTTGGGCGCGCGACTTGCGGAAAGAAGAATAAGCCGGATGCGTGTTCAGGTTGGCGACATACGCGCTCACCGACTCCTCAACCGACGCGAATTGCGAGTAACCTTTCACCTTACCCGGCGTATTGGTACAACGCCCTTTCGTACACTTCATGCCGAACAGGTTGTTGTTGCTACGCGCCAGTTTAGAGGTTCCCCAGCCGCTTTCCGCCGCCGCCATCGTCGCCACCATGCTGGTTGGGATAATGTCGACGCGCTCCAGCAATGTATTCCACGGAATACGACGCGTGTTGCCGGACCAGCTCACTTTATAGCGCTTCGCGATATCTTTCATACGCGCGCGCTCAGACGGCGACCAGCGGTTCTGGTACTGTTTTGAGATCAGCCAATTACGGTCCGCGGTAATCGCGGCATTTTGGCTGGTGATGTAAGGCATAACGGTCCGGAGAAACGCTTTTTTTCTGGGGGTTCCGGAAGGGTATTTTCGCAAATCAGGAAGTGAACTGCTCTTTGCACTATTGCGAGAATACTCTTGTTTACTGCTAACCTGTTTATAACTTTTCTCGGTTATGTGGGACTTTTGACTCGTTTGTGTTGCGTGCGTCTTTGCCAGCACCTCACCCGAAAATGCGATGGTGAGTAACATAAGAATCATTGCCCCATATCGTCGCATGGGAGTCAATATCATTAGGTCTCCTGGTCGGATTGATACATTCCAACACCTTTTATTTTTCACAAAGTTAAGGTTTGAACCCCAAATTCTAGCAAAAATAGGCTTAAAAAGCACCTCAGGGAATAGTCTTAATCCGAAACTATGTCAACTATTAACGATAACAGACAGCAATAATGCCAATGAAATGTGGCGCTTATCGCAAATAGAGGCGTTTTTTTGCGCCTCGTCGCTCACCCTCGCGCCTCCTCCTGCGCGACTCTCTGCGGGGGAGGAGTTCATTCGCCTAAAAACCAGGCAAGCTGATGAATATTGCCCACAAAGGATAGCGTGATGAAACTTGCCGCCTTCGCTCTGACGCTGATACCCGGTATCGCGATCGCCTCATCATGGACCTCGCCCGGTTTTCCGACGTTCTCGACGCAGGAAACCGGACGCTTTACCAGCCATGCTGCATTAACAAAAGGTACACGCGCGTTAACGCTCCATATTGACCAGCAGTGCTGGCAGCCCTCCGGCGCCATAAAACTCAACCAAATGTTGTCGTTAAAACCCTGCGAAGGCGCGCCGCCGCAATGGCGTCTGTTTAAAGATGGCGACTATACGATAACGGTAGATACCCGATCCGGTACGCCGACCCTGCTGTTATCGATAAAAACTGAATCTGAACGCACCGCGCAGCTCGCCTACCAGTGTCCCGTCTGGGATGGTTCGCCGCTCACGCTGGATGTTCGCCAAACATTTCCGGAAGGGACGGTAGTGCGCGATTATTACAGTGGTCAAACCGATACCGTCCAAAACGGGCAAATCACGCTGCGCCCTGCCGACAGCCACGGGCTTTTATTGCTGGAACGCGCGGAAACCCATGCATCAGCGCCTTTTAACTGGCGCAGCGCCACCGTTTATTTTGTGCTTACGGATCGCTTTCGCAATGGCGATCCAACCAACGACCACAGCTATGGTCGCCATAAGGATGGTATGCAAGAGATTGGCACTTTCCACGGCGGCGATTTGCGCGGGTTGACGAGTCAACTGGACTATCTACAGCAATTAGGCGTGAACGCCTTGTGGATAAGCTCGCCGTTTGAACAGATCCACGGCTGGGTCGGCGGCGGAACAAAAGGCGATTTTCCTCATTACGCCTATCACGGCTATTACACTCAGGACTGGACGACGCTGGATGCCAATATGGGCAGCGAAGCCGATCTCCGTGCGCTGGTCGACGGCGCGCACCAGCGCGGCATCCGTATTTTATTTGACGTAGTAATGAATCATGCCGGTTACGCCACGCTGGCGGATATGCAGGAGTATCAGTTCGGCGCGCTCTATTTATCCGGCGCGGAACGGCAAAAAATTCTCGGCGATCGCTGGACAAACTGGCGACCCGCCGCCGGACAAAGCTGGCACAGCTTTAACGACTACATCAACTTCAGCGACAGCGCCGCCTGGGAAAAATGGTGGGGGAAAAAGTGGATTCGTACCGATATTGGCGACTACGACAGTCCGGGATTTGACGATTTAACCCTGTCGCTGGCCTTCCTGCCGGATATAAAAACGGAATCTACCACGCCTTCCGGCCTACCCGCGTTCTATGCCAACAAACCTGATACTAAAGCAAAGTTCATTGAAGGCTATACGCCACGGGATTATCTGACTCACTGGTTAAGCCAGTGGGTGCATGATTACGGCATTGACGGGTTCCGGGTCGATACTGCCAAAAATGTTGAGCTTCCTGCCTGGCAACAGCTAAAAACCCAGGCCAGCGCGGCATTACGCGAATGGAAGCAGGCCAATCCGGACAAAGCGCTGGATGATAGCCCGTTCTGGATGACTGGCGAAGCGTGGGGCCACGGCGTCATGAAAAGTGACTATTATCGCTATGGTTTCGACGCGATGATCAATTTTGATTATCAGGAGCAGGCCGCGAAAGCGGTCGATTGCCTGGCGGAAATGGGGCCAGTCTGGCAGCAGATGGCGGATAAAATGCAGGATTTCAACGTATTAAGTTACCTCTCCTCGCATGATACGCGCCTTTTCCGTGAGAGCGGTGATAAGGCGGCGGAACTGCTGCTGCTTTCGCCGGGCGCGGTGCAGATCTTTTACGGCGATGAATCCGCTCGTCCCTTCGGCCCCACCGGCTCCGACCCCCTGCAAGGCACCCGTTCAGATATGAACTGGCAGGACGTGAGCGGAAAGTCAGCCGCAGCCGTCGCGCACTGGCAGCGTATTAGCCAGTTCCGCGCCAGACATCCCGCCATCGGCGCAGGCCAACAAACCACGCTGACGCTAAAACACGGGTACGGTTTTGTACGCCAGTACGGCGACGATACGGTGATGGTCGTCTGGGCAGGCCGCCGCTAATCATGGCGCTACCGGTCCCCTCGCGTACCGGTAGCCCCTTCAAAATAAAAAACTAACCTGATAAAAATTTGTAGCATAAAACATCAATACCACCGCCTGACCCCCATTTGCGCCCCGCCATTTGTAGCGTTATGGTTATCCACTTTGACAGACAGTTCGATAGATCACCCGTTATGACATTTTCACTTTTCGGCGATAAATTTACCCGCCATTCAGGCATTACCCGCCTGATGGAGGATCTCAACGACGGCTTACGCACGCCAGGCGCCATCATGCTTGGCGGCGGTAACCCGGCACACATCCCTGCAATGCAGGATTATTTCCAGACGCTACTGACAGAGATGGTAGAAAGCGGCAAAGCCGCTGATGCGCTTTGTAATTATGACGGTCCCCAGGGAAAAACGGCGCTACTGAATGCACTGGCCGTACTGCTACGTGAAACGCTGGGATGGGATATCGAACCACAGAATATTGCGCTGACAAATGGCAGTCAGAGCGCGTTTTTCTACTTATTTAATCTCTTCGCCGGACGTCGCGCCGACGGCAGTACGAAAAAGGTACTATTCCCGCTTGCGCCGGAATACATCGGCTATGCGGATTCCGGTCTGGAAGACGACCTCTTCGTTTCGGCGCGCCCGAATATTGAACTGCTGCCGGAAGGCCAGTTTAAGTATCACGTCGATTTTGAGCATCTGCACATCGGCGAAGAAACGGGGATGATTTGCGTCTCGCGCCCGACCAACCCAACCGGTAACGTTATCACCGACGAAGAGCTGATGAAGCTGGACAGACTGGCGAATCAGCACAACATCCCACTGGTGATTGATAACGCTTATGGCGTACCGTTTCCGGGCATTATCTTTAGCGAGGCGCGCCCGCTGTGGAACCCCAATATTATCCTATGCATGAGCCTCTCAAAGCTGGGGCTGCCCGGCTCCCGCTGCGGGATTATCATCGCCAATGATAAGACGATTACCGCCATTGCCAACATGAACGGCATCATCAGCCTTGCGCCCGGCGGCATGGGTCCGGCGATGATGTGCGAAATGATTAAGCGTAACGATCTGCTGCGGCTGTCGGAAACGGTTATCAAACCTTTCTACTATCAGCGCGTTCAACAGACGATCGCGATCATTCGTCGCTATTTATCCGAAGAACGCTGCCTGATTCATAAACCGGAAGGCGCAATATTTTTGTGGCTGTGGTTTAAAGATCTGCCGATTACCACCGAGCTACTCTATCAACGCTTGAAAGCGCGCGGCGTGCTGATGGTGCCGGGCCACTATTTCTTTCCCGGACTGGATAAACCCTGGCCGCACACACACCAATGTATGCGGATGAACTACGTGCCTGAACCGGATAAAATCGAGGCGGGCGTAAAAATTCTGGCAGAAGAGATTGAACGCGCCTGGCGTGAAGGCTGACGGTTATTCCGGCCATCATGCAGGCCGGAACGACGTTCAGAAAGGTTGAGAATAGAGGCGCTGGCGCTGCACGTGTGCTGCGTCAACGCACTGTAACGCACTGGTCGGGCAGGCTTCCACGCACGCCGGCCCCGCTTCCCGATGCCAGCAAAGATCGCATTTAATCGCCTGCGCGCCTGACGTGGACGCCACCACGGTCATCGCGCCAAACGGGCAAGCCAGCATACAGCTTTTACAACCAATGCAGCGCGATGGCGTCACGAAGATATGCCCCCGATCACGTCGAAGCGCCTGTACCGGGCAGACATTCGCGCACGGCGCGTCCTCACACTGATGGCAGACCGTGGCCGTGGTGAAGCTATCCTCTTTTATCACCCGGATACGCGGCACAAAGTCCGCCGTCGTCACCGCCGCGCTATTCTGCTGTTCCTGGTGCGACACCACGCAGGCGACCTCGCAGGTACGACACCCGATACACGCCGACGCATCCGCCATAATAAACCGGTTCATTGTTCTCCCCCTGCGTTAAAACGCCAGAATGCCAGAGAGCCATTCCCCGCCGCTTTGATCCCACTACGCAAACGGACAAATTTTGTCAGATGCCTGATAAAACCTGGTGAGCTGTCTTATTCGCGAACGGTAAATCCCAGCTCATTAGAGATAGCCTGTGCGGTTTCACGCAACGGTTTGAGCAGATTTTTCTCGCCGATCTGTTTTAGCCGTGACGTCGACAGTGAAATAGAAATGGCGTAAGGCACCCGATGGTGAATATCAAACACAGGCACAGCAATACAGGAAACGCCCAGTTCATTTTCTTCGCGATCCATTGCCATGCTGGTTTCACGAATTTGCGCCAGCTCATCGTACATTGCTGGTAAATCGGTAATGGTGTTGCGAGTCAGCGGCTGGATCTGATCTTTATGGCTTTCCCAGTAAGACGCCACATAATCCGGCTGACCAAACGCCATATAAATTTTCCCCATCGCCGAGCAGTACAGCGGCATATGCTGGCCAATGTAGGCACGCGTGCGCAGCATACCGGTGGTCGGTTCCAGCTTATAAATCAGGATAGCGTGATCATCTTCACGGCTGGAAAAATTCACCGTCTCGCCGGTGGTCAGGTTGAGCGCCTCAAGGTGCGGTGCCGCAACGTGGATGCTATTCAGCGATGACAGGGCTTTTTGGCCGACGGCAATAAACTTTGTCGTCAGACGGTAGCTCCCGGCCGCCGGCGCTGGCGTCACGTATCCGCAGGATTGAAGCCCCTGCAACAAACGATGGACGGTGCTCTTGTTCAACCCCGCCAGCTCCGACAGGTGCGCCAGTGGGCAACCGTTCGGGTAGTTACTCAAAATTTCTATCAACATCAGGCCACGAAACAGGCTCTGACTCCCCGCAGGCTTCTCTTTATCGTTGTTCTGGCTCATCAGAAAACTCTCTCCTTTCTTGGGCGATCAGATGGTAGCTCAAAGTGTGTTGCAGTTCACGATATCAGCATAAAAAACATAACCCGATGATTTTAATCGTTTTTAAAAACCTTCTCTGGCGTTGCTATGTCAATTTTTGATCTATATATTTGGAACTACATTTCGTATTATGAAATTTATCGACAAAAAAACATACTAAAATTTCTAACAATCGACCAGGAGAACAGGGATGAAAGTAACTTTCGAAGAGTTAAAAGGGGCCTTCTACCGCGTCTTGCGGTCGCGGAATATTGCGGAAGATACCGCCGACGCCTGCGCGGAAATGTTCGCTCGCACCACCGAGTCCGGTGTCTATTCCCACGGCGTGAACCGCTTTCCCCGCTTCATTCAGCAACTAGATAACGGCGACATTATTCCTGATGCTAAACCGCAGCGGGTTACCAGCCTCGGCGCCATCGAACAGTGGGATGCTCAGCGCGCTATCGGCAACCTGACGGCGAAAAAGATGATGGACCGGGCCATCGAGCTGGCTTCCGATCATGGTATTGGCCTGGTGGCGTTACGTAATGCTAACCACTGGATGCGCGGCGGCAGCTACGGCTGGCAGGCGGCGGAAAAAGGCTATATCGGCATTTGCTGGACCAACTCCATCGCCGTCATGCCGCCGTGGGGCGCGAAAGAGTGCCGTATCGGTACCAATCCGTTGATCGTCGCCATCCCGTCTACGCCGATCACTATGGTAGATATGTCGATGTCGATGTTCTCTTACGGCATGCTGGAGGTTAACCGCCTGGCCGGCCGCGAACTGCCGGTGGACGGCGGTTTCGACGATAACGGTCAGTTGACCAAAGAACCGGGCGTTATCGAGAAAAATCGCCGCATTTTACCGATGGGTTACTGGAAAGGATCTGGTCTGTCGATTGTGCTGGACATGATTGCCACCCTGCTTTCCAACGGCTCTTCCGTTGCCGAAGTGACCCAGGAAAACAGCGATGAATATGGCGTTTCGCAGATCTTCATCGCCATAGAAGTGGATAAGCTGATCGATGGCGCAACCCGCGATGCCAAACTGCAGCGGATTATGGATTTCATCACCACCGCTGAACGTGCTGACGACAACGTCGCGATTCGGCTGCCCGGCCACGAATTTACCAAATTGCTGGATGACAACCGCCGTCACGGTATCACCATTGACGACAGCGTCTGGGCCAAAATTCAGGCGCTGTAAGGAGCCACATCATGATTTTTGGACATATCGCGCAGCCAAATCCATGTCATTTGCCAGCCGCGATCGAGAAAGCGCTTCACTTTTTACGTACCACCGACTTTCGCACGCTGGAACCCGGCGTAGTGGAAATCGACGGCAAAAATATCTTCGCGCAGATTATCGATATGACCACCCGCGATGCTGCTGAAAATCGTCCGGAAGTCCATCGCCGCTATCTGGATATTCAGTTTCTGGCATGGGGCGAAGAGAAAATTGGGGTTGCCATTGATACCGGTAATAATCAAATCAGCGAGTCATTATTAGAACAGCGCGATATTATTTTTTATCACGACAGTGAACATGAATCATTCATTGAAATGATACCGGGAAGTTATGCCCTGTTTTTCCCGCAGGATGTTCATCGTCCAGGTTGTAATAAAAACATTGCTACGCCGATACGGAAAATAGTCGTAAAAGTCGCCATAGACGTTTTATAAAATAGAGTTTACTGGAGCACAAAATGAAAAATAATACCGGTTATATTATCGGTGCGTACCCTTGTGCACCCTCATTTCACCAGAAGAGTGAAGAGGAAGAGACGGAATTCTGGCGGCAACTCTCTGGTACTCCGGATATCCGGGGGCTGGAGCAGCCTTGTCTTGAACATCTTCACCCGCTCGGCGACGAGTGGTTATTGCGCCATACACCGGGAAACTGGCAAATCGTGGTCACCGCGATAATGGAAACCATGCGCCGCCGTAGCGAAAACGGTGGTTTTGGATTAGCGTCCAGTGACGAGGAGCAGCGTAAAGCCTGCGTGGAATACTACCGTCATCTTTATCAGAAGATAAATAAACTCAATGCGAAAACCCCCGGCAAAGTCATAGCCCTTGAGCTTCATGCCGCCCCACTGGCGGGCAATCCGAACGTGGCGCAGGCAACCGACGCCTTTGCGCGCTCATTAAAAGAGATTGCCAACTGGGACTGGTCCTGCGACCTGGTGCTTGAACACTGCGACGCGATGACCGGCCCCGCACCGCGCAAAGGATTCTTACCGTTAGTAAACGTACTGGAAACTATTGCCGACTATGACATAAGCGTCTGCATTAACTGGGCGCGCTCGGCTATTGAAGGGCGGGATACCTCTCTACCGCTGATCCACACGCAGCAGGCCAAACAGGCTGGAAAACTCGGGGCGCTGATGTTCTCCGGTACAACGCTGGATGGAGAATACGGCGAATGGCAGGACCTCCATGCTCCGTTTGTACCTTTCTGTCCACAAAGCCTGATGACGGAGAAACATGTTAAAGAACTCATTACCGCCGCAGCTCCCGAACTGTTGCTGTTTACCGGCATTAAATTGTTGGAAATCAATGCCAGCGCCGATATTAATCACCGCATAAATATATTACGTGATGGTATTAATATGATGAAAAAGGCCACACGCAGCTAACCTGAATTAAACATCATCACCTTAATCCTCGGCCTGCAACTCAACGTTGCGCCGACCTAATATAAACCAAACATAAGAAATTAAGTTCCACTATTCAGCATCGAAAGAAATAAGTTTCTATAACCTGATGGAGTCGTTATGAAGCGGGTACTTGAGGGCATACTTGCGGTATTAATTGCCGTACTTTCCTGCATTGTATTTATTAACGTTATTTTACGTTACGGTTTTGAGAGCAGTATTTTGTCGGTAGATGAACTATCACGTTATCTATTTGTATGGCTGACGTTTATTGGCGCCATCGTGGCATTTATGGATAACGCTCACGTTCAGGTCACTTTTGTGGTGGAAAAACTTTCGCCAGCGAATCAGCGTCGTCTCTCGCTGCTGACGCATTCACTGATTTTATTGTTATGCATCGCATTAGGCTGGGGCAGCCTACAAAAAGCACTGCAGGACTGGAGCGATCACTCGCCAATCCTCGGTTTACCGATCGGCCTGATGTATATCGCCTGTCTGCCCACAAGCGTTGCCATCGCGTTAATCGAGCTGCGTCGGCTTTATCACTTAATAACGCGTAACGATTCCTTTCAACAACCACAGCAAGGAGCCTAATCATGGCCGTGGTGATATTTCTCTGCTGCCTGCTCGGCGGGATCGCGATAGGTTTACCCATCGCCTGGTCGCTGCTGCTTTGCGGCGCTGCTCTGATGGCATACCTGGATATGTTTGACGTGCAGATTATGGCGCAAACTTTGGTTAACGGCGCGGACAGCTTCTCCCTGCTGGCCATTCCCTTTTTTGTTTTGGCCGGTGAAATCATGAACGCGGGCGGCCTGTCAAAGCGAATCGTCGACCTGCCGATGAAGCTGGTCGGCCATAAGCCCGGCGGCCTGGGCTACGTGGGCGTTATTGCGGCAATGATTATGGCCAGCCTTTCCGGCTCTGCGGTAGCAGATACCGCTGCGGTCGCCGCGCTGCTGGTGCCGATGATGCGCTCCGCAAACTATCCGATCAACCGCTCCGTTGGGTTAATCGCTTCCGGCGGGATCATTGCGCCAATTATTCCGCCCTCGATTCCTTTTATTATCTTCGGCGTTTCCAGCGGCTTGTCGATCAGCAAGCTGTTTATGGCCGGGATCGCACCGGGCATCATGATGGGCGCGGCGCTTATGCTCACCTGGTGGTGGCAGGCCGGGCGATTAAATCTCCCTTCTCAGCCTAAAGCAACACCGCGTGAAATCTGGCAATCATTGGTTTCAGGTATCTGGGCGCTGTTTTTACCGGTGATTATTATCGGCGGCTTCCGTTCCGGACTTTTCACGCCAACGGAAGCAGGAGCGGTTGCCGCGTTTTACGCCCTCTTTGTCGCCGTGGTTATCTATCGGGAATTAACGTTTTCCAGTCTCTACCACGTGCTGGTCAATGCCGCCAAAACGACGTCAGTCGTCATGTTTCTGGTGGCCGCAGCTCAGGTATCCGCCTGGCTGATTACGATCGCGGAATTACCCATGATGGTGTCAGATTTGCTGCAGCCGCTGGTCGACTCTCCGCGACTCTTATTTATCGTCATTATGATCTCAATTATGGTCGTCGGTATGGTGATGGACTTAACGCCAACGGTGTTAATTCTTACCCCTGTATTATTGCCATTAGTTAAAGAAGCCAATATTGATCCGATTTATTTCGGCGTCATGTTCATTATTAACTGCTCTATTGGATTAATCACACCGCCCGTTGGCAACGTCCTCAACGTTATTTCCGGGGTAGCAAAATTGAAATTTGATGACGCGGTAAGAGGTGTATTCCCTTACGTTGTCGTACTGATGTCGTTGCTGATTTTATTTATTTTTATTCCCGAGCTAATTATCACACCGCTTAAATGGATTAATTAAAGGATAATATTATGAAATTACACGTTATTGCTCGTTCATTATTGATAGCAGGTCTGACAGTTTTCAGCGTGTCGTCTCTGGCGGCACAATCTTTACGTTTTGGTTATGAAACACCGCAAACTGACTCCCAACATATTGCCGCGAAAAAATTTAACGAATTATTAAAAGAAAAAACCAACGACGAATTAACGCTAAAACTCTTTCCTGACAGCACATTAGGTAACGCCCAGGCAATGATCAGCGGGGTGCGCGGCGGAACTATTGATATGGAAATGTCCGGTTCGAACAATTTCACCGGCCTGGCCCCTGTATTCAACTTACTTGATGTCCCCTTCCTGTTTCGCGATACCGCGCATGCGCATAAAACGCTCGACGGCAAAGTCGGCGATGAACTGAAAAAATCACTCGATTCAAAAGGGTTAAAGGTCCTCGCCTACTGGGAAAACGGCTGGCGCGACGTCACCAACTCCCGCGCGCCGGTAAAAACGCCGGGCGATTTGAAAGGCTTAAAAATCCGCACTAACAACAGCCCAATGAATATCGCGGCCTTTAAAATCTTCGGCGCGAACCCTATTCCGATGCCGTTCTCCGAAGTCTATACCGGCCTCGAAACCCGTACGATTGATGCCCAGGAACACCCTATCAACGTCGTGTGGTCAGCGAAATTCTATGAGGTACAGAAATACCTCTCCCTCACTCATCACGCCTATTCGCCTCTGCTGCTGGTGATCAATAAAGCCAAATTCGACGCTTTAAGCCCGCAGTTCCAGGAGGCACTGCTGAGTTCCGCCAAAGAAGCGGGTGACTATCAGCGCAAACTGGTCGCCGAAGATCAGCAAAAAATTATCGATGGCATGAAAGAAGCCGGAGTTGAAGTCCTGACCGACATCGACCGTAAAGCCTTCAGCGATGCGCTGGGCAGCCAGGTGCGCGATATGTTCCTGAAAGACAACCCGCAGGGCGCCGATCTCCTGAAAGCCGTGGACGAGGTGCAATAAGTCATGAGTAACTACTGGCTGGGGTTAGATTGTGGTGGGAGTTGGCTAAAAGCCGGATTGTACGATGGCGCAGGCCGGGAAGTAGCGGTGCAACGCCTGCCGCTGCACGCTTTAAGCCCGCAGCCAGGCTGGGTTGAACGCGATATGACCGAACTGTGGCAACAGTGCGCCTCGGTCATCAACAAACTGCTGGCGCACACGGGGGTGAACGGTTCACAAATCCGTGGTCTGGGTATTTCAGCTCAGGGTAAGGGCCTGTTCCTGTTAGATAAAAGCGATCGGCCATTAGGTAAAGCGATACTCTCTTCCGACCGTCGCGCCATGGAAATTGTCCAGCGCTGGCAAAAAGAAGCGGTTCCGCAAAAACTCTACCCGCTGACCCGACAAACCCTGTGGACCGGGCATCCGGTCTCCCTTTTACGCTGGGTAAAAGAGAATGAGCCGCAGCGCTACGCGCAGATAGGCAGCGTCATGATGACGCATGACTATCTGCGCTGGTGCTTAACCGGCGTGAAAGGCTGTGAGGAGAGCAACATCTCCGAGTCCAACCTCTACAACATGGCGACGGGCCAGTACGACCCGCGCCTGACCGAGTGGCTGGGCATCAGTGAAATCGACAGCGCGCTGCCCCCCGTGGTGGGTTCAGCCGAAATATGCGGGGAGATCACCGCTCAGGCGGCCGCCATCACCGGTCTGACGGTGGGCACTCCCGTCGTCGGCGGCCTGTTTGACGTGGTTTCCACCGCCCTTTGCGCCGGTATTGAGGATGAATCAACGCTCAATGCGGTGATGGGGACCTGGGCCGTCACCAGCGGCATCGCTCACGGTCTGCGCGACCATGAGGCCCATCCTTACGTCTATGGCCGCTACGTCAATGACGGGCAGTATATCGTTCACGAAGCCAGCCCGACCTCTTCCGGCAACCTTGAATGGTTCACCGCCCAGTGGGGCGACCTCTCTTTTGATGAGATCAACCAGGCGGTTGCCAGCCTGCCGAAAGCCGGTAGCGACCTCTTTTTTCTGCCGTTTCTCTACGGCAGCAATGCCGGACTGGAGATGACCTGCGGTTTTTACGGGATGCAGGCGCTGCACACCCGCGCGCACCTGCTGCAGGCGATTTATGAAGGCGTGGTCTTCAGCCATATGACCCACCTCAACCGCATGCGTGAACGTTTTACCGACGTTTGCGCCCTGCGCGTTACCGGCGGACCGGCCCACTCCGACGTCTGGATGCAGATGCTGGCGGACGTCAGCGGCCTGCGCATTGAGCTGCCGCAGGTGGAGGAGACCGGCTGCTTCGGCGCGGCGCTGGCTGCCCGCGTCGGAACCGGCGTATATCGCAATTTCCGCGAGGCCCAACGCGACCTCCGGCACCCGGTGCGCACGCTGCTGCCGGACATGGCCGCGCACGCCCTCTATCAGCGTAAATACCGCCAATACCAGCATTTGATTGAAGCACTACAGGGCTATCACGCCCGTATTAAGGAGCACGCATTATGAGCCGACCACTACTGCAACTAGCGCTCGACCACACCAATCTGGAAGCAGCCCAGCGCGATGTCGCCCTGCTACAGGATCATGTCGATATCGTTGAGGCTGGCACCATCCTCTGTTTAACCGAAGGCCTTAGCGCGGTGAAAGCCCTGCGAGCGCAGTGCCCGGAAAAAATCATCGTCGCCGACTGGAAAGTGGCCGATGCCGGTGAAACCCTGGCGCAGCAGGCTTTTAGCGCTGGCGCCAACTGGATGACTATCATCTGCGCTGCGCCGCTCGCAACCGTCGAGAAAGGCCATGCCGTTGCCCAGTCCTGCGGCGGTGAAATTCAAATGGAACTGTTCGGCAACTGGACGCTGGACGACGCCCGAGACTGGTATCGCGTCGGGGTTCGCCAGGCGATTTATCACCGCGGACGCGATGCGCAGGCCAGCGGGCAGCAGTGGGGAGAGGCGGACCTGACGCGTATGAAAGCGTTGTCCGACATCGGCCTTGAGCTGTCAATTACCGGTGGTATTACCCCGGCCGATCTACCGCTGTTCCGCGACATTAACGTTAAGGCATTTATCGCCGGACGTGCGCTGGCAGGTGCCGCCCATCCGGCGCAGGTCGCCGCCGAATTCCACGCCCAAATTGACGCCATCTGGGGATAACAACATGCGTAATCATCCATTAGGTATTTACGAGAAAGCACTGGCGAAAGATCTCAGTTGGCCGGAGCGGTTGGTGCTGGCAAAAAGCTGCGGTTTTGATTTTGTTGAGATGTCGGTGGACGAAACGGATGAACGTCTCTCACGCCTGGAGTGGACCTCGGCCCAACGCGCTTCGCTGGTGAACGCGATGCTGGAAAGCGGCGTCGCCATCCCGTCGATGTGTCTCTCCGCCCATCGCCGTTTCCCTTTTGGCAGCCGCGACGAAGCGGTACGCCAGCGGGCGCGTGAAATCATGACCAAAGCCATTCGCCTGGCGCGCGACCTGGGGATCCGCACCATCCAGTTGGCAGGTTACGACGTCTATTACGAAGAGCACGACGAAGGCACCCAGCAACGTTTCGCCGAAGGGCTGGCGTGGGCGGTAGAACAGGCTGCGGCTGCGCAGGTGATGCTGGCGGTGGAGATCATGGATACCGCGTTTATGAACTCCATCAGCAAGTGGAAAAAGTGGGACGAGATGCTTTCGTCACCGTGGTTCACCGTTTATCCAGACGTCGGCAACCTCAGCGCCTGGGGGAACGACGTGACCGCCGAACTGAAGCTGGGGATTGACCGTATCGCCGCTATCCACCTGAAAGACACGCTGCCAGTGACCGGTGACAGCCCCGGCCAGTTCCGAGACGTGCCGTTTGGCGAAGGATGCGTTGATTTTGTTGGCATCTTCAAAACGCTGCATGAGCTGAATTATCGCGGTTCATTTCTGATTGAGATGTGGACAGAGAAATCCAGTGAGCCGGTGCTGGAAATTATCCAGGCCCGCCGCTGGATTGAATCACGGATGCAGGAAGGAGGTTTCACATGTTAGAGCAACTGAAAGCCGAGGTGCTGGCGGCCAACCTGGCCCTCCCGGCGCACGGGCTGGTCACCTTTACCTGGGGCAACGTCAGCGCGGTCGATGAGACGCGCAAACTGATGGTCATTAAGCCTTCCGGCGTTGAATATGAGGTAATGACCGCCGACGATATGGTGGTGGTAGAGATCGCCAACGGCAAGATCGTTGAAGGCAACAAAAAACCGTCGTCCGATACCGCGACCCATCTGGCGCTCTATCGGCGCTATCCGCAGATCGGCGGGATCGTGCATACCCATTCCCGCCATGCGACGATCTGGTCGCAGGCCGGGCTCGATCTGCCCGCCTGGGGCACCACCCACGCCGACTATTTCTATGGCGCGATCCCCTGTACCCGGCTGATGACCGTTGAGGAAATTAACGGCGAGTACGAGTATCAGACCGGCGAGGTGATTATTAAAACCTTTGAAGAGCGCGGTCTGGATCCGGCGCAAATCCCGGCGGTATTGGTTCATTCACACGGCCCGTTTGCCTGGGGTAAAAACGCCGCCGATGCCGTCCACAACGCCGTGGTGCTTGAGGAGTGTGCCTATATGGGGCTGTTCTCGCGCCAGCTGGCCCCGCAGCTACCGGATATGCAGCCTGAACTGCTCAATAAACACTATCTGCGTAAACACGGCGCGAACGCCTATTACGGGCAGTAACAGCCTATGTCGGATGGCGGCTGCGCCTTATCCGACCTACAAGACTTGCAATATCAATACGTTGTGATGAACTCTTGTAGGCCCGATAAGCAAAGCGCCATCGGGCATTCAGTTTGCAACCGCGTTGTCAGAGGGCCAAAGATTATACTCAAGAATTAACGTGTTCCTTACTGTAGCGCCGCTTCCAGGCGGTAGGCGTCAGGCCGGTGTGCTTGCGGAAGATCTGGCGAAAGTAACCAACGTCATTAAAACCGCACCGCTCCGCCACCTCTTTTAACGAACGCGCGTCGCTAATCAGCAACTTTTCCGCCTCGCGCACCCGCTGGCGGTGGATGGCTTCCGTTAGCGTAAGGTGAAATACCCGCCGATAAACGCGTCCCAGATAATCCACATTGCAATGCAGTTCTTTCGCCAGAACTGAGCTGGAAAGCGGCAGGTGATAGTGCGTTCGAATCAGCTGCTGTACTTTCCAGGCCAGCGACACGCCAGCGGCCTCGGCGTTTTCATTCTGCCGGGCGTCAACGGTGAGCTGCTGCAAAATCAGCAGCACGATGAACTCCAGCGCCGGGCTGCGCTGGTGCTTTTCCTGCTCGTTCATAAACTGGCGAAAAAGCGCAATCAGCGCCTGCGGATCGGCAACCTGGGTATGCTGCGGCACGGAAAGATGCGTCAGCCAGCGCGGGTCGCTGTCCGGCGCTTTGACCTCAAAATGGAGCCAGTAAAATTTAAGATCGGTGGGAAACTCTTCAACGCCAATATGGCGGCGATGCGGCCAAAGCAACAGGCTTTCCCCGGCTTCGACACAGAAAACACATTCTTCTTCCTGAATTTTCAGGCAGCCTTTTTCCACAAATATAATTTCCCACGATTGCAGACGCCTGGCAGGATGACGCCCAATGCCGCGAGAAATAAATAATCCGCCGTTTTGGACTTTAATCGGTAATGTTATGGATAATTCGAGCATTAATATGTCATTTCCCGCTCATTCAGCACCGTATTTCATATTAGCTTTTGATTATTAACTAAAAATAGTCATTTCACTCGATCCATCTCACATTTTTAAATACGGGTCGGAATCGTCATCTTTTTTTACTCTTTTATCGCCTTGTCGCTCACCGCTATCTGGGCAAAATGAATTAGGTCATAACGCGAAAATAAAAATTACTGCCATAAAATACCCCGTCAGCGAGGAATATCTATGACCTCTACAGCCTTAAGGAGCACGAAATGAACGTACTGGAAGTCGATCTGCATAAACTGACGGTCAGCGATCCGTTCCTCGGACAGTATCAACAACTGGTTCGCGATGTGGTTATTCCTTACCAGTGGGATGCGTTAAACGATCGTATTCCAGAGGCTGAACCCAGCCATGCCATTGAGAATTTCCGCATTGCCGCAGGACAGCAGACGGGCGACTTTTACGGCATGGTCTTTCAGGACAGCGACGTGGCGAAATGGCTGGAAGCGGTTGCCTGGTCACTGTGCCAGAAGCCCGATCCCGCGCTTGAGAAAACCGCCGATGAGGTGATTGAACTGGTGGCCGCCGCGCAGTGTGACGATGGCTATCTCAATACGTACTTTACGGCAAAAGCCCCGCAAGAACGCTGGAGCAACCTGGCGGAGTGCCACGAGCTTTATTGCGCCGGGCACCTGATTGAAGCGGGCGTCGCCTTCTTTCAGGCCACCGGCAAGCGTCGGCTGCTAGACGTCGTTTGTCGCCTGGCCGATCATATCGACAGCACTTTCGGCCCTGGCGAAAATCAGCTGCACGGCTATCCGGGCCACCCGGAAATTGAGCTGGCGCTGATGCGTCTGTATGAGGTAACAGAGCAGCCGCGCTATATGACGCTGGCAAGCTACTTTATCGGGCAGCGCGGTGCCCAACCGCACTTCTACGACGAAGAGTACGAAAAACGCGGCCAAACCTCTTACTGGCATACCTACGGCCCGGCGTGGATGGTCAAAGACAAAGCCTACAGCCAGGCGCATCTGCCAATTTCGCAGCAGCAGACGGCCATTGGCCACGCGGTACGTTTTGTCTATCTGATGACTGGCGTGGCGCATCTCGCTCGCCTGAGCAACGATGAAGGCAAACGCCAGGACTGCCTGCGTCTGTGGAAAAATATGGCGCAGCGTCAGCTGTATATCACTGGCGGGATTGGCTCGCAGAGCAGCGGCGAAGCCTTTAGCTGCGATTACGATTTACCGAATGATTCGGTCTATGCGGAAAGCTGCGCTTCAATCGGCCTGATGATGTTCGCCCGCCGGATGCTGGAAATGGAAGCCGATAGCCAGTACGCCGACGTGATGGAGCGCGCGCTGTACAATACCGTCCTCGGCGGTATGGCGCTGGATGGCAAGCATTTCTTCTACGTCAACCCGCTGGAAGTGCATCCAAAATCGTTAAAATTCAACCATATTTACGATCACGTTAAGCCCATTCGCCAGCGCTGGTTTGGCTGCGCCTGCTGCCCGCCGAACATCGCCCGCGTGCTCACCTCCCTTGGTCACTACATCTACACGCCGCGTGCGGATGCGCTGTACATCAATATGTACGTGGGTAACAGCATGGAAATACCGGTTGAAAATGGCGCGCTCAAACTGCGGATTGGCGGGAACTACCCGTGGCATGAGCAGGTGAAGATCGCCATCGACTCTGTGCAGCCGGTACGTCACACGCTGGCGCTACGTCTGCCGGACTGGTGCCCTGAGGCAAAAGTGACGCTCAACGGGCTGGAAGTGGAGCAGGATATTCGCAAAGGTTATCTGCATATCCGTCGAACCTGGCAGGAGGGCGATACGATAACCCTGACGCTGCCGATGCCGGTTCGCCGCGTGTATGGCAATCCGCTGGCGCGTCACGTCGCCGGTAAGGTCGCCATTCAGCGCGGGCCGCTGGTCTATTGCCTTGAGCAGGCCGATAACGGCGAAGAACTGCATAATCTGTGGTTACCGAAAGAGAGTGAGTTCCGGGTCTTTGAGGGCAAAGGGCTTTTTGCGCATAAGATGCTGATTCAGGCTGAAGGCGAGAAGCAAAGCGCCCCAGATGCGCAGCATCAGGCGTTGTGGCACTACGATAACGCGCCGTCATCGCGCCAGCCGCAGACGCTAACGTTCATTCCGTGGTTTAGCTGGGCCAACCGCGGCGAGGGCGAAATGCGGATTTGGGTCAACGAGCGGTAATACTGTGCCGGATGGCGGCTGCGCCTTATCCGGCCTACAAGATTTGCAATATCAGTACATTGCGATGAATTTTTGTAGGCCTGATAAGCGAAGCGCCATCAGACATTACCACCAGGCTGATATCAATGCGGTAGGCCCTATAAGCGAAGTGCCATCGGGCATTACCACCAGGCTAATATCAACGCGGTAGGCCCGATAAGCGCAGCGCCATCGGGCATTACCTCTTGCGTCAGAACAGCCCCAGCGGCTTATCGGAATAACTCACCAGCAGGCACTTGGTTTGCTGGTAGTGTTCCAGCATCATCTTATGCGTTTCGCGCCCGATGCCAGACTGCTTATAGCCGCCAAACGCCGCGTGTGCCGGATAGGCGTGATAGCAGTTGGTCCATACGCGCCCGGCCTGAATGCCGCGACCCATCTTATAAGCCAGATTGCCGTTGCGGCTCCAGACGCCTGCGCCGAGGCCATACTGCGTATCGTTAGCGATTTCCAGCGCCTCCTCCATGGTTTTAAAGGTGGTTACCGCCAGCACCGGGCCAAAGATCTCCTCCTGAAAGACGCGCATATTATTCTTACCAAACAGGATAGTGGGCTCAAGGTAATAGCCCTCTTTAAGTTCGCCATCCAGCTCCTTGCGTCGCCCACCGGTCAGAATATCGGCCCCCTCTTTTTTACCGATATCGATATAATTGAGGATAGTCTCAAGCTGGCCGTGGGAGACCTGCGCCCCCATTTGCGTACCGCTATCTAGCGGGTTCCCGCTGCGAATGCTCTCTACCCGGCGAATAGCGCGCTCCATAAAGCGCTCATAGATGGACTCCTGGACCAGCGCACGGCTTGGACAGGTACACACCTCGCCCTGGTTAAAGGCAAACAGGGCAAAACCCTCCAGCGCTTTATCAAAGAACGCATCTTCTTCATCCATCACGTCAGCAAAGAAGATATTTGGCGATTTACCGCCTAACTCCAGCGTCACCGGAATAATATTCTGCGTGGCGTACTGCATGATCTGTTGGCCCACTTCCGTCGAACCGGTAAACGCCACCTTCGCGATACGTTTCGAGGTCGCCAGATATTCACCGATCTCGCCGCCCGCGCCGTTCACGACGTTGACGACGCCCGGTGGTAACAGATCGCCAATGACTTCCATCAACAGCAGAACGGAAAGCGGCGTCAGGCGTGCCGGTTTAAGCACTACGCAGTTACCCGCCGCCAGCGCTGGCGCCATTTTCCAGCTTGCCATCAACAACGGAAAGTTCCACGGGATTATCTGCCCCACGACGCCAAGCGGTTCGTGAAAATGGTAGGCCACGGTTTCGCTATCAACTTCGCTGATCCCGCCCTCCTGCGCACGTATACAGGAGGCGAAATAGCGGAAATGATCGATCGCCAGCGGTACGTCGGCGGCGCTGGTTTCACGAATCGGTTTACCGTTATCCCAGGTTTCCGCTGTCGCCAACAGTTCGAGGTTTTGTTCCATCCGATCGGCGATCTTAAACAAGATAGCGGCACGGTCTTGTACTGACGTATGCGCCCACTTATCTTTCGCCTTATGCGCGGCGTCGAGCGCTAAATCGATATCTTTTTTACCGGAGGAAGCGACTTCACATAGCGGCTGGCCGGTCACTGGCGTCAGGTTTTGATAATATTCGCCGTCGGCGGGCGCAACCCAGTCACCGCCAATAAAATTGTCATAGCGGGCTTTTAATTTCAGTGGGTACCCGTATTCACCTGGCTGAATACGTGTTGAAGGGGGATTGTTCGTCATGACCAACTCCTTATTGTAAAGGTACTCCACAAGGGTAGACGGTACTGGTGAATTTTTCGCCAATGGTTTTCTGCTTTACGACAGCAATCACGAATTACTTTCCTTTACGTTTCTCCGTCTGGTTTTAGCCATACTAAACAGGTGCCTGTTTAACGTACGGAGAACACTATGCAGCAATATATCGGTATTGATGTGGGAGGAACTCACGTCAAATATGGCGTGATTAACAGTGACGGCGAAGAATTAACCCATCATCAATTCGATACGCCAGAGGACGCCTCCACGTTTACCCGCAAATGGCAGGATGTGGTGGCGCGTTGCCAACAGGACTATGACATTGCGGCAATCGGGGTCAGTTTCCCCGGCCATATTAATCCCCATAACGGTCATGCGGCAAAAGCGGGCGCGCTGGCTTACCTGGATGACGTCAACCTGATGGAGTTGTTCAGCGGGCTGACCGATCTGCTGCTGGTCGTGGAGAACGACGCGAACTGCGCGGCGCTGGGCGAAATGTGGCGAGGCGCCGGGCAGCATTATGACAATCTGGTCTGTATCACCATTGGAACCGGCATTGGCGGCGGTATTATCGTCGGACGAGAGCTGTATCGCGGCGCACATTTCCATGCCGGTGAATTCGGCGTCATGCCGGTCGGGAACAATGGCGAAAGTATGCATAAAATCGCGTCAACCAGCGGATTAATGGCGTCGTGCCGCCAGGCGCTGGCACTGCCTGCCGAAGAGATGCCGCCTGCGGATGTGATCTTCGAACGAATGGCGACCGATGTTCATCTGCGTGAGGCGGTCAATGACTGGGCGCGTTATCTGTCACGCGGCGTTTACAGCGTGATCTCTATGTTTGATCCGGGCGTGGTGCTGATCGGCGGAGGAATAAGCGAACAGGAAAAACTCTACCCGCTCCTGACGCGGCATCTTGAAACGTTTGAAATGTGGGAGGCGCTCCAGGTGCCGATTCAGCCCTGCCAACTGGGAAATCAGGCGGGCAGGCTGGGCGCCGTCTGGCTGGCGCAGCAAAAGCTCGACCGAAGCTAACGTATTACGCCTTATCCGGCCTGCATCGTCTACGCAGGCCCGGTAAGCGTCCGCGCCACCGGGCAAAGGCGTTACATCGCCGCGCGATAAATTTCCACAATCTCATCGTGAGTCGCCTGACTAAGGCGCAAAGAATATGGGCAAAACTATTCTGATAATAGGCTCACGATGGCTATTTTAAGAAGTCAGAAAAATAAAAAGCACATCAGGTTCGTTTGCTGATGTGCTTTTTATAAAGCAACGCAATAATTGTATTGCTTCATTTCTGATTTAAATTAACCATTTCATTCTTTTTGCGGAAATAATAACGCATCACGTAATAAATGATCATTCCCACGGCGTCGTGTAAATCCAATCCGGTCAAAATATTCAAGAATCTGAATAGCCAGTTTCCGCCCTACATTCAGCCTGTCGCGAAAATCCGCCGCACACGTTGATCCTCTCTCTTGATCCAGCTCGCGGATCATATTGGCGAAAGCGACAATCCGATCGTTACGATAGTACCGATCTTTTACGATCGCGGTAATGATGCCTTGCTGTGCCGCCTGCCGCAGCACCAGCCGCATCAATTGTTCTTCCGTTCCGGTCTCTTTCGCCAGATCGCGTACCCACCAGGGCTCATCGCCAAATAGCGGTTCAACTTTTTGCCAGACGGCCTGCTGCTCATCGCTAAATCCCGCTTTATGATCCGGCAGATGCAACCAACCGTGATGGCTATGAATCAGGCCGTCGTCGCGCATCCGCTCGATCAGCATCAGGACCAGCGCTTCATCTTCCATTGGCAGGGCCATGCGGCGTAAACGCTCGCGTCCCGGCCCCGGTTCATCGCGGTGCTGTTCGTGGTAGGTCGCCAGCGTATCGAGAATCTTACGCTGCCAGCGGGCGGCGACGGGCGCGCTTAGCAGATTGTCTCCGGCCTGGATAAAACCATGTTGCTCAATAAGCTGACGCATACCGAGAGGATTAAGCTGACGCGCCCAACCGAAATCCGGCAGGTTGACGGCGCCGCGTTCCAGATGAATGGCCAACGCCGCGCTATCGTCCTGCGCGGCGGCAAGCGTTGAAAGCCAGTGCAAATAATCTGGCTTACGTTTACCGCGACGCGGCGCCTTAAGCGTCACCACGCGTGCGCCGGCAAGGGTGGCGCGTGCGGAAATATCACGCAGCACCAGTCTGTCATTATCGGCCAGCCACAACGGCGTATCGAAGATCAGCTCGGCCAGCCCGCCTTCCAGCAAAGAGACGCGACCGGTCACATGGCTGGCGGCATGGTGAATATGTAGCGGCTGCCATTGGGAAAGCGGCGCATGAAGTGCCAGAGAAACGATCACCCGGGAAAAAGCTTCCCCCACCGGCGCATCGGAAAGCAGCCAGTCGCCGCGGTTAAGCTGTTCCTTCTCCGCATCGCCCGCAATATTGAGCGCAATACGTTGCCCGGCGTGCGCATGGTCGGTAGGCTGATTTTGTGCGTGCAGGCTACGCACCCGCATCGGTTTATTTACTCCGGTTAACCACAGCGTATCACCTACCTTCACCTCTCCGCTCAGCGCCGTTCCGGTCACCACCAGTCCCGCCCCTTTCACCGTAAACGCACGGTCGATAGCCAGACGGAAGCGATGCTGCGCGGCGTGCAAACGTGCAGGAAGCTGCTGTAAATGAGCGCGAAGTTCTGCAATACCGCGTCCTTCATTGGCAGCGGTGACAAATAAAACGGTATCGGCGAAGCCATAGTTGTCGAGCGCCGCCAGTACCTCTTCTCGTACTTCACCGATACGCGCCTCGTCCACGCGATCGGCTTTGGTCAGCGCGACGGTGAGCTGGAGATTGCCCGTCAGTTGCAGGATCTGTAAATGCTCGCGCGTTTGCGCCATGACGCCGTCATCACAGGCGACCACCAGCAAAGCGTGATCGATACCGCCTACGCCCGCCAGCATGTTAGAGAGGAATTTTTCATGCCCAGGCACATCGATAAAGCCCAGCACACGGCCATCCGGCTGCGGCCAATAGGCGTACCCCAGATCGATAGTCATCCCGCGTTTTTTCTCTTCCGGCAGGCGATCGGCATTGACTCCGGTAATCGCCTGGAGCAACGTCGTTTTACCGTGGTCTACGTGTCCGGCAGTTGCAATAATCATTTCAGCATCATCTCCATAAACCGGCTTTCGTCTTCAAGACAGCGCATATCCAGCCATAAACGGCCATCATAAATTCGGCCAATGACCGGTACAGGCAGCGTGCGCCAGCGAGCCGCCAGCGCCTCCAGCCGACTACCGCGCCCGTCGTGCGGGGTAAAGGTCATGGCGGTGCTGGGGAGGCGGTCTACCGGTAATGAACCGCTGCCGATTTGCGACAGGCAGGGTTTAACCTCCAGCGCAAATTCATCGCCGTAACGTGCCGCCAGCCGCGCCTGTAACCGCTGCGCTTGTTCGCGAATCGACGCTTCACTGCGGGTTAACAGACGCAGGGTGGGTAATTTCTCCGCCAACGCTTCCGGGTGCAGATACAGACGTAACGTTGCCTCCAGCGCCGCCAGCGTCATTTTATCCGCGCGCAGAGCGCGTTTCAGCGGATGGCTTTGCAGTTGGGCAATCATCGCTTTTTTGCCGACGATGATCCCGGCCTGCGGCCCGCCCAGCAACTTATCGCCGGAGAAGCTTACCAGGCTGACGCCTGCGGCAATGAGCTGCTGCGGCATCGGCTCTTTGGGTAAGCCATATTGACTTAAATCCACCAGTGAACCGCTGCCCAGATCCGCCACCACCGGAATATCCAGCTCTCGCCCGATTTCCGCCAGTTCCGCTTCCTCTACCGTTTTGGTAAAGCCCTCAATGCTGTAATTACTGGTATGCACCTTCATCAACAGCCCGGTATTTTCATTTACCGCCTGACGGTAATCTTTCGCGTGCGTCCGGTTGGTGGTGCCTACTTCATGCAGCGTACAGCCCGCCTGGCGCATAACATCCGGAATACGAAACGCGCCGCCGATTTCGACCAGCTCGCCACGCGAAACCACCACCTCTTTGCCGCTGGCGGTCGCCGCCAGCATCAGCAATACCGCCGCCGCATTGTTATTGACGATACAGGCGTCCTCCGCCCCGGTGATACGGCATAACAGCGTCGCCAGCGCCCGGTCGCGATGCCCCCGCCCGGCGCCATCCAAATCGTATTCCAGCGTCACCGGCGCGCGCATCGCCTGCGTTACCGCCTCAATCGCTTCTTGCGCCTGCAATGCGCGGCCAAGATTGGTGTGCAGCACCGTCCCCGTCAGGTTAATCACCGGGCGCAGCGCGCTTTGCGCCGCATTTTCCAGCCGGAGTTTCGCCTCTTGCGCCCAGTCTGCGTACCAGTCGGGAAGCGTTTGCGTATTCCGGATGACGTCGCGCGCGTCGTCAAGCATCCGCCTAAGCAGATCAACCACCTGGGTATGGCCATACCGATCGCGCAGAGAAAGAAAAGCGCTATCGTGCAATAAGCGATCGATAGCAGGAAGCTGGCTGTAGAGTGTACGCGTTTCGCTTGTCATGAAAATGCCTGGCTGTTGGTGGCCCTCTCCTGGCGGGAGAGGGATATCGACATAAGGGGGATTGTAACGTGAGTTTGCTCAGGCGGACATAATGCGCGTCAAGCCTTTGGCGCTTCGGTGCGGGCAAAGCTTTCGCGTTGAAAAAGCGTTTCGACCAGTTTGACCAGGTGGGGGCGGCTAACGCACCAGCCAGGCGCGACCCGGCGGAAGTTGAGATAGCCTACCGCACAGGCAATCGCGATAGTCGCCAGATTGACCGTATCCGTTTTTAGCGTCCCGTCGCTCAGATAACTTTCGAGCATATCCAGGCTGCGGTTGATTTTTTCCCGCTGGCGCAGCAGTTCCGTTTCCGATTGTTGCGCCGCCGGGCGCGCCTGTTCGCGTACAGAAACCAACGCTGCATCCATAATGCCGTCAGCCAACGCTTCGAGCTGGCGAACTTTAAGCGCTGCCATCGGGTCACGCGGGAGCATCGCTGGCGCGATATCCAGCAGCTCAATATATTCCGCGATGATCGGCGAATCGAACCAGTACTCCCCTTTCTCCGTCACCAGCGCTGGCACCTTACCCAAAGGGTTGTATTGCGCCACGCCGTTATCCGCCTCGTAGGGTAATTCATTAATAAATTCGAAGGTAATGCCCTTTTCGAGCAGCAGAATAGAGATTTTGCGCACAAAAGGGCTGGTGTAGCTACCGATGAGTTTCATGCCGTGTCCTTTTTGCCAACCAGTAAAAATCATAGTATGGCTCAAATAAGACGAAAAGAGACACAAAAGGAGGTTGCTGAATGACATAACGTGAGAGGACTCGCGACAAAATGTTTGCCGGATCGTATTGACGTTACCCGGGCTTAAAATTTCTTGTGAAGAAGATCACAAAAATTCAACAAAGCACCAAAATAAAAATGTGAAATATCTCACATAAAATTGCCTTTTAAGAGCTAAAAATTAGATTCGTTGTTTTTTTACACAGCCACTTTGTGATCAATATCACATCAATTACCTCTCTACCCCCTATATTTATGTGACACAAATCACATAAATTGTCCCTGTCTGGACAGTTGAACGATTCAGTGCCAGATTGCGCAGTATCTACACTACAGGGTCCGGCTACCTCTGCCGCTACATTAACAAACCTCGGGCTTTCAGCCTGCGCGACAGCAACATAAGAAGGGGTGTTTTTATGTCATCCGATATTAAGATCAAAGTGCAAAGCTTTGGTCGATTCCTCAGCAATATGGTGATGCCTAATATCGGCGCGTTTATCGCGTGGGGTATTATCACCGCATTATTTATTCCAACAGGGTGGTTGCCTAACGAAACGCTGGCGAAACTGGTTGGTCCGATGATCACCTACCTGCTGCCGCTGCTCATCGGTTATACCGGCGGTCGTCTGGTTGGCGGCGAACGCGGCGGCGTAGTGGGCGCTATCACTACCATGGGCGTTATTGTCGGCGCGGATATGCCGATGTTCCTCGGCTCGATGATCGCCGGTCCATTAGGCGGCTACTGCATTAAGAAATTCGACAGTTGGGTAGACGGTAAGATCAAATCCGGTTTTGAGATGTTGGTGAACAACTTCTCCGCTGGCATCATCGGTATGATCCTCGCCATCCTGGCGTTCCTCGGTATTGGTCCGGCGGTTGAAGTCCTGTCCAAAATTCTGGCGGCGGGCGTTAACTTCATGGTGGCGCACGATATGCTGCCGCTGGCGTCCATTTTTGTTGAACCGGCGAAAATCCTGTTCCTCAATAACGCGATTAACCACGGCATCTTCTCACCGCTGGGTATCCAGCAGTCCCATGAGATGGGTAAATCCATCTTCTTCCTGATTGAAGCTAACCCGGGTCCGGGGATGGGCGTCCTGCTGGCGTACATGTTCTTCGGTCGCGGCAGCGCTAAACAGTCTGCGGGCGGCGCGGCAATTATCCACTTCCTGGGCGGTATCCATGAGATCTACTTCCCGTACGTGCTGATGAACCCACGCCTGATTCTGGCGGTGATTCTCGGCGGTATGACCGGCGTATTCACCCTGACCATCCTGAACGGCGGTCTGGTCTCTCCGGCTTCTCCTGGCTCGATTCTGGCCGTACTGGCGATGACGCCAAAAGGCGCTTACTTCGCTAACATCGCTGCCATCGTGGCGGCAATGGCGGTCTCCTTCGTGGTTTCTGCAATTCTGCTGAAAACCAGCAAAGTGAAAGAAGAAGATGACATTGAAGCGGCCACCCGTCGTATGCATGACATGAAAGCGGAATCTAAAGGCGCCTCTCCGCTGGCGGCTGGCGACGTGACTAACGACCTGAGCCATGTGCGTAAAATCATCGTGGCTTGCGATGCCGGTATGGGTTCCAGCGCGATGGGCGCAGGGGTACTGCGTAAGAAAGTACAGGATGCGGGCCTGAGCCAGATCTCCGTCACCAACAGCGCCATTAACAATCTGCCGCCGGATGTGGATCTGGTCATTACTCACCGTGACCTTACCGAGCGCGCGATGCGTCAGGTACCGCAGGCGCAGCATATTTCGCTGACCAACTTCCTGGATAGCGGCCTGTACACCAGCCTGACCGAACGTCTGGTTGCCGCACAGCGCCACAATACTAATGAAGAGAAAGTACGCGACCATCTGAAAGACAGCTTTGAGGAGGGTGATAACAACCTGTTCAAGCTGGGCGCGGAGAATATCTTCCTGGGCCGTAAAGCCGCTAACAAAGAAGAGGCGATTCGCTTTGCCGGTGAACAACTGGTGAAAGGCGGCTATGTTGAGCCGGAATACGTCGAGGCGATGCTGGACCGCGAAAAGCTGACGCCGACTTACCTCGGTGAATCCATCGCAGTACCGCACGGCACGGTAGAAGCGAAAGACCGCGTGCTGAAAACCGGCGTGGTGTTCTGCCAGTATCCGGAAGGCGTACGCTTCGGTGAAGAAGAAGACGATATTGCCCGTCTGGTCATTGGTATCGCCGCACGTAACAATGAGCACATCCAGGTCATCACTAGTCTGACCAACGCGCTGGATGATGAATCCGTGATCGAACGTCTGGCGCACACCACCAGCGTGGATGAAGTGCTGGAACTGCTGGCAGGTAAAAAAGCTTAACAGTTAAGTATCCCCAAAATAGTTCGAGCTGCAGGAAGGCGGCAACGCAGTGAATCCCCAGGAGCGTACATAAGTACGTGACTGGGGTGAGCGAGGAGAGCCAACGCATCTGCAGTTCGAAATATGAAGGCGATATCCTCTCCCTTGTGGAGAGGGTTAGGTTGAGGGAAAAGCCTCACCCCAGCCCTCTCGGGTAAAAACATTAATGAAGGTTAATACTATGAAAGCATTACATTTTGGCGCAGGTAATATCGGTCGTGGCTTTATCGGCAAATTGCTGGCTGACGCGGGGATACAACTGACGTTTGCGGATGTAAACCAGGTCGTACTCGATGCCCTGAATGCCCGTCATAGCTATCAGGTTCATGTTGTGGGTGAAAATGAGCAGGTGGATACCGTTTCCGGCGTCAACGCTGTCAGCAGCATCGGCGATGATGTTGTCGACCTGATTGCCCACGTTGATTTAATCACTACTGCCGTGGGTCCGGTTGTGCTTGAGCGTATCGCTCCGGCCATCGCTAAAGGGCTGGTAAAACGTAAGGCGCAGGGCGTGGATGCCCCGCTGAATATCATCGCCTGTGAAAATATGGTGCGCGGCACCACACAGCTGAAAGGCCATGTAATGAACGCGCTGGCGGATGGCGATAAAGCCTGGGTTGAACAGCACGTCGGTTTTGTCGATTCCGCCGTTGACCGTATTGTGCCGCCATCTGCTTCCGCCACCCATGACCCGCTGGAAGTGACGGTAGAAACCTTCAGCGAGTGGATCGTCGATAAAACCCAGTTTAAAGGCGCGTTGCCGACCATTCCGGGGATGGAGTTAACGGATAACCTGATGGCATTTGTCGAACGTAAACTCTTCACGCTGAACACAGGTCATGCTATAACCGCGTACCTCGGCAAATTAGCCGGTCATCAAACCATTCGCGACGCCATTCTCGATGAGAGTATTCGCGCGGTGGTTAAAGGCGCGATGGAAGAAAGCGGCGCGGTGCTGATCAAACGCTACGGTTTTGACGCCGACAAACATGCGGCATACATTCAGAAAATCCTCGGTCGTTTTGAAAACCCGTATCTGAAAGATGATGTTGAGCGCGTTGGACGTCAGCCGCTACGCAAACTCAGCGCGGGCGACCGTCTGATCAAACCGCTGCTTGGCACCCTGGAATATGGTCTGCCGCATGTGAATCTGGTCAAAGGGATCGCGGCGGCGATGCATTTCCGTAGTGAAGAAGATCCGCAGGCACAGGAACTGGCCGCGCTGATTGACGAAAAAGGTCCACAGGCCGCTCTGGCGCAAATTTCCGGGCTGGATGCCAATAGCGATGTGGTGGCGGAGGCGGTTAACGCTTATAACGCGACCAAATGACGCAGAACCCGGCGCAGGTTAGCCTGCGCCCAAATAACAGATTGTCAGATATGCAGGCAATAATGGAACAAACCCAGGCCTTTGAAAATCGTGTGCTTGAGCGTCTGAATGCTGGCAAAACCGTACGGAGCTTCCTGATTACTGCCGTCGAGTTATTGACCGAGGCGGTGAATATTCTGGTGCTCCAGGTGTTTCGCAAAGACGACTATGCGGTGAAATACGCTGTGGAACCGTTGCTGGACGGCGACGGACCGCTGGGCGATCTTTCGGTACGTCTGAAACTTATCTATGGCCTGGGCGTACTCAGCCGCACCGAATATGAAGATGCGGAGCTGTTAATGGCGCTGCGCGAAGAGCTGAATCACGACGGCAGTGAGTACGCCTTTACCGACGATGAAATCCTCGGGCCGTTTGGCGAACTACACTGCGTCATGGCGCTGCCGCCGCCGCCGCATTTTGATACGTCCGACGCGGCGCTCTACGCCATGCAAATTCAGCGCTACCAGCAGGCGGTGCGTTCGACGATGGTTCTCTCCCTGACCGAGCTGATTTCTAAAATCAGCTTAAAAAAGGCCTTTCAAAAGTAAATCCCGCCGTTAACCTCTTTCTTCTTCTTTTGGTCGGTACAGCCGCCGGTAATATTCCAGACGCTGCAAATAAATGGGCGCGCTCTCCGACGGCACCTCGGAAGGAACATAATCACGCGGCGGCGTTTTATTCAGGTATTCACGGAACGCCTGGCTGGACGCCATAAAATCGACGGCTTTATCAATAAGAAGTGGTACGTTCTCACCTATTTTTGCCATGATAGATCCTCCATGTGTGACCCGCGTCTGACTCCCGCGGTCGCTTATTTGAGTTTAGGATCAATTTAGCGTTGTCATTGAGGAAAATGTGCTTAATCGCTTTTCTTGCCGGCAAAAAAGGCGCTTCATCTTTTCTTTCGAAAAAAAGATTTTATTCTCAAAGAGATAACTAAATAATTAGCGGTGTAATACTTGCCATAATTGATTATCTTTACGTCATGAGTTGTGAAGAATCACTCACTGCGCGCATACTATAGGGTATCTATCCCATTTCTATCAGAAGCAATCCCATGAAAGAAGTTGAAAAAAACGAAATTAAACGCCTGAGCGATCGTCTTGACGCTATTCGCCACCAGCAGGCAGGTCTCTCTCTGGTTGAATCCGCCGATAAATACGCGGAGCTGGAAAAAGAAAAAGAGACGCTGGAAGCAGAAATTATCCGTCTGCGCGAAGTACACAGCCAGAAACTGAGTAAAGAAGCGCAGAAGCTGATGAACCTGCCGTTTCGCCGCGCGATCACTAAAAAAGAGCAGGCCGATATGGGCAAACTCAAAAAAAGCGTACGCGGCCTGATCGTGGTGCACCCGATGACGGCGCTGGGCCGGGAAATGGGGCTCAAAGAGATGACAGGGTTCGCGAAGAGCGAGTTCTAAACCTTCCGCATCCCAGGCTCTCAGGACACCCGTGTACGGAGGATGTCTTGAGAGCATCGGGCTATATTCCGAATTTTTATCCAGACGTATTTACACCGCTTATATACAAGTTCATTTTTAACGGTAATCCCCGCTTTTTCGGGATGAAAAATTCCACTATCATGCCTATTTGTATTTATGCAATGAATTTTTTCATCCCCTTTTCTCATATCCCGCAGAATATGATTGACCCGCAAAATTAAATAACATTATCATCCATGAAAAAAAATGCTCATACATAAATATTATAATTATATTTTTATAAAGTATTGCTATGAATAATTGATAAACAACGTCGGGTATTTGCACATTCCTATAGAAACAATGAATGTTTTAATTATAACCATATATTAATGGCTATTGGCAATGCTCGCAAAATGATGAGTTAGCTGTATAAATAACAGGTTAACTATTTATATTATATAAATTATTAACAAGGATATTTTATATGCACAAAAATGGAAAATTTATCCCCTTGCTTGCGTTGGGATTCACATTCTTTTTATCTGGTTGTGATTACTTTGCAGATAAACACCTTGTTGAAGAACTGAAAAAACAACAAAAAGAACAAGAAACAAAGATAAATCTGTTAGAAAAACAACAAAAAGAACAAGAAGCAAAGATAAATTTGCTAGAAAAACAACAAGCTACAGTTATCAACACGACTCAAAAGGTCGCCGAAGTCGTTGGTCGCATTGAACGCAAACAACGGCTATTCGACTACACAGAACTGGATCCATCACAAACGCGCTATTTTATTATTAACAACGGCAATATCGGATTAGCCGGGCGTATTCTATCTATTGAGCCAATAGATGATGGAAGTGTTATTCATCTTGATTTAGTTAACTTACTCAGCATTCCCGTATCAAACCTTGCGTTTAATATGACATGGGGTACGAAAAAACCTTCCGAGGCAAAAGATCTGCCTCGCTGGAAACAACTCCTGCTTAACACGAAAATGGATTCGACAATCGAACTTTTACCGGGAACATGGACAAACGTCACGCTAACATTAAAAGGCGTATCGCCCAATAATCTTAAGTATCTAAAAATAGGTATTAACATGGAGAATGTCATATTCGACAGCATACAACCTATTAATGATACGAAAAAGAAGCCAAAAAAATAATAGCCATTGATACAACTATTTTAGAAAAGGAAAGCACTTATCCATGAACAGAATATTTAAAGTCCTCTGGAATGCCGCTACGGGAACATTTGTTGTCACCAGCGAAACCGCAAAAAGCCGCGGCAAAAAAAGCGGCCGCAGAAAGCTGGCGGTTTCCGCACTCATCGGTCTTAGCAGTATTATGATCTCAGCGGATGCGCTGGCCAAAGCAGGGAACGATACTGGCGCCGGCGTTACTCCAACGGGTACCCAGACTGGGGGAACAGGGTGGATTGCAATTGGTACCGATGCCACAGCCAATACTTACACCAACGTTGATGGCGCAAGCGCCGCAATGGGTTATAAAGCCTCCGCGATGGGGAAATGGAGTACCGCCATTGGTTCATACAGCCAGTCCACCGGCAACTCTTCGCTAGCGCTTGGCGTAAAATCCGTTTCAGCCGGTGACCGGGCTATTGCGATGGGGGCCTCATCCTCAGCTGGCGGGAGTTATTCGATGGCAATGGGCGTGTATGCCGATTCGAGCGGCGCAAACTCGGTTGCATTAGGTTATAAATCTGTCGCAAGCGGAGCAACTTCCGCTGCATTAGGTTATCAAGCCACTGCGAGCGGCGACGACAGCGCTGCATTTGGTAATGGCGCACAAGCGATAGGCACCAACTCAGTTGCCCTTGGCGCGGGCTCTACCGCTCTGGAAGACAATTCGGTCGCCGTGGGTAACAGCACCACTCAGCGACAGATCACCTACGTTGCTAAAGGCGACATCAATGCCAACAGTACCGATGCCGTTACAGGTGCGCAAATTTATTCTTTAAGTCAATCCGTCGCCGATCGACTAGGCGGAGGGGCTTCCGTTAATTCTGATGGTACAGTGAATGCGCCCCTCTACAAGGTGGGCACAGGCATCTACAATAACGTAGGCAGTGCGTTAAGCGCACTTAACACTTCTATCACGAATACAGAGGCCTCTGTCGCAGGATTAGCCGAAGACGCGCTGTTGTGGGATGGCAACACAAGCGCATTCAGCGCTAACCACAGCGGAAGCGACAGCAAGATTACCAATCTGGCGGCAGGTACCCTGGCCGCAGACAGCACTGATGCGGTTAACGGCTCCCAGTTGTTTGATACAAATGAGAAAGTGGATCAGAACACCGCTGATATCACTACCAATACCGACAGCATTAACCAGAACACAACCGATATCGCCGCCAATACGGCCAGCATTAATCAGAACACCACTGATATCGCCACCAACACCACCAGTATCAACAGTCTGAGCAACTCCGTTACCACGCTCACCGACGATGCCCTGTTGTGGGATGGCAGCGCAAGCGCATTCAGCGCCAACCACAGTGGAAGCGACAGCAAAATCACCAATCTGGCGGCAGGCACCCTGGCCGCAGACAGCACCGATGCCGTTAACGGCTCCCAGCTGTTTGCCACCAATGAAAATGTGTCTCAGAACACCACGGATATCGCTGCCAATACTGACAGCATTAACCAGAACACCACTGATATTGCCACCAACACCACCAATATCAACAGCCTGAGCAACTCCGTTACCACGCTCACCGACGATGCCCTGTTGTGGGATGGCAGCGCAAGCGCATTCAGCGCTAAGCACAACGGAAGCGACAGCAAGATCACCAATCTGGCGGCAGGCACCCTGGCCGCAGACAGCACCGACGCCGTTAACGGCTCCCAGCTGTTTGCCACCAACGAAAATGTGTCTCAGAACACCACGGATATCACTGCCAATACCGACAGCATTAACCAGAACACCACTGATATCGCCACCAACACCACCAGTATCAACAACCTGAGCAACTCAGTTACCACGCTCACTGACGATGCCCTGTTGTGGGATGCAGCCTCTGGCGCATTCAACGCTAACCGCAACGGAAACGCCAGCAAAATCATTAATGTCGCCGCCGGGGACCTTTCTGAAGACAGTACAGACGCGGTGAACGGCTCCCAGTTGTATGAAACCAACCAGAAGGTGGATCAAAACACCTCTGCTATCGCAGATATTAATACGTCCATCACTAACCTTAGCTCTGACAACCTGAGCTGGAATGAGACAACGAGTTCGTTCTCTGCCAGCCACGGAAGTAGTACAACAAACAAAATCACCAACGTTGCCGCCGGGGAGCTGTCTGAAGGAAGTACCGACGCCGTTAACGGATCGCAGCTGTTCGAAACCAATGAAAAAGTGGATCAGAACACGACCGATATCGCCGCCAATACCACCAACATCACTCAGAACAGCACCGCGATTGAGAACCTGAATACTTCTGTCTCCGACATTAATACGTCCATTACCGGCCTCACTGATAACGCTCTGTTATGGGACGAAGACATCGGCGCTTTCAGCGCAAACCACGGTGGAAGCATCAGTAAAATAACCAATGTCGCCGCCGGGGCGCTTTCTGAGGACAGTACAGACGCAGTAAACGGCTCACAGTTGTATGAAACCAACCAGAAGGTAGATCAAAACACCTCTGCTATCGCAGATATCAATACGTCCATCACCAATCTTGGTACCGATGCACTGAGCTGGGATGACGAAGAGGGTGCGTTCAGCGCCAGCCACGGTACCAGCGGTACCAATAAGATAACCAATGTGGCAGCAGGTGAAATCGCCAGTGACAGTACTGACGCCGTTAATGGCTCTCAGCTCTATGAAACTAACATGCTGATTTCTCAGTATAATGAATCTATTAGCCAACTAGCCGGCGATACCAGCGAAACCTATATCACGGAAAATGGTACCGGCGTGAAATACATCCGTACGAATGATAACGGGCTTGAAGGCCAGGATGCATACGCAACGGGTAACGGCGCAACGGCAGTGGGTTACAACGCCGTCGCATCCGGTGCTTCGAGTCTGGCGCTTGGAGAGAACAGCAGCAGCAGCATTGATGGCAGCATCGCTTTGGGCAGTGGCTCCACCTCTAACCGCGCTATTTCATCAGGTATACGAGCAACGAGCGTAACAAGCGATGGCGTCGTCATTGGCTACAATACAACAGACAGAGAGTTGCTGGGCGCGTTGTCATTGGGGACGGATGGAGTAAGCTATCGTCAAATTACCAACGTTGCGGACGGCTCTGAAGCGCAAGATGCGGTAACAGTTCGTCAGTTACAAAATGCCATTGGTGCGGTCGCCACTACACCGACCAAGTACTACCACGCAAACTCAACGGAAGAAGATTCACTGGCTGTCGGGACTGACTCACTGGCAATGGGTGCGAAAACCATCGTCAATGCTGATGCAGGTATTGGTATTGGTCTGAATACACTGGTGATGGCTGATGCCATCAACGGTATTGCTATCGGTTCTAACGCACGCGCCAACCATGCAAATAGTATTGCAATGGGTAATGGTTCTCAGACCACTCGCGGCGCACAGACTGACTACACCGCCTACAACATGGACGCACCGCAGAACTCTGTCGGTGAGTTCTCTGTCGGCAGTGAAGACGGTCAACGTCAGATCACTAACGTCGCGGCGGGTTCGGCAGATACCGATGCCGTTAACGTTAGTCAATTGAAAGTCACCGACAGCCGTGTTGCCGCAAATACCGAAAGCATTAATAACCTGAACACGCAGGTGAGTAGTCTTGATACTCGCGTCACCAATATTGAAAACGGCATTGGCGATATCGTCACTACCGGTAGCACCAAGTACTTCAAGACCAACACTGATGGCGTAGATGCAAATGCCCAGGGTGCGGACAGCGTCGCGATTGGATCTGGCTCTATTGCTGCCGCTGAAAACAGCGTAGCGTTAGGCACAAATTCAGTCGCAGATGAAGCTAATACTGTGTCTGTCGGCTCTTCTACCCAACAACGCCGTATTACCAACGTTGCCGCAGGGGTGAACAACACTGACGCGGTTAATGTGGCGCAACTGAAAGCTTCAGAAGCAGGCTCCGTTCGTTATGAAACCAATGCAGATGGCTCGGTTAACTATAGCGTGCTCAACCTGGGAGACGGGAGTGGCGGTACCACTCGGATCGGCAATGTTTCAGCGGCGGTGAACGATACGGATGCGGTTAACTATGCGCAATTGAAACGCAGCGTCGAAGAAGCAAACACCTATACCGACCAGAAAATGGGTGAAATGAACAGCAAAATCAAAGGCGTAGAAAACAAGATGAGCGGCGGTATCGCCTCAGCGATGGCCATGGCCGGTCTGCCACAAGCCTACGCTCCAGGTGCCAACATGACCTCGATTGCTGGCGGTACATTTAATGGTGAAAGTGCCGTCGCTATTGGTGTCTCCATGGTAAGTGAAAGCGGGGGCTGGGTGTATAAATTGCAAGGAACCAGTAACAGCCAGGGCGATTACTCTGCAGCTATTGGCGCTGGCTTCCAGTGGTAATGGAGTAACAATACTCCCGACATCAAAGGCAATGGCATAATGCCATTGCCTTTTCACTTCCCTTTGTTGTCCTCACCCCTTAATTGGCCCTACCAATTCCCGCTAAATCCGGCCACATGTTCACATTTCATTAAATTACCCCTACAATGCCGTTGCCAGTAAATAACATATGGTTAACTATTTGTTGTCATTATCCATACACAACAATATTGGCAGGACCACTTTTACACATAATGTGACCCCAACGAGATGAGCAAAGATTCATCCCATTATGCGTGTGGTTCTCAGGAGACCTGCAATGAACCTCTGGCAACAAAACTATGACCCGGCGGGTAATATCTGGCTTTCCAGCCTGATCGCATCGCTCCCAATCCTGTTCTTCTTTTTCGCCCTGATTAAACTCAAGCTGAAAGGCTACGTTGCCGCTTCGTGGACGGTGGTTATCGCGCTCGCCGTCGCGCTGCTGTTCTATAAAATGCCGGTCGATCACGCGCTGGCATCAGTCGTGTATGGCTTCTTCTATGGGCTATGGCCGATTGCCTGGATAATCATCGCCGCGGTCTTCGTCTATAAAATTTCGGTAAAGACCGGGCAGTTTGACATTATCCGCTCGTCAATTCTGTCGATTACCCCCGATCAACGTCTGCAAATGCTGATTGTCGGCTTCTGCTTCGGCGCGTTCCTTGAAGGCGCGGCGGGTTTCGGCGCGCCGGTGGCGATAACCGCCGCGCTGCTGGTGGGTCTGGGCTTTAATCCGCTGTATGCGGCAGGGCTGTGTCTGATTGTAAATACCGCGCCGGTCGCCTTTGGCGCGATGGGTATTCCGATTCTGGTTGCCGGACAGGTCACGGGCCTGGACAGCTTTGAAATCGGTCAGATGGTAGGCCGCCAGTTGCCATTCCTGACCATTATCGTGCTGTTCTGGATTATGGCGATTATGGACGGCTGGCGCGGCGTGAAAGAAACCTGGCCTGCGGTAATGGTCTCTGGCGGTTCATTTGCTATCGCCCAGTATCTCAGCTCCAACTTTATCGGGCCGGAACTGCCGGACATTATCTCTTCTCTGGTGTCTCTGGTGTGTCTGACGCTGTTCCTCAAACGTTGGCAGCCGGTACGCATCTTCCGCTTCGGCGATATGGGCGCGTCGCAGGTCGATCAGACGCTGGCCCGTACCCGTTATACGACAGGACAAATTGTTCGCGCCTGGTCGCCGTTCCTGTTCCTGACCGCCACGGTCACTCTCTGGAGCATACCGCCGTTCAAAGCGCTGTTTGCCCCCGGCGGCGCGCTGTATGACTGGGTAATTAACGTTCCGGTACCGTATCTCGATAAACTGGTCGCCCGTATGCCGCCAGTCGTACACGAAGCGACCGCTTACGCGGCGGTGTATAAATTTGACTGGTTCTCCGCCACCGGCACAGCGATCCTGTTTGCCGCGCTGTTGTCTATCGTCTGGCTGAAAATGAAACCCTCAGCCGCAATCCAGACCTTCGGCAGCACGCTGAAAGAGCTGGCGTTGCCGATTTACTCCATCGGCATGGTGCTGGCGTTCGCGTTTATCTCGAACTATTCCGGGCTTTCCTCCACGCTGGCGTTAGCGCTGGCGCACACCGGCAGCGCCTTCACGTTCTTCTCGCCGTTCCTCGGCTGGCTGGGGGTATTCCTGACCGGCTCGGATACCTCATCTAACGCGCTGTTTGCCTCTCTACAGGCTACCGCGGCGCAGCAAATCGGCGTTTCGGATGTGCTGATGGTGGCGGCAAATACCACCGGCGGCGTGACCGGCAAGATGATCTCGCCGCAATCTATCGCCATCGCCTGCGCGGCGGTGGGGCTGGTAGGGAAAGAGTCCGATCTGTTCCGTTTTACCGTCAAACACAGCCTGATCTTCACCTGTATGGTGGGCGTGATCACTACGCTTCAGGCCTATGTTTTAACCTGGATGATTCCGTGATTGTGATGCCAAAACGCCTGTCCGACGAGATTGCCTCTCGCGTGCGGGCGCTGATTGAAGAACAAAACCTGGAAGCGGGCATGAAATTGCCCGCCGAGCGCCAGTTGGCTCTACAGCTTGGCGTATCACGCAACTCTTTACGCGAAGCGCTGGCGAAGCTGGTCAGTGAAGGCGTGCTGGTGAGTCGTCGCGGCGGCGGGACATTTGTCCGCTGGCAACACGAAACCTGGTCTGAACAGAATATCGTTCAGCCGCTGAAAACCCTGCTGGCGGACGATCCTGATTACAGCTTCGACATTCTGGAAGCCCGCCACGCCATTGAAGCCAGTACGGCCTGGCACGCCGCCATGCGGGCCACCAGCGCCGACAAAGAGAAGATCAGACTCTGCTTTGATGCGACGCTCAGCGAAGACCCGGATCTCGCCTCCCAGGCCGACGTGCGCTTTCATCTGGCGATCGCGGAAGCCTCGCACAATGTGGTGCTGTTGCAAACCATGCGCGGTTTCTTCGACGTCCTGCAATCCTCCGTCAAACAGAGTCGCCAGCGTATGTATCTCGTTCCGCCCGTATTCTCAAAGCTGACGGAACAACACCAGGCGGTGATGGACGCCATTCTGGATGGTAACGCCGAGGGCGCGCGTAAAGCGATGATGGCGCACCTCAGTTTTGTCCACACTACGATTAAACGATTTGATGAAGACCAGGCCCGCCAGGCGCGTATTACCCGCCTGCCCGGCGACCATAATGAGATGACCAGGGAGAATAAATCATGATTATTTCAGCAGCCAGCGATTATCGCGCCGCAGCTCAGCGCACGTTGCCTCCTTTCCTCTTCCACTACATCGACGGCGGCGCGTATGCGGAATATACCCTGCGCCGAAATGTGGAAGACCTGTCGCAAGTCGCTCTGCGCCAGCGCGTGCTGAAAAATATGTCCGATTTAAGCCTGGAAACGACCCTGTTTAACGAAACGTTGTCGATGCCGGTGGCATTAGCGCCGGTAGGCCTGTGCGGCATGTACGCCCGTCGCGGCGAAGTACAGGCCGCCGCCGCCGCAGACGCAAAGGGCATTCCGTTCACCCTTTCCACCGTCTCCGTCTGTCCGATTGAAGAAGTTGCACCAACCATTAAGCGCCCGATGTGGTTCCAGCTTTATGTACTGCGTGACCGGGGCTTTATGCGTAATGCACTGGAACGAGCAAAAGCGGCGGGCTGCTCCACGCTGGTCTTTACCGTGGATATGCCGACGCCGGGCGCGCGCTACCGTGACGCCCACTCCGGGATGAGCGGCCCAAACGCGGCCATGCGCCGTTACTGGCAGGCGGTGATGCACCCTAAATGGGCGTGGGATGTCGGCCTGAACGGTCGCCCGCATGATTTAGGCAATATTTCCGCCTATCTGGGTAAACCGACCGGCCTTGAGGACTATATCGGCTGGCTGGCAAATAACTTCGATCCGTCCATCTCCTGGAAAGATCTGGAGTGGATACGCGAATTCTGGGACGGCCCAATGGTGATCAAAGGGATCCTCGATCCAGAAGATGCCCGCGATGCGGTACGTTTCGGCGCTGACGGTATTGTGGTGTCGAATCACGGCGGCCGCCAGCTCGATGGCGTGCTCTCTTCCGCCCGCGCCCTGCCCGCCATTGCCGATGCGGTGAAAGGCGATATCGCCATTCTGGCGGATAGCGGGATTCGTAACGGGCTGGATGTCGTGCGTATGATTGCGTTGGGGGCCGATACCGTACTGCTGGGTCGGGCCTATCTCTACGCGCTGGCGACGGCAGGAAAAGCGGGTGTCGCCAACCTGCTGGACCTGATCGAGAAAGAGATGAAAGTCGCCATGACCCTGACCGGCGCGAAATCCATTAGCGAAATCAGTGGCGATTCACTGGTGCAGGAACTGGGGAAAAGTTTGCCCGCCGCGCTGGCGCCAATGAGCAAAGGCGATGCCGCCTGAACGCCTGCGCGTGAGAGCCCGGTAAATTTCTGCTATTCTGCCCCCCGCATTTAAGGGGGCATCATGCTTAACATCGTACTCTTCGAACCAGAAATCCCGCCGAATACCGGCAACATCATTCGTCTTTGCGCCAATACCGGCTTTCGTCTGCACATCATCGAACCGATGGGGTTTACCTGGGATGATAAGCGCTTACGCCGCGCAGGGCTGGACTATCACGAATTCGCCGCGGTTCAGCGCCATCACGATTATGCCGCCTTTGTCGCCGCTGAAAATCCGCAGCGCCTGTTTGCGTTGACGACAAAGGGGACGCCCGCCCATAGCGCCGTAAGCTATCAGGATGGCGATTATTTGATGTTTGGCCCGGAAACGCGCGGCCTGCCCGCCAGCATTCTCGATGCGTTGCCTAAAGAGCAGAAGATTCGCATTCCGATGATGCCGGATAGCCGTAGCATGAACCTGTCGAATGCGGTGTCGGTGGTGGTGTATGAAGCGTGGCGCCAGTTAGGATATCCCGGCGCGGTATTGCGCAGTTGATTTGTACCGGATGGCGGCTGACGCCTTATCCGGCCTGGCCGATCCCGATGGCATGTTCCCGTTTATGCGGACTCTCGCTCAATCAAATGAAAGCCAATATCCACAATAGCTTCTGCGCACGGTTTCTGTTCAATACGATCGGCCAACAGCGTAGCGGCGCGCTGGCCAATGGCGCGTCTGTCAACGCTTACGGTAGTAATTGACGGTCGATTGCTGGCGGCAAAATCAAGGTCGCCAAAACCAATAACCGCTAAATCATGCGGGATGCGCAAACCACGGCTTTCCGCCTCCATCATCGCCCCCTGTGCCAGGGTATCAGAACTGCAAACAATGACATCAAACGTCCCTTCGTCAAAAAGCTGGCTTAAACCGCTGCGCCCCAGCGAAAGCGATGCCGGAAGGGGGACATCCACCTGCGGTACGGCATGAATAGCGTGGCGTTGAAGAACACTACATAACCCCTGCTTGCGTTGCGCGGCTCGGCGATCGGCGGTCCACAACAAGCCGGGACGACGATAGCCCTTACTCAGAAGATACTCCCCCGTCGCCTGCCCGACTTTTTCATGGGAAAAACCGACCAGCATATCAAGCGGCGTGGGCGTTAAGTCCCAAATTTCCACCACCGGAATAGCCGCGTTCAGGATGACCTTTTTCAGTTCTATCGTGTGATGGATCCCGGTAAGCACCACGCCATCGGGGCGGCGGGAAAGCAGTGTCGCCACCAATTCCGCTTCCGTTTGTTCGGTATATCCCGCCACGCACAGCAATATGTGATATCCGCGTCGGGCCAGTTCATCGCTCAGCGACTGGATGGTATCGACAAACATGTTGTTGTTAATTTGCGGCACGACGACAGCGATTAATTTACTCCGTCGCGACGCCAGACCACCGGCTAACGCGTTGGGTATGTAGCCTGTGACGCGAACCGCCTGCATGACTTTCTCAACCGTTTTGGGGCGAACCAGTTGTGGCGAATTCAATGCCCGGCTGACTGTCATCGGAGACAGCCCGGCGCTACGTGCTACATCTTCCAGCGTCGGCGCACGAGGTGATTTGGTTCTCTTCACGTCTGATGCCCCTGCAAAGATTGGCTGATTTATCCGCGCATTATTCATCATGCCTGCGGCTATTGCCAGCTTCGCATCAGGAAAGGCCGTAAATACAGTAGCTTATCAAGCTCAGTCATTACAAAATGATAGCGCCATCATTTTGTATTATGCATTTCCCCAGATATTTTTGGATCGTGATCCATTTTGCAATAAATCCTGCTTTTTATACGACATATGTGATCAAATGTTCAAATCAACATCAACTTTCTGGATCCTGCGTTCGCTTAATAATAAAAATGTTAGCGCAATCATTTTGTGATTATCAGGAGAAAAAAATGGCTTTAAGCGCGAATTCCGACGCCGTAACGTATGCAAAAGCGGCGAATACCAGAACCGCGGCAGAAACCGGCGATCGTATCGAATGGGTGAAGCTATCACTGGCTTTTCTACCGCTGGCGACGCCAGTGAGTGACGCGAAGGTACTGACCGGTCGCCAGAAACCTTTGACCGAAGTGGCAATCATCATTGCCGAAATCCGCAGTCGCGACGGCTTTGAGGGCGTTGGTTTTAGCTACTCCAAACGTGCTGGCGGCCAGGGTATTTATGCTCACGCCAAAGAGATAGCCGACAATCTACTGGGCGAAGATCCCAATGATATCGACAAAATATACACCAAGCTGCTGTGGGCCGGAGCCTCAGTGGGGCGTAGCGGGATGGCGGTACAGGCTATCTCCCCTATCGATATCGCCTTATGGGATATGAAGGCTAAACGTGCCGGTCTGCCACTGGCAAAACTGTTGGGCGCGCACCGCGACTCCGTTCAGTGTTACAACACCTCAGGGGGGTTCTTGCATACACCGCTCGATCAAGTGCTGAAAAATGTGGTGATTTCCCGCGAAAATGGCATTGGCGGTATTAAGTTGAAAGTCGGACAACCCAACTGCGCTGAGGATATTCGCCGCTTAACCGCAGTACGTGAAGCGCTTGGGGATGAGTTCCCGTTAATGGTTGACGCTAACCAGCAGTGGGATCGCGAAACGGCTATCCGCATGGGGCGTAAAATGGAACTGTTCAATCTTATCTGGATTGAAGAACCATTAGATGCTTACGACATCGAAGGCCACGCCCAGCTTGCTGCCGCGCTGGATACGCCTATCGCCACCGGGGAAATGCTGACCAGTTTCCGGGAACACGAGCAGTTGATTCTGGGCAATGCCAGCGATTTCGTTCAGCCAGATGCGCCGCGTGTCGGCGGTATCTCTCCGTTCCTGAAGATTATGGATCTGGCGGCGAAACACGGGCGTAAGCTGGCGCCGCACTTTGCGATGGAAGTACACCTGCACCTTTCCGCAGCGTATCCCCTGGAGCCGTGGCTGGAACATTTCGAGTGGCTGAACCCATTATTCAACGAGCAACTTGAGCTGCGCGATGGCCGCATGTGGATTTCCGATCGTCATGGTCTGGGTTTCACGCTCAGTGAACAAGCGCGCCGCTGGACACAATTAACCTGTGAATTTGGCAAACGCCCTTAACCCGACTGGCGGGAATCCGTCCCGCCTCTCTTACCTTACAGGATGCATTCTGCCCTTATCTGAGGAGTAGATAATGAACACAATAATAAAGCGCACAAAAGTGCGTCATACCATTCTTATATTTTTATTTCTTGCTACCGTATTTAATTATGCGGATCGCGCAACTCTATCCGTAGTTGCCCCAATAATGAGTAAAGAATTAGGTTTTGATCCGGAAGCGATGGGCCTGGCCTTCTCCTCATTTGGTATCGCCTATGTCATTATGCAACTACCCGGTGGTTGGCTATTAGACCGCTACGGTTCACGACTGGTTTACGGTTGCGCATTGATTGGCTGGTCGTTAGTAACCATGTTTCAGGGAACGATCTATCTGTATGGCAGCCCATTAATTGTACTGGTTATTCTACGTCTGCTGATGGGCGCGATTGAAGCGCCTGCCTTTCCGGCGAACAGTCGTTTAAGCGTACAATGGTTTCCCAATAATGAACGAGGTTTCGTTACTTCAGTTTATCAGGCTGCGCAATATATCTCGCTGGGCATTATCACCCCGCTAATGACGATCATTCTGCATAATTTAAGCTGGCATTTTGTCTTCTATTATATTGGCGCTATTGGCGTGATGCTCGGTATATTCTGGTTAATGAAAGTCAAAGATCCGATGCACCATCCAAAAGTTAATCAAGCGGAAATTGACTATATTCGTAGCGGTGGTGGCGAGCCCTCTCTGGGCTGTAAAAAGGAGCCGCAGAAAATAACTTTCGCGCAGATTAAAACCGTCTGTGTTAACCGGATGATGATCGGTGTTTACATCGGGCAATTCTGCGTCACCTCTATCACCTGGTTCTTCCTGACCTGGTTCCCGACCTACCTGTACCAGGCGAAAGGCATGTCGATTCTGAAAGTCGGTTTTGTGGCCAGTATTCCAGCCATTGCCGGTTTTATTGGCGGCCTGCTCGGCGGCGTGTTCTCCGACTGGCTGCTCAAACGCGGCTATAGCCTTACCGTCGCGCGGAAACTGCCTGTTATCTGCGGTATGTTGCTCTCTTGCGTAATAGTGATCGCCAACTACACCTCTTCAGAATTTGTGGTCATTGCGGCGATGAGTCTGGCCTTTTTTGCCAAAGGGTTTGGTAACCTGGGCTGGTGCGTACTCAGCGACACCTCGCCGAAGGAAGTTCTGGGTATTGCCGGCGGCGTATTTAACATGTGCGGCAATATGGCAAGCATCGTTACGCCGCTGGTCATCGGCGTGATTCTTGCCAATACTCAGTCGTTCGACTTTGCCATTTTATACGTTGGCTCGATGGGACTTATTGGTCTCATTTCATATCTGTTTATCGTCGGCCCGCTGGATCGCATCACGCTGACATCATCCGCAGCCTGATTGTCCACATTGCGAATTCTTCGCTCCGCTGTTCCGGGATTGCACTCCATCGGAACAGCGTTTTTTAGTTGTACCGCGCAATTCAGATGCCGTCGCCATACTCAAACGTATGATGTAGCCCGTTGAAATGCTGGTCCATATCCATCGACGGCTTATCGCTGCCCGGCTTGCCGACAATACGCGCCGGAACGCCTGCGGCGGTAGTGTGCGGCGGGACAGGCTGTAAAACAACGGAACCTGCGCCAATTTTCGCGCCGCGCCCCACCTCGATATTGCCAAGAATTTTCGCGCCCGCGCCAATCATCACGCCTTCGCGGATTTTAGGATGGCGATCGCCGCTCGTTTTCCCGGTACCGCCCAGGGTGACGGATTGCAGAATCGACACATCATCTTCAATAACCGCCGTCTCCCCCACCACAATACCGGTGGCATGGTCGAGCATAATCCCGCGGCCAATTTTCGCTGCCGGGTGAATATCCACCTGAAACGAGACCGAAACCTGATTTTGCAGGAAGATAGCCAGCGCGCGGCGACCTTTATTCCACAACCAGTGGCCAATACGGTAGGCCTGTAGCGCATGAAAGCCTTTCAGATATAACAGCGGCGTGGAGTATTTATCCACCGCCGGATCGCGAGTGCGCACGGCCTGAATATCGCAGGCTGCCGACGCGATCATTTCCGGGTCGGCGGCATAGGCTTCTTCAACTACTTCACGGATAGCGATAGCGGGCATGATGGGCGACGCCAGTTTATTTGCCAGCATATAGCTCAGCGCACTGCCCAGATTTTCATGCTTGAGTAGAGTGGCGTGATAAAAACTGGCCAACATAGGCTCACAGTCAGCTAAAGCGCGGGCTTCAGCTTTAATATTCTTCCAGACGATTTCCAGTTCTTCACACGGCATGGCTTACTCCAGACGGGCAGAAAACGACCAACCCGTTCTGTGCGGGTTGGGTCGTTTATGCAAACAGTTCCTTACGGCTAGTGGCGACTCAGCTCTTCCTTGCGGGCGCGACCTAATAACGTTAATGCTGCCTCGCGCGCGTTTTTTCCGCAATACAATACTTGATAAATTTCCTCGGTTATTGGCATTTCAACACCAAAACGGTGCGCCAATTCACGAACTTCTTTCGTATTGCGATAGCCTTCGACCACCTGGCCAATCTTATCCTGCGCGCCTTTAACGTCCATGCCCTGGCCAAGCATCATGCCAAAACGACGGTTGCGCGACTGGTTGTCGGTACAGGTCAGCACCAGATCGCCTAAGCCCGCCATCCCCATAAAGGTGGCGGGATCGGCGCCAAGCGCTGCGCCAAGCCGCGACATTTCGGTCAGTCCACGCGTGATTAGCGCCGTGCGGGCGTTCGCGCCGAAGCCGATGCCGTCAGACATCCCCGCGCCAATCGCAATCACATTTTTCACCGCGCCGCCAAGCTGCACGCCGATAAAATCCGCATTGATATAGACGCGAAAACTTTTTCCGCAGTGCAACAGTTGCTGGAGATCGTCGGCAAAGGTCTCATCGGTTGAGGCCAGCGAGATTGCCGTCGGCAAACCCGCCGCCAGCTCTTTAGCGAACGTCGGACCGGAAATCACCGCCAGCGGGATTTGATCGCCTAACGCCTCGCGAGCGACATCCTGCAACAGGCGCCCCGTTTCCGCTTCCAGGCCTTTGGTCGCCCATACCAGACGCGCATCCGGACGCATCAGCGGTTTAATCTGCCGCAGCACGTCGCTGAAAACATGGCTTGGCACCACCACCAGAATGTTACGACTGGCCGCCAGCGCGGTTGCTAAGTCGCTTTCCAGGTGTAACGTATCGGGAAAAGGCACATCGGGAAGGAACGCGACGTTGCAGCGATCGTGCTCCAGGGTCGCGATATGTTTTGGGTCGTGGCCCCACAGGACAACCTGGTGGCCGTTTCTCGCCAGAGTGATGGCAAGAGCGGTGCCGTACGAGCCGGCACCGATGACTGTCATTGACGCATTACTTTGGTTCATCAGGCATCCTGATGTTCTTCAGTACCTTCGCCAGCCTGCTGCTGCAAATAGTTCATGAACAGCGCATCAAAGTTGACCGGCGCAAGGTTCAGTTGCGGGAACGTACCGCGTGAAACCAGGCTGGTGATGCACTCGCGAGCATACGGGAACAGAATGTTCGGGCAGTATGCGCCCAGGCAATGCGCCATCTGAGTACCTTCAATACCGCTGATAGAGAAAATACCGGCCTGCTGAACTTCGCACAGGAACGCGGTTTCTTCCCCCAGGGAAGCCGTTACGGTAACACGCAGCACAACTTCATAAACGTCATCCGCCAGTTGGGAAGATGCCGTATCAAGATCCAGTTTAACCTCTGGCTGCCAATCTTTCTGGAAAACATGCGGTGCGTTTGGCGCTTCGAAAGAAACATCCTTGGTATAGATACGTTGGATCTGGAAAGCCATTTCAGTGTTATTTTGTTCTGACATGTGTAAAACCCTTTAGTGTTGTCCTTAAATACTTGAGTACGCCTTAACGCAACAGCGGATCCAGTCCACCACGCGCATCCAGCGCATACAAGTCGTCACAACCGCCAATGTGCTGTGCATCAATAAAAATTTGCGGAACCGTCGTTCGGCCACTACGTTTGATCATCTCTTCACGCTTCACGGCGTCGCCGTCAATCGCAATTTCCTGGAAACTCACGCCCTTGCTGTTTAACAGCGCCTTTGCACGATGGCAAAACGGACAGGTTGCTTTGGTGTAGATTTCAATATTGGCCATGACTTCGCTCCTGTTTTTTACCCGATGGATTTCATGTCGACGCAAGGGCAAGTCATTCCCCTTGCGTCATGAAAACGACGGGTAATCACTTACCGCGCACCAGAGGCAGATTCTCGCCGCTCCAGCCTGCTACGCCTTCTTTCAACACAAAGACCTTTTCAAAGCCGGCTTTTGTCAGCGCGTTAGCGGATTCCTGGCACTGCATACCAGAACCGTCGACCACGATAATCGGCTTGTCTTTGTGCTTTTCCAGTTCGCCAACATTGTTGGCTTTGATTTCGCTCGGCAGCAAATTGGTCGCGCCAGCGATATGGCCTTTACGGAAATCGTCACGTTGACGTAAATCCACAACAACGGCGTCCTCTTTGTTGATAAGGCGCGTGGCTTCGCCGCGTGTAATCACCTTAACTTTTGAAGTCAGACCTTTGAACGTGGTAAATAAAACCGCCACCAGTAACGCAATCCAGGCGATACTCAGTATGGGATGACGGCCAACAAATTGCATAATTTCTTGCATGGGGGGTAACAACTCCCGACGTAGTGATTAAAAAACCAGGAAAGGAGTATACCTGCGCAGTGGCGCAAATACAGCCAGAGCGTGCACTGGAATGCATTTTTGCGGGGCGCTACGAAAAAAAATCACGCTATTACTTGCCTTCTCACGCCAGCGCGATCCCTTTCTTTGATCTTCTGAGGCTATTTTATCGATTCAGCTGTAGTAAAATTACGCAATTATTTTGTCTATTGAGTATGAGGTTGTCGCAATGTCGGTTTCTAAAAAACCTATGGTACTGGTGATTCTGGATGGCTACGGCTACCGTGAAGAACAGCAGGATAACGCTATCTTAAACGCCAAAACCCCGGTGATGGATGCTCTGTGGGCAAAACGTCCGCATACCCTGATCGACGCATCCGGTCTGGAAGTGGGTCTGCCTGACCGCCAGATGGGCAACTCCGAAGTGGGCCACGTTAACCTGGGCGCAGGCCGCATCGTTTATCAGGACCTGACGCGTCTGGACGTTGAAATTAAAGAACGTACTTTCTTTGCTAACCCAGTCCTGACCAATGCGGTAGACCAGGCGAAAAACGCCGGTAAAGCGGTTCATATTATGGGTCTGCTGTCCGCGGGCGGCGTCCACAGCCACGAAGATCACATTATGGCGATGGTGGAACTGGCCGCAGAGCGCGGCGCAGAAAAAATCTATCTGCACGCCTTCCTCGACGGTCGCGATACGCCGCCGCGCAGCGCTGAAGCCTCGCTGAAAAAATTCGAAGACAAATTCGCCGCGCTGGGCAAAGGCCGCGTGGCGTCTATCGTCGGTCGTTACTACGCTATGGACCGCGACAACCGTTGGGATCGCGTGGAAAAAGCGTATGATCTGATGACCCTGGCGCAGGGCGAATTCCAGGCGGATACCGCTGTGGCTGGCCTGCAGGCCGCTTACGCTCGTGATGAAAACGATGAGTTTGTCAAAGCGACCGTTATCCGCGCCGAGGGCCAGGCTGATGCGGCGATGGAAGACGGCGATACGCTGATTTTCATGAACTTCCGCGCTGACCGCGCGCGCGAAATTACCCGCGCTTTCGTTAACGCTGATTTCGACGGCTTTGCGCGTAAGAAAGTGGTTAATCTGAACTTTGTGATGCTGACCGAATACGCCGCCGACATCAAAACTGCCGTTGCCTACCCACCAGCGTCGCTGGCGAATACCTTTGGCGAATGGATGGCGAAAAACGACAAAACTCAGCTGCGTATTTCCGAAACGGAAAAATATGCGCACGTAACCTTTTTCTTTAACGGCGGCGTAGAAGAACCGTTTGCTGGCGAAGAGCGCATTCTGATCAACTCCCCGAAAGTGGCCACTTATGACCTGCAACCGGAAATGAGCTCTGCAGAATTGACTGAAAAATTGGTCGCGGCGATCGAAAGCGGTAAGTACGACACCATCATTTGTAACTATCCAAACGGCGATATGGTCGGTCATACCGGCGTGTTGGAAGCCGCCATCAAAGCGGTGGAAGCGTTGGATAACTGCATTGACCAGGTAACAAAAGCGGTTGAGTCCGTTGGTGGACAACTGTTGATTACCGCGGACCACGGCAACGCGGAGCAGATGCGCGATCCGGCGACCGGTCAGGCGCATACCGCCCACACCAACCTGCCGGTGCCGCTGATTTATGTCGGCGAGAAAAACGTGAAGGCGGTTGAAGGCGGCAAACTTTCAGACATTGCGCCTACCATGCTGTCGCTGATGGGGATGGAAATCCCGCAAGAGATGACTGGTAAGCCGCTGTTCATCGTGGAATAATCCCTCCCCATGAGGGGAAAGGCGATTAACACCATTCAACAGGCCGTGAAACCAAGAACGTTTTCAGTCAGGCCTTTGTTCTACGCCAGCGTACTTAGCGCTGGCGTATTGTTGTGCGCCTTTTCCGCCCACGCGGATGACCGTGATCAACTCAAATCTATTCAGGCCGATATCGCCGCGAAAGAACGCGACGTACGCCAGCAGCAGCAACAGCGCGCCAGCCTCCTGGCACAACTGAAAGCCCAGGAAGAGGCCATCTCGGCCGCAGCGCGTAAGCTGCGCGAAACGCAAAGCACTCTGGATCAGTTAAACGCGCAAATTGATGAGATGAACGCCTCAATTGCCAAACTGGAGCAGCAAAAAGCCAGCCAGGAGCGTAATCTCGCCGCGCAGTTGGACGCCGCTTTCCGCCAGGGCGAACACACCGGCATTCAGCTTATTCTTAGCGGAGAAGAAAGCCAGCGTGGGCAACGCCTGCAGGCCTACTTCGGCTATCTGAACCAGGCGCGCCAGGAGACTATCGCCGAACTGAAACAGACTCGCGAACAGGTCGCCACGCAAAAAGCCGAGCTGGAAGAGAAGCAAAGCCAACAACAAACGTTGCTGTATGAACAGCGCGCCCAGCAGGCGAAGCTGGAGCAGGCGCGTAATGAACGTAAGAAAACGCTTGCCGGACTGGAGTCGTCTATTCAGCAAGGCCAGCAACAGTTAAGCGAACTACGCGCCAACGAATCACGCCTACGCAACAGTATCGCACGGGCAGAAGCGGCGGCCAAAGCGCGAGCGGAGCGTGAAGCCCGCGAAGCGCAGGCGGTACGCGATAAGCAGCAGGAAGCCTCGCGTAAAGGCAGCACCTATAAGCCGACGGAAAGCGAGCGTTCGCTAATGTCCCGCACCGGCGGTCTGGGCGCGCCTCGCGGTCAGGCATACTGGCCGGTACGCGGCCCGATATTGCATCGCTATGGCGAACGGCTGCAAGGTGAGCTACGTTGGAAGGGGATGGTGATCGGCGCGTCGGAAGGCACCGAGGTCAAAGCCATCGCCGACGGCAGGGTGATTCTGGCGGACTGGCTGCAAGGCTATGGCCTGGTGGTGGTCGTGGAGCATGGTAAAGGCGATATGAGCCTTTACGGCTATAACCAGAGCGCGCTGGTCAGCGTAGGCGCGCAGGTGCGCGCCGGACAACCTATCGCCCTTGTGGGCAGTAGCGGCGGTCAGGGCAGACCCTCGCTTTATTTCGAAATTCGTCGCCAGGGTCAGGCCGTCAATCCACAGCCGTGGTTGGGAAGATAAGTTTTGCCTCAGTTTCGTCGCTCCATTCTCACGCTGGCCACTTTGCTGGCGTTTGCACATCCCGTTTTCGCTGGCAAGCTCGCCATCGTGATTGATGATTTTGGCTATCGCCCGCATACGGAAAACCAGGTTCTGGCGCTGCCGCCAAACATCTCCGTCGCCGTGCTGCCCAACGCGCCGCACGCGCGCGAAATGGCAACTAAAGCGCACAATAGCGGGCATGAGGTGTTAATCCATCTGCCGATGGCGCCGCTAAGCAAACAGCCGCTGGAGAAGGATACGCTGCGACCAGATATGAGCAGCGATGAGATCGAGCGCATTATCCGCGAGGCGGTAAACAACGTGCCGTATGCCGTCGGGCTTAATAACCACATGGGCAGCGCAATGACTTCCAGCCTGTTCGGTATGCAAAAAGTGATGCAGGCGCTGGAACATTACAATCTCTATTTTCTCGACAGCATGACGATTGGCAATAGCCAGGCGATGCGCGCGGCATCCGGTACGGGTGTGAAAGTGATCAAGCGCAAAGTGTTCCTCGACGATACGCAAAACGAGGCGGATATCCGCCGTCAGTTTAATCGCGCTATCGAACTGGCCCGTCGCAACGGTTCCGCTATCGCGATTGGACATCCGCATCCCGCAACGGTTCGCGTGCTGCAACAGATGGTTTATCGCCTGCCGGCGGATATCACCCTGGTACGTCCAGGCAGCCTGCTCAACGAACCGCAGGTAGATACGTCCCGACCTGATTTGACACCGCAGAAAATTGACGCGCCGCGCAATCCCTTTCGCGGCGTGAAGATGTGCAAGCCGAAAAAACCGCTGCAACCGGTCTACGCTACGCGCTTTTTCAGCGTCATCGGCGAGAGCATTACGCAAAGTTCCGTGGTTGTCTGGTTTCAGCACCAGTGGCAAGGCTGGGGGAAAATCGCCGCGCCTAAAAACGTGAGCGCTAAGACAGATTGAGCGCCTTACGGGCCATACGACGGTGCGACAAGGTTTTGTCGCGCCATTGCCACAGCCGGAAAGACCAGAGCAGCGTCTGATAAGCCGCTTTCGCGCTGCGGACGTTAGCCATCATCCGTCTATACATGCCAGAAGTAAAAATTTCGGCAATCATACGCTGGCGGGTCAAAATATCAGGTTCTTTACGCACCGCATGACAAACGCGTAACGCTTCCCAGGTAATTTGCTGGCGAAATTCCGGGTAAATCGGAATACGATGGGCATAATCACGATTGAGCTTTTCTAATAATCGCGTAATTTTAATATAATGCCGCTGATAATTAAGATTTTTATTGCCTTGTCTTTGCAAACGGCTTACCGAATTATCATGCAGGAAATATTTATATAATGATTGTTCGGTATAACGTACGCGCGTGGCATTAAACATAACTTCCGTCGACCATAATATGTCCTGATGATGTAGTCCGGGAACGAAAGTAATATTGTTATCGGTAATTAACGCACGTCGATACACGCCCATCCAGACAACATGCGTCCAGCGCCGCGAGGCCAGCGCCATACGCAACCAATCCGGTCCGCTTAATACCCCGGTGGAACGCAGACGATCGGTCGGAATAGATTGCCAGGCGTGCCCGGTTTTTCGGACGCACCAGTCCGCATTACACTGCGCAACGTCCAGATCATCGTTAAGCGCCATGGTCATCAGCGTTTCATACATCTTCGGGTAGACCAGGTCATCCGCATCGACAAAGGCGACGTAATCGCCGGTCGCCGCTTGCAGGCCAAGATTACGGGCGACAGATGCGCCAGCATTGGCCTGATGAAGCAGTCGAACATGCGGGTAATGTTCCGCGTAATGTTTTGCTATCTCAACGGAATGATCAGTCGATCCATCATTCACAATAATAATTTCCAGCGCCGACCACGTTTGCGCGATTAATGACGCCATGCAAGCATTAAAATCCGCTCCCGCATTATATAACGGGACAATGATACTCACTTTGGTTTTACTATTTTTCATAACGATTACCAGAAAAACCTTAATTTACCCTGCCTTTATACTGTGGCTCTATTAAGAAACTATTAAGCCGCCATAATTAATTTTTACAGTAAAAAGCAAGCACAAAACTCAGAGTAGAGCGTGACGTTAGCGAGTAAAATAAGAGTAAAGCGCAATTACGAATGCTTGATGTCTATGACAATTCTTTACGGCTTTCCAGATTTTCCCTAACAAAAAAGGTTGGTGAATGACACCAACCTTTTACGATGAAACGTATATCAGACCCGATAAAATTATCGGGTCTCTATACATATTAATCCCAGCTCAGAATAACTTTTCCTGACTGGCCTGAACGCATGGCGTCAAAACCTTTCTGGAAATCATCAATAGAGAAACGATGGGTGATAATCGGTGACAGATCCAGACCGGACTGGATCAGCGCCGCCATTTTGTACCACGTTTCGAACATCTCACGACCATAAATACCTTTAATGAACAAGCCCTTAAAGATAACTTTTGTCCAGTCGATAGACATATCTGATGGCGGAATCCCCAGCATCGCAATACGACCGCCGTGATTCATGGTGTCCAGCATGGTACGAAACGCCGGCGGCGCGCCGGACATCTCCAGACCCACATCGAACCCTTCGGTCATTCCCAGCTCCGCCATGACGTCGTTCAGGCTCTCTTTCGCGACGTTGACCGCGCGGGTGACGCCCATTTTACGCGCCAGCTCCAGACGGTATTCATTGACGTCAGTAATCACCACATGACGCGCGCCGACATGTTTCGCCACCGCGGCGGCCATTACGCCGATTGGCCCCGCCCCCGATACCAGTACATCTTCGCCGACCAGATCGAAAGACAGCGCCGTATGCACCGCATTACCAAACGGGTCGAAAATAGAGGCTAAATCATCAGAAATGTTATCCGGGATTTTAAACGCATTGAACGCCGGGATGACCAGGTATTCCGCAAAGCAGCCGGGACGGTTGACGCCCACGCCGGTGGTGTTGCGACACAGGTGAGTACGACCGCCGCGGCAGTTGCGGCAATGACCGCAGGTGATATGACCTTCGCCGGAGACGCGATCGCCGATTTTAAAGCCTTTCACTTCCTGACCGATGCCGACCACTTCGCCGACATATTCATGCCCCACGACCATCGGAACCGGGATGGTTTTTTGCGACCAGTCATCCCAGTTATAGATGTGAACGTCAGTGCCGCAGATGGCTGTTTTACGGATTTTAATCAGCAAATCGTTATGGCCGACTTCCGGTTCCGGAACGTCGGTCATCCAGATGCCCTCTTCCGCTTTCAGTTTGGATAACGCTTTCATCTTACATCCTCAGGCAATCACGCCCAGTTGTTTACCAATACGCGTGAACGCGTCTACCGCACGCGTAATTTGCTCAGGCGTATGCGCCGCAGACATCTGGGTACGAATACGCGCCTGACCTTTTGGTACGACCGGATAGAAGAAACCGGTAACGTAAATGCCCTCTTTTTGCAGTTCGCGGGCAAATTTCTGCGCGACAACCGCATCTCCCAGCATTACCGGGATGATGGCGTGATCCGCGCCTGCCAGCGTAAATCCCGCGGCAGACATCTGCTCACGGAACTGCCGGGCGTTCGCCCACAAGCGATCGCGCAGTTCTGCGCCCGCCTCCACCATCTCTAACACTTTAATAGAAGCCGCCACGATCGCCGGCGCCAGTGAATTGGAAAACAGATATGGGCGGGAACGCTGACGCAACCACTCAACGACCTCTTTACGCGCCGCGGTATAGCCGCCGGATGCGCCGCCTAACGCTTTGCCCAGCGTACCGGTAATAATATCTACGCGGCCCATTACGTCGCAGTATTCATGGGAACCGCGACCGTTTTCGCCGACAAAGCCTACCGCGTGAGAATCATCAACCATCACCAGCGCATCGTATTTATCGGCCAGATCACAGACGCCTTTCAGATTGGCGATGACGCCATCCATTGAGAACACCCCGTCGGTGGCGATCAGGACATGACGCGCGCCGGCCTCACGCGCCTCTTTCAGCCGCGCTTCCAGCTCTGCCATATCGTTGTTGGCATAGCGATAGCGCTTCGCTTTACACAAACGCACGCCGTCAATGATAGACGCGTGGTTCAGCGCGTCGGAGATAATGGCGTCTTCCGCGCCCAGCAACGTCTCAAACAAGCCGCCGTTAGCGTCGAAACAGGAGGAATACAGAATCGCATCTTCCATGCCGAGGAAGCTTGCCAGCTTTTGCTCCAGCGCTTTGTGGCTGTCCTGGGTGCCGCAGATAAAACGCACGGACGCCATACCGAAACCGTGGCTGTCCATTCCCGCTTTTGCGGCATTAATCAGCTCAGGGTGATTCGCCAGCCCGAGATAGTTATTGGCGCAAAAGTTAATAACGTGGCTTCCATCCGCCACGGTGATATCCGCCTGCTGCGCAGACGTAATAATGCGCTCTTCTTTAAACAATCCTTCCGCCCGGGCGGTTTCCAGATCGTTGGTTAACTGTTTGTAAAAATCCCCACGCATTGCGATTCTCCAGACTGGGCAAATTTCAGCACATATTACCCAAAGCGATACGTTGATACGAGATGACGCGTCATCACTTCTTTAAAATGCAGCATAAATCACGCGTATCCTCACGGGTTATCAGTGAATGGATGAATAGTGTTATGATAAGAGCATTCATGTCTGAGACAGTCTCTGACACCATAATTCAAAGGTTACAGTTATGATCATCGTTACCGGCGGCGCGGGCTTTATCGGCAGCAATATCGTTAAAGCCCTGAATGATAAAGGTATCACCGATATTCTGGTGGTGGATAACCTGAAAGACGGCACCAAGTTTGTAAACCTGGTGGATCTGAACATTGCTGACTATATGGATAAGGAAGATTTCCTGATCCAGATTATGTCCGGAGAAGAGCTCGGCGATATCGAAGCTATTTTCCATGAAGGTGCCTGCTCTTCCACCACCGAGTGGGACGGCAAGTATATGATGGATAATAACTATCAATACTCCAAAGAGCTACTGCACTATTGTCTTGAGCGCGAAATCCCGTTCCTCTACGCCTCTTCTGCCGCCACCTATGGCGGTCGCACGTCTGATTTCATCGAATCGCGCGAATACGAAAAACCGCTTAACGTTTACGGCTATTCTAAATTCCTGTTTGATGAATACGTGCGCCAGATCCTGCCAGAAGCGAACTCGCAGATTGTCGGTTTCCGCTATTTCAACGTCTATGGACCACGTGAAGGCCATAAAGGCAGCATGGCAAGCGTGGCATTTCATTTGAATACACAGTTAAACAACGGCGAAAGCCCGAAACTGTTTGAAGGCAGCGAAAACTTCAAGCGCGACTTCGTTTACGTGGGCGATGTGGCCGCCGTTAACCTGTGGTTCCTGGAAAGCGGCAAGTCCGGCATCTTTAACCTGGGCACAGGCCGTGCGGAATCTTTCCAGGCCGTCGCCGACGCGACGCTGGCATACCATAAAAAAGGTAGCATTGAATACATTCCGTTCCCGGATAAGCTGAAAGGTCGCTATCAGGCGTTTACGCAGGCGGATTTAACCAATCTGCGCAACGCGGGCTACGACAAACCCTTTAAGACCGTCGCCGAAGGCGTCACGGAGTATATGGCCTGGCTGAACCGCGACGCGTAAGTATGAAAATTTTGGTCATTGGCCCGTCCTGGGTGGGCGACATGATGATGTCGCAAAGTCTCTATCGCACGCTTAAAGCGCGCTATCCCCAGGCGATAATCGACGTGATGGCGCCAGCCTGGTGCCGTCCGTTGTTATCGCGTATGCCGGAAGTTAACGAGGCGATACCCATGCCGCTGGGCCACGGCGCGCTGGAAATCGGCGAGCGCCGTAGATTGGGCCATAGCCTGCGTGAGAAGCGCTACGATCGCGCCTGGGTGCTGCCAAATTCGTTTAAATCGGCGCTGATTCCTTTCTTTGCCAATATCCCGCACCGTACCGGCTGGCGCGGCGAAATGCGCTATGGCCTGCTGAACGATGCGCGCGTCCTTGATAAAGACGCCTGGCCGCTGATGGTGGAGCGCTACGTGGCGCTGGCCTATGACAAGGGCGTGATGCGCACGGCGAAAGATCTGCCGCAGCCGCTACTCTGGCCACAGCTCCAGGTTAGCGAGGGTGAAAAGTCGCTGATGTGCAGCGATTTTTCGCTATCTTCTGAACGTCCTCTGATTGGCTTTTGCCCCGGCGCGGAATTTGGCCCGGCAAAACGTTGGCCGCACTATCACTACGCCGAACTGGCAAAACAGCTCATTAACGAAGGGTATCAGGTCGTACTGTTTGGCTCGGCAAAAGACCATGAAGCCGGAAATGAGATCCTGGCGGCGCTGAATAGCGAGCAGCAGGCATGGTGTCGCAACCTGGCGGGGGAAACCCAGCTGGAACAGGCCGTCATTCTGATAGCCGCCTGTAAAGCCATCGTCACCAACGATTCCGGGCTAATGCACGTCGCGGCGGCGCTCGACCGCCCGCTGGTCGCCTTGTATGGCCCAAGTAGCCCGGATTTCACGCCGCCGCTGTCTCATAAGGCCCGGGTGATTCGTCTTATTACGGGTTATCACAAAGTGCGTAAAGGCGATACGGCGCAAGGCTATCACCAGAGCCTGATCGATATCACGCCGCAGCGGGTTCAGGAAGAGCTTCATTCGCTGTTGTCGGAAGAGGGCGTTTAATGCGGGTTTTGATCGTTAAAACATCATCGATGGGCGACGTATTACATACCCTGCCTGCGCTTACCGACGCGCAACAGGCGATTCCGGGGATTCAATTTGATTGGGTTGTCGAAGAAGGGTTTGCGCAAATTCCGTCCTGGCACAGTGCTGTCGATCGCGTGATTCCCGTCGCTATTCGCCGTTGGCGCAAGGCCTGGTTTTCCGCGCCCATCAAAGCGGAACGCACAGCCTTTCATCGGGCGGTATGCGCATACCAATACGACGCTGTGATTGATGCGCAGGGGCTGGTGAAAAGCGCGGCGCTGGTGACGCGTCTGGCGCATGGGATAAAGCACGGTATGGACTGGAGTACCGCCCGCGAACCGCTGGCCAGCCTGTTTTATAACCGTAAACACCATATCGCAAAGCAACAACATGCGGTTGAACGGACGCGCGAACTGTTCGCCAAAAGTCTGGGATACGATAAACCGCAGTCGCAGGGCGATTATGCCATCGCAAAACATTTTCTGCATTGCCAGCAGGCGGTTAGCGATCCGTATGCGGTGTTTTTACATGCCACGACCCGCGATGATAAACACTGGCCGGAAGCAAACTGGCGCGAGCTTATCGGCCTGGTGGGCAACACCGGATTACGGATAAAACTTCCCTGGGGCGCGCCTCATGAGGAGGCCCGGGCTAAACGACTGGCCGAAGGCTTTGACTATGTGGATGTGTTACCGCGTATGAGCCTGGAGGAGGTCGCCAGAGTGCTGGCTGGCGCAAAATTTGTCGTATCGGTTGATACCGGCCTGAGCCATCTCACCGCCGCGCTCGACAGACCGAATATTACGCTATATGGCCCAACGGACCCTGGGTTAATTGGAGGTTATGGGAAGAACCAAATGGCATGCTGCTCACCAGAACAGAACCTGGCGAATTTAGATGCCACAAGCGTATTTGGAAAGATTCATTAAAGAGACTCTGTCTCATCCCAAACCTATTGTGGAGAAAAGATGCTAACCACATCATTAACGTTAAATAAAGAGAAATGGAAGCCGATCTGGAATAAAGCGCTGGTTTTTCTTTTTGTTGCCACGTATTTTCTGGATGGTATTACGCGTTATAAACATTTGATAATCATACTTATGATTATCACCGCGATTTATCAGGTCTCACGCTCACCGAAAAGTTTCCCCCCTCTTTTCAAAAATAGCCTATTTTATAGCGTAGCAGTATTATCATTAATCCTTGTTTATTCCATACTCATATCGCCAGATATGAAAGGAAGTTTCAAGGAATTTGAAAATACGGTACTGGAGGGTTTCTTATTATATACTTTATTAATTCCCGTACTATTAAAAGATGAAACAAAAGAAACGGTTGCGAAAATAGTACTTTTCTCCTTTTTAACAAGTTTAGGGCTTCGCTGCCTTGCAGAGAGTATTCTGTATATCGAGGACTATAATAAAGGGATTATGCCATTCATAAGCTATGCGCATCGACATATGTCCGATTCCATGGTTTTCTTATTTCCAGCATTATTGAATATTTGGCTGTTTAGAAAAAATGCAATTAAGTTGGTTTTTTTGGTGCTTAGCGCTATCTACCTTTTCTTTATCCTGGGAACCCTATCGCGAGGGGCATGGTTGGCGGTGCTCATAGTAGGTGTTCTGTGGGCAATACTGAACCGCCAATGGAAGTTAATAGGAGTTGGTGCCATTTTATTAGCCATTATCGGCGCTTTGGTTATCACTCAACATAATAACAAACCAGACCCAGAACATTTACTGTATAAATTACAGCAGACAGATAGCTCATATCGTTATACTAATGGAACCCAGGGCACCGCGTGGATACTGATTCAGGAAAACCCGATCAAGGGCTACGGCTATGGTAATGATGTGTATGATAGTGTTTATAATAAACGCGTTGTCGATTATCCAACGTGGACCTTTAAAGAATCCATCGGTCCGCATAATACCATCCTGTACATCTGGTTTAGTGCTGGCATATTGGGTCTGGCGAGCCTGGTCTATTTATACGGCGCTATCATCAGGGAAACAGCCAGCTCTACCTTCAGGAAAGTAGAGATAAGCCCCTACAATGCTCATCTTTTGCTATTTTTATCTTTCATTGGTTTTTATATCGTTCGTGGTAATTTTGAACAGGTCGATGTTGCTCAAATTGGTATCATTACTGGTTTTCTGCTGGCGCTAAGAAATAGATAAAAAAACGCGCTGATACTTATTACGGTATCAGCGCGTTTTCCATCATCAGGACTCAATCACTTATCAAACCAGCTTTTCATTTGTTCCTCGAAACGCTGCGCTACATTTTCCCAACTGTATTTTGAAAACACCAGGGATTTTGCTTTTTCGGCAATCTGGTGGCGTTCCTTATCAGCAAGCGCACGGTTAATATCATTAATTATACTGTCGCTCGACATAGGCTCTGCGAGGTGATAGCCCGTTATGCCATCTAACACAAATTCGCTAATTCCCCCTTTTTTGCTGGCAAGAACCGCTTTTCCTGCTGCCATCGCTTCTACAGCCACCATGCAAAATGCTTCTTCAACCTGAGATGGCACAATAACCAGATCGGCTATATGATAGAAATTATGCATCTGGTCGGGAGATTGCCCCCCAGCCATAATACAATCCGTTCCAATCTCTTTTGCGGCGTCCAGTACTTTCTTTTGATACTCTGCTTTTTCACCCTTGCGGCTTGCATAAGGGTCGCCAACAACGACAAGTTTAATATTACTTCTTAAGGTACGTAATTTTTTGAACGCCTGCAAAAGCAACAGGATGCCTTTATCAGGCGAAATTCTCCCGGCATATAAGAGAACGGTGGCATCTTCCGCAATATTTAATTGCTGACGAAGATTATCTTGTGGGTTTCTTTTATAAGTCTCAGCACAAAAACCATTAGGCACAATACTAACAGCAGCGGCAGGCAATCTTTCTTCATAAAACGCTTTAAGAAACTGACTGGGCACGATAATTTTTGCATCGTTATCAGGAAGTTCTGGTTCAAATGCGTTATGCATGTGCATAACCAGTTTTGCATTCGGATTGCGCTCTCTGATCTGCCGATACAGTTTCATACTATTATGAATAACAATGACGCTATCTTCCTGGGTAGTCACTTTATCTCTAATATTAAGGACGCGCTGGGAATAGGGTAGTGGGTCGAGACGAGTCCATTTCTGAAAAAGACGCTTATAAACTTTACTAAACCCAATGTAATGAATATCACAGTTATCGTTTATTTTATTATATTCAGGATAGCCAGCATTCTTTATACAAGCAATAGCACTCGGTATTGATAGTCGTTTTGCAACCTGGTAAATCCAGGTTTCTACCGCAGCCGCACCACGAGGAGGAATTGAAAATATAGGAGTAACAGTAAATATGATTTTTTTAATCATAATAGCTATAATCCAGAATAGTTAACTTTATAGAAAAAGAAATGTTATAGAAAAAGAAATGCGTGCCAAAGCAACGCAAAATAATGATTTATCTAGTGTCTAGACAATTTTATCGTAATATATTTCATCCTCAAGTTCCGAGGCTGTAATATATGGAATAATATCGTAATGAATTGCAGTATCATCTGATAAATTAAAGATATTTAAATCACTCACATTTTTTCTCATAAAAGTAAAAAATGGCAGTATTTTAAACAGGTCTTTACTAAGCTCAGATGGCATAGGGCTGGTAGATTCGTCATAGAAACGCGGGCAACTGCCTGTTAAGTCAAGCCCAGAACATATAATACGGCTATACTTGAGGGAATAGGCAACCTGAATAGCGGTATAAGCAATAGTATGGCAAGAGCAATAGCCGATGCTGATATCCTTGCAAAATCCAGCCAGTCGTCCTCTTTTCGAAAGAGGAACTGAAATAAGTAATGCTTTATGAACTCGCTTGAGGATATTAAATTTAATTTTCTTTAAAAAGCCCCCTTTTTCTCGGCGATAAAAGGAGCGAATAATTAAACAGTTTTCTTCAATATATTTTTGATCATCCACTGAAGCCTGTTCGTACACATCAAGATTGACGATAGTAAACTGACTGTTACGGCTAAAGTTATAAAAATCTTCGCGCCGACGATGGAGGAAGCGAACATCCGTCAGAAGGTACAAAAATGGCTTGACGTTATTGTTTAGCAAATATTGAACAGAACCATTGACTGCAATGACATCTTTCATTCGTAACAAGGACAGCGGCGTCTTTCTGGACGTAGGACCAGAAAGAAAAATAATACAATCTTCAGCCGTTCTTTTCGCAATAAGTTGCAGAACATCGGCGTGAGTTATGAAATTAACACTGCCCATAAAAAACTCGTATGTTTATCATGCAACCTATAAATAAATGTTATATTCAATAAATAATATTACATCTCAAATTCTCTCAAGTATGTCATAACGCTGCAGCAAATAAAAGTCAGTCAGCCCCTTAAATTAAACCAAACGTGCTACATTGATCAGCGCTTTTCCTTACCCTTAATACGACGAAGGAAATTTCGAAGTTTTTTCTTATAAATCAATAAGTAAAATCCGATATCTCTCACATTATTTTTGATACCATAATGTCTTTCTAAATCAATACGATCCTTTGCTTTTCGTTGCCTGGAAGGTCTTTTTCCGGACAAATCGATAATTCTGATCTCATTGCCTTGCAGGATAAAGTTACCTTTATGGGGATCGCCCGAAACCATACCATGCTGATGCAGAGAATATATCGACTGTTTGATTTTCCCTCTCACCTCGTCAGAAATTTCTGGCATATCAACAAGTTCAATACCTTCAATATACTCAATTATCATCACGTATGTTTTTACATAGCGTAATGTTTTAATTTCCGCCAGCAGGTAAAAATCATTAAGCGCCGCAAACCCTTCACGCCGCACACGATCTGTCTGATGAAAAAGCTTTTCGTAGTAATCTCCTTTTACTAACGATTTGAAAAAGCGTTCAGTATTTTTTACTTTTGGACTAAATACTTTGAGAATATATTTTCCGTAGTCTGTATTAATCAATACAACTTTTGTATCTTCTATATTACGGAAGACTTTAATAATCTGATGATTATAAGATAGAAAATCTTTGAATATCTCAATGTATTTTTCACCGTCTTTTTTGACAAAGACGGTATAGTTTTTAACCTTTTTTTCAATAATCATAATGGAGATTTAGGGAAGGAAATTATTTGTGGAAAATTTTACGATAAAGATATGCGCTTCCAGCCAGAAGGCCTTTAAAGTAATGACCTTGCACGAGAAGATGTTTATATCGCTTCTTAAATTCAACTATGGTACGCGCATCTTTTGCGGGAAAATCTTTCCAGGGCGAATTCAGTCGTGCATTTTTATAATAGATAACTGAAGGATAATTTGCCCAGGCATGCCATGGTTTTGTAGCGCCCGTATAATGAATTAAAATAGTATTATCATTAATTATATTGCTATATTTTTTATGTGACTTATCTTTCAACTCACTTTTGATAGTATAAATGGTATTATACGGTCGCGGAAGAAAAATGACTTTATCCTGTAGGAGAATATTCAAAACATCCTGATCGGGATATTTAAAAGAGTCAGCCTCTTTACCTGCCAGAAGTAAAAATGCCTTTTCAGTTAAGGCATTCTCTTTCCATAATTTCAGGTTAACAAAAACCACGCCGGAGTTAAAATAACCACCTTGTAAATTAAATGCTCTTAATCTCTCATTTACCTTATTCTGGATGGAATCAACATCTTTTACGACCGCAGCGATCTTCTCTGTCAGATCAAGCTGTAAAAGATCTTGCAAAGATCCTTTGCATACAACATCGGCATCCAAATAAAGTAATGTGTTTACCTTCTTGCTGAGATAATCGAAAGCAAATAAACGAAAATACATTGCTCTCGACCATACTTTTGTTTGAGGCAATACCTCAAGGCTTTCTACTTTAATAAGATAAAGAGAAATTTTTATGTGATGCTGTACGGCTAAACGCTCTATATATTTTACAAAACACGGGGAGTATGAATCACAAATAATATGGAAAGCGAGCGGGATATTATTATTTAATACAACTGAAGCAATTGATACCCCCACACCATCAAGATAGTTTTCATCAACACCATAAGAAATGTTTAATACGTTATCATCATTATTATTATTACTTTCATCAAAAACTTTATATTCAGCTATTTCTATCTCAGGAAATGAATCCATTACATCACCTATGGGTTTTATTCAAGAAGTTTACGTTTAAAGTAGGCTATATAATAATTTATACCCGAAGTATAATGCTTCTGATTAAACATATGCTTTGCCGCATAACGTAACTGATGACTAGTGACTGGATTTAAAAGTGCACAATGAGACCATGGTGAGTTGCTCTTAGCCTGTAAAAAATATTGTGACACAGGATAAGCCCCCCAACTATGCCAGGGCTTCGTTGGTCCGATATAATGAACAAATACAGTCTCAGCATCAACTGGATTAATAACTGAATCTTTTAATTCATAGTTAAGACTAAATTGTGTATTAAATTTTTTATCAACAAAACGCGCTTTATTCACTAACAATATATTTAATACATCCTGATCAAGGTGCGTTATGCGCTGTACTACCTCCGGATCTTTTAGCATTTCAATCGCTTTCTTAGAGATATTTTCTGCGGTCCAAAGAGGTATGTTAATTAAAATAAAACCGGCATTAAAATAGCCAGAAACCAGCCCAGGCGTTGCCAGGCTAACCGAGCGCTTAGTCCACCATTCCAACTCGCCTTCAGCAACGACAGCCGCAATCTCATTTTCAGCGAAGTTAAGATCAATAAGCTCCTGAATACTCCCCTTACATGCAATATCAGCATCCAGATAAAGTACTCTATCTGTTTTATCTGAAAAATAATCGGCGATAATGAATCTAAAGTATGTTGCATAGGTCCAGTTTTTGGTACTGGGTAGCGATTTTAAGCGCTCACAGTCGATTAGGTAAACAACAATCTGCGTAGCGTACTGTTTTGCTAATGCCTCAAATCGCTGCTGGTCTTCAGAGTCAAAGAAATCGGTAAAAACATGGAAAGCTAACGCCTTCTCTGGGTTAGCAAGGAGAACCGATGCAATAGAGACACCACAGCCAAAAAGAAAGTTTTTATCAATCCCATAAGCTATATTAAATTTATCAGCATCACTATGTTGTGCATAGTTATAATCTAAAGTCTGTTGAATGACTTCTTCTTCAAAATATTTTCTGCTCATAGTGATCACTTTTGTAATTTCGAGAATATTGCATTATTAAAATTTTTAAAATATAGCACATCGTAAAATCTCTCAATCGTGCCGGGAATAATATCATGCTGATATTTTACTTCACCAGAAATAACACGATTAAGGTGTCCTACAAAATCATCTATAGCCCCCGGGGTGTAAAGCTCACCATTCAAACCGGGTTTAATCATATCGCGCGGACCAGACATACAATCAGAACTAATACACGGAATTCCATATGACATTGCTTCCAGCAGGGTCATAGGAAATCCCTCAAACGCAGAGGTAAGTAGTAACGCGGTGACATTTTTTATTTTTTGCTGTACGACTTGCCACGGCGCGCTTTGCCAACCATACCAGATCACACGCTGCTCAATACCAAGCTCCCGACTATAGGCCTGGCACTTTTCAAAATCTGAGCCATCACCAATAATATGTAGCTGCCATTCCCCTGTCGTACGAGCTAAGCCATCAAATAAATCTTTAACTCTTTTCTGTCCTTCAAATTTAAGACGCCCTACATAGAGAAATACAGCGGGTTTATCGCGCTCAGGCGACGGCACAATGATTGTTTTAATAGAGACAGGATTATAAACGACGCTAATATTTTGCGCTGAGATACCCCGTGCCATCATCTGTTCTTTAATACCACTACTGATGGCCAGATGATAATCTGCGTACGTTATACATTCTGCATGTTTTTTATGGTCGAGCGAAAAATGCGGCCACGAGAAAATAGTAAACTGTTTACCACTTTTCTTTCGTGCTTTATTGGCATAAAGACATGAGATGACATCAATACATATCACAATATCCGGTGACGTTTCTTTCAGCCACTGACTAAAATTATAAACATGCTTAGCTCGACGAAGAAAACTTAATTTTATATTTGAGAATGATTGCGCATATTTAATCGCTTTTAGCCATGCTTTATCCATTTTGTCATTACGACAAAAGAAAAACATTTCACAGTTGATTTTCGGAGAGCTATTTTCAAACGTATGGATAACGTTGCTAATAACGGTTTCCATCCCTCCAAAACCAGATACCGCTTCGCCTATAAATGCTATTTTCAATGAAGTCACCATTTGCTGACACTCATGTTATTCGGCTTCCTTCACTTTTAAAATTCTGTAAGAACAAACCCAATCAACACTATATTTATACTGAGACCTGATTAAAATCGAACCCCAGTCCATGATTAAAGCTATCTTTTAGAAAAGGGCTGGTTATTTTATAATTTTTGATAGTTGAGATATTATTTAGGTTATACTGAACTGTGCTATTAAATCCATATATCTCTAATGATATCCCTTGCTCCAGATATTCTAAAATAATGTCCTCGGCTATCATTTCAGAGCTAACATTCAATACACCATTAAACTGATGAGAGTCATATCGAGGGTGAGGAATATATATATCAACCGCTTCTTTTTTAATAAACCGCTGAAGATGCTGAAGAAAAACACACTCATCTTCTTTATTTTTTAACGCATCAGTATATACAGTTCCCAATAATACTTTTTTAAAGCCATTATTCGTATCAGGAAGACCGTTATGGTGTACCAATATAATTCCTTCGGTCTTTTCAATTATGTTGGTTCTATTAGGAAATAGAGTATAATGTTTTGCGTCTAACTTTAATATTTCATCTTTATGATATTTACGCCCCATCAGCTTTCGTATTAACTTCGATGTGGCGCTTATATTCTTATTTTCATACATTATACTTTTCTGATTGATATTATTTGTACCATCATCAAAGGTTTTTATTTCAGAAAAAGTGATACAGGATAAAATATGGTGTATAAGCGGGACATGAAAATTCGCGAAGAAAACAGTATGATATTCTCTGGCATACTTTTCCATGATTTTTTTAGCATACCGTGTTCTTTGAATCGTTTTAAATGTCGAAAATTTTGCTACCTGCGGGACGATGTCTGAGTGCCGACATAACGGCTGAATTTTTTTTAAATAGTACTGATTTTTTACGTTATCTACATCGCCAATAAATAAAACATCAACTTTTTTCAACTGCTCTTTTTCTATAATTGACCGTGCAATCAATAATTGCAAATTAGTCATGCATATGAATAGAAACATATAGCCTCTAAGCTATTTAAATATATAAATTTTATATTAAAGATTTTTTCTTATTGTTCTTTCTTTAATTCGAGCGGCTTTAACATCCGCCTGATGAATCAACCCCGATTCTTTTTGCAAAATCTCTCGCAGGGGGAGAGAGAAATACTCACGCATAAACCGGAATATATCTCGCTGAGTCAGGCCAATATTCATTGAAGAAAAATAAAGCCCAATTAAATCCTTGTCACGCCAGCGAAGGGGAACGTGCTGACGTATCTGCGCGCGATGCAGGTCGATTACGGAGATTTTTAAATCCTCTTCACGACCTGTGAAAGGTAAATGCAGAAGAAAGTGGCAAATATAACAGTCACGATGGTTAATTCCCCCGGCGTGCATTTTACGTACCATAGTCGCAACACGCTTAATAATCATCCACTTCACCTGCGCGTCCGGTGGATTAACAGCCCAGTCAGCACAGTAGTCTTCAAGGCTAATGGTAGGCGTTAAATCTTCGGTGATAATAAATGATGTTCTGGTTAGCGGATTTACGCCTTTTTCACCAAAACCAACGCCGTGCATCGTATCAACGCCCAGCTCATGTAGACGATGAATGGCGTGCCATTCTCTGTCAGCGCCCAGAACAGGCATACGTAACGAAATCAGGTTCTTCACAATTTCTTTCAGCGAAGTGCCTTTATGCCACTTCAGGAAGTAGCTTTTGCCGTCCAGCTCAAACCGCAATGTTCGACGCGTCTCCAGCTCTCTGAACACTTCGCCCTGTAACGTTTTCACTTCCTCAAAAGCATCTTTACCGCGCCATAGTGTGGTTAACGGCGCTTTCAGCTCAACCATCTAAATCACCTGTAATAATATCTGCGGCCTTCTCCGGTAAGCTGTATAAATCCTGGGTATCAGCATAATACCGCGCATTTTCAGCCCAGGCGCTGCGTAAGGAAGGCTGTGTCAGCGCTTTGAGTAAAACCTCATTTAGCGCATCCTGGCGGAATGGTTCAGTCATCGCTTCGCCACAGTTTGCATCCACAATATAATGTGCATAACCGCACACCGCGGTTGTCAGCACCGGCAAACCAGCAGTAATGGCTTCCAGCAAAACAATACCAGCAGCTTCCTGATAGGCTGGATGCAGTAAAAGGTCGGCTGCCGCCATTAACTCCGCGATATCATTACGTCCGGAGAAAAAATGCACATTCGTGCCGACGCCGCTTCTTTCAGCCAGCGCTGCAAACTTCTTCGGCTTATCCTGCCCGACAACATAGAGCACCGTATTTTGCCGTAAAGATTCGGGTAGCGATGCCAGCGCTTCAATAGAGCGATCCACACCTTTACGAGTAAAGTCAGACCCTACTTGCAACAGTAATTTTTGCTGTTCTGAGATACCATTTTTCTGACGATAAATTTGACGACTGTTTGGGATCTGTTGGCTATATTTTCTGTCCGGGTAAATCCCCGGAGGAAGAATATGGAAACGCTCCGCTTCAGTCTGATAATGTTTTTGGAAGTCAGCAATCTGCTTATTCGTCAGCATTAATAGTTGCGTCGGCTTGCCGTGTTCAAACGTGGCGCGTTCAAAAGCAGCATAATGCCGATAGCGTGATGTCAGGCGATAGAAAAATCCTTTTTCCTGTGCGACTTTTTCGGCGTAACACACGTCTGCGGCGTAATACACATCAAGGCCCGGCATCTTATTGAATCCAACCACCCGATCGACAGGGTGGTCGCGCAAATGGTGTTGCACCCAGGCATAATATTCTGCGTTACGACCGTGGTTCGTCCGGGATTTAACCGGCACGCGGATTAATTCAAAATTATCCGGGCATTCCCCTTCCCATGACTGAGTATAAACACGAACCTGATGACCTCTCGCCGCCACGGTTTGGGCAATGCGCATAAAATCACGCTGCAGACCGCCAAAAGGAAAATATTTATATAAGCAAAAGGCAACTCTCATAGCAGGCTGTCCAAATCTATGGGGCGTGCCTCATGCGGCAGCATTTTTTCCGTCGCGGCGATAACATCTTCAGCCGGAATCACGGAAAGGTATTTTTTATTACGATCAAGCTCATGCCGTTCAGGCATCGGCTGATAATTTCCTGCCCAAAACTGAATGATGTCGTCGGTCCAGGGACGCCAGAACACATGATCCGTCGCGCCGAAAAGGCAAATAACCGGCGTTTTGACTGCTGCGGCAATATGACCAGGGGCCGAATCAACACCGATAAAGAGATCCGCATGGTCAATCAACGCGCCCAATTCAGGAAAGCGAGTTTTACCCGCCAGACCAGTAACCGGTTTTGTCTCACAGCCGCGTGCAATAGCATCCACGCAGGCCATCTCGTCTGCGGCCGGGCCTGACGTCAGTACAACCTGATAACCGCGGCGCTGCACGGCATCAATAACCTGCGAGAATTTATCATTATCCCAGCACTTAAATAGCTGCCGTGCCGTAGGTTGAATAACAACATATTGTCGGGTTACGCCAAGTTGTTTGAGCTGTTGTCGCATGTTTTCCCAATGTTCCGGGCGATAGCTCATGGTGGTTTCCGTGACATACTGTTTTAACGCTAACGGCTTTAGCGCGGATAATGTGCGCTCAACAGCATGTTCTCCCGCATAAGGTACTAAATGCGTAAAGCTCTTTTTCCATAAAGCAGACTGACGATTACCGAAATCCTGCGAGATTTTTGTTTTTGCGTTTAAAAAACGCACAATGAGCGCCACGCTCCACTGATCGGTGAGATTGACGACCAGATCATACGAGTTAGCACGCAATTTTTTGATTAGCGATAGCGCGTTTTTAATCTTCTCTTTTGTTCCTGCGCCTTTGTTACTGATGCCGTAGAGTGCATTAATCTCCGGATTTTCCGACAATATCGGTATGGTGTTCTGGTAAAGAAGCACATCGATTTTTGCATCGGGATAATTCTGCTTCAGCGTACTGATGACAGGGGTGGTAAGTAACATGTCTCCATGAAAACGCATTTTTATAATCAGAATTCTTCGAAATGGCTTTTCCACAAGCGACTCTTTGGTTGAAATTGTCCGGATAAATAAGCAGAAAAAAGCACGCTACCGCCCCAGGCTTCACAGCAACCCGATGGCTAATACCGCACTCATTTTAGATGCGCTAGTGTAACACTTCTTTCGCAGCAATCCGATACGAATAATTTTTATACACAATCATTTTTTTAATCATAAATTCAAAGAGATATTAATTTGTCCCTCTCTTGTGAATGGTCATTCCCATTGTCCGGGGCGACAAGGGCGGCAAATTTCAATGGATTGCGTAAAAATGCAAAAATAATGGGGTTCAGCGCCTGGAATCCTCGCTTCTGAGCCAATTTGGCGCAAAAATGGGAAAAGTAATGGTAAAGCCCAGGCTAAATACATAGAATCCCCAGCACATCCATAAGTCAGCTATTTACTATGCTCGAATTGCTTTACACCGCTCTTCTCTACCTTATTCAGCCTCTGATCTGGATACGGCTTTGGGTGCGTGGACGTAAAGCGCCGGCCTATCGTAAGCGCTGGGGTGAACGCTACGGATTCTACCGCCGTCCGTTGAAACCGGGCGGAATCATGCTGCATTCCGTCTCGGTGGGCGAAACTCTGGCGGCCATCCCATTGGTCCGCGCTCTACGTCATCGCTATCCCGATCTGCCTATTACCGTAACGACCATGACGCCGACCGGCTCGGAGCGCGTCCAGTCCGCCTTTGGCAACGATGTTCAGCACGTTTACTTGCCTTATGATTTACCCGATGCGCTCAATCGTTTCCTCAATGAGATTGATCCTAAGCTGGTATTGATCATGGAGACTGAGCTCTGGCCAAATCTGATTGCTGCGCTGCACAAACGTCATATTCCACTGGTTATCGCTAATGCGCGGCTTTCCGCCCGCTCCGCCGCGGGTTATGCGAAGCTTGGCAAGTTTGTCCGTACGCTCCTGCGCCGTATCACCCTGATTGCCGCGCAAAACGAAGAAGATGGCGAACGCTTTGTGGCATTGGGCGCGAAGAACAATCAGGTCACGGTCACCGGCAGTCTGAAATTTGATATTTCAGTTACGCCGCAGCTGGCGGCTAAAGCCGTTACGCTACGCCGCCAGTGGGCGCCGCACCGTCCGGTCTGGATTGCCACCAGCACCCACGATGGCGAAGAGAGTATCGTTATCGCCGCTCACCAGGCGTTATTACATCAATTCCCGAATTTATTACTGATTCTGGTGCCCCGCCATCCGGAGCGTTTCCCGGATGCTATCAATCTTGTGCGTCAGGCAGGGTTAAGCTACATCACTCGCTCTTCGGGCGAAGTGCCGTCCGCCAGCACCCAGGTTGTGGTAGGCGATACCATGGGCGAATTAATGTTGCTCTATGGCATTGCCGATCTCGCCTTTGTTGGTGGTTCGCTGGTTGAACGCGGCGGTCATAACCCGCTGGAGGCCGCCGCTCATGCGATTCCGGTACTGATGGGTCCGCATACCTTTAACTTTAAAGATATTTGCGCCCGTCTGGATCAGGCGAGCGGACTTATCACGATTACCGATGCGGCTACGCTGGCAAAAGAAGTTTCCTCTTTACTGACCGACGCTGATTATCGTAATTTCTACGGACGTCACGCAGTTGAAGTGCTGTATCAAAATCAGGGCGCGCTCCAGCGTCTGCTGCAACTGCTGGAACCTTATCTGCCACCGAAAACGCATTGAGGACTGTCATGCAAAAACGGGCGATTTATCCAGGCACGTTTGATCCGATTACTAACGGTCATCTCGATATTGTGACGCGCGCAACACAGATGTTCGACCATGTCATTCTGGCTATCGCCGCCAGCCCCGGCAAGAAACCCATGTTCACCCTGGACGAACGTGTGGCGCTGGCGCAAAAAGCGACCGCACACCTGGGTAACGTAGAGGTGGTAGGCTTTAGCGACCTGATGGCCAATTTCGCCCGCGACAGACAGGCGAATATCCTGATTCGTGGTCTGCGCGCGGTGGCGGATTTTGAATATGAAATGCAGTTGGCGCATATGAATCGCCATCTGATGCCGCAACTGGAAAGCGTTTTCCTGATGCCGTCCAAAGAGTGGTCGTTTATTTCATCGTCGCTGGTCAAAGAAGTGGCGCGCCATCAGGGCGATGTGACCCACTTTCTGCCGGACAATGTGCATCAGGCGCTAATGGATAAGTTGAAATAAGTTTCCTTCCTTGCCGGGCCTGGCGTTTTACTTCTGACAGTGACGGCAATAGAACGTCGCACGCTGTGCGTGTTTCGTTGCGACTATCGGCGTACCGCATACCCGACACGGCTCGCCTTTGCGCCCGTACACCTGCAACTCCTGCGCAAAATAGCCCGGTTTCCCATCGCTTTGCAGAAAATCCTTCAGCGTTGTCCCGCCTTGTTCAATAGAGCGCAGCAAAACGGCTTTAATCACCCGTGCCAGCAGGTCGCACTCCTCTGTCGAGAGTGACGACGCCAGGCGGTCAGGGTGAATACCCGCGGCAAACAGCGACTCGCTGGCGTAGATATTCCCCACGCCGACCACCAGCTTGTTATCCATCAGCCAGGGTTTAATCGCCGTCTTCTTCTTCGCGCATTTCTGCTGCAAATATTCGCCATTAAACTCATCGCTTAGCGGCTCCGGTCCCAGATGCGCCAGTACGTTATGCCCTTCCAGCTCTTTGGTCCATAACCAGGCGCCAAAGCGGCGAGGATCGGTATAACGTAGAATTTTGCCATTGCTCATCACCAAATCGACATGGTCGTGTTTTTCCGCCGGCAGCGCTTCCGACAATATCCGCAGGCTTCCCGACATCCCCAGGTGAATAATTATCCAGCCGTCAGGCAGCTCCAGCAGTAAATATTTAGCACGACGCTGAACGCTAAGGACAGGTGTATCGCTCAGACGATAAATTTCGTCTGAAACCGGCCAGCGCAGACGGCCGTTACGGATATGGGCGTGCAGGATAGTAGCGCCAACTAAATGGGGTTCAATACCCCGGCGGCTGGTTTCAACTTCGGGTAATTCAGGCATAACGTCTCCGGCTGTGTGGCAGGTCTCATTAATATGGGGACGGCCAGAAAACAAAAAACCCCGCCGAAGCGAGGTTTTTGTTACATCAAAGCGAGAATTATTTGATTTTCGCTTCTTTGTAGATCACGTGCTGACGGACAACTGGATCGAATTTTTTCAGTTCCAGTTTTTCCGGTTTAGTACGTTTGTTCTTCGTAGTGGTATAGAAGTGACCAGTACCAGCAGAAGAAACCAGCTTGATTTTCTCACGAATACCTTTAGCCATGATTTATTTCCTCTTAGTACTTAGTACTTTTCGCCACGGGCACGCAGTTCAGACAGAACTGTTTCGATGCCTTTTTTATCGATGATACGCATACCTTTAGCAGATACACGCAGGGTGACAAAACGCTTCTCGCTCTCAACCCAGAAACGGTGAGAGTGCAGGTTAGGCAGGAAACGGCGTTTAGTCGCGTTCAGTGCGTGGGAACGGTTGTTACCGGTCACCGGACGCTTGCCAGTAACTTGGCAGACTCGGGACATGTCTATTCTCCAAAAATCAAATTAGCTCGAGCTTCGTATGGGGTATCGGCGCCTCGTCAGGCTTTACAGCCTGGTCATCGCGCAGTTCTATTGAACTCTCGATTGCCAGGCCCAAATGCCAAACCCGAGATTCTCAAAGGTGGCGTAGTATACGCTGACCCGGCGATATGCTCAAGTCCCGAACAGACAAAGATCCCGATGGATCGCGCAAAGAATCTTAAATCCAGCCGCGTTCGGCAAAAGAAACGTACTCTCCGCGCCCAATTATCAGGTGATCGAGCACCCGGATATCCATAAACTGGCAACACTTTATCACGCGCTCAGTGATAAGTTTATCTGCTTTACTTGGCTCTGCGCAGCCTGAAGGGTGGTTATGCGCCAGAATGACCGCTGAAGCATTGAGTTTAATCGCTTCCCGAACAATCTCACGCGGATGCACCTCTACGTGGTTAAGCGTGCCGGAAAACAGGCGGCTGTGCTGAAGCACCCGGTGCTGGGCATCAAGGAAGATCACCAGAAAGATCTCACGCTCTTCGCCCGTCAGTTGGCTTTGCAGAAATTCCCGCGTCATTTCCGGACTCAGCAACGCACTTTCCTCATTCATGCGCACGCTGTAATAGCGCCTTGCCAGCTCAGCAATGCCTTTCAACTGCGCGAATTTCGCCAGGCCGATGCCGTTTACGCCGCGAAACTGCGCAAAGTCCGCCGACAGCAGGCCATACAGCGACCCAAAGTGCTGCAATATCTCTTTTGCCAACGTCATAACATCTTTTCCCGGCGTGCCGGTACGTAAAAAAAGCGCCAGCAGCTCCACGTCGCTGAGGGAAGCAATGCCGGATCTGAGCATTTTTTCACGCGGTAATAATTCGTCCAACGTATCCATACGCGCACCTCCTTTTTTAAGGAAGCGGCATAGTGGCACAGCCTTTGGGAGAGATCGACGCCCCGATTTTGTTCTTGCGTAGCGCCTCGCAAAGTGGAGCGCAGGCAAAGACACGACGCCGTAGAGATTGTGATAAAATAGCCGCCTTTCAAAGTCACCCAACAGGAAAGACATGATGAGCCTGGCCGGTAAAAAAATTGTTCTCGGCGTTAGCGGCGGTATCGCTGCGTATAAAACGCCGGAGCTGGTGCGCCGTTTACGTGAGCGCGGCGCTGACGTGCGCGTAGCAATGACCGAGGCGGCAAAAGCCTTTATTACCCCCCTGAGCTTACAGGCAGTGTCGGGTTATCCCGTATCCGACAGTCTGCTTGACCCTGCCGCTGAAGCCGCGATGGGGCATATCGAGTTGGGGAAATGGGCCGACCTGGTGATTCTTGCCCCCGCGACCGCCGACCTGATCGCCCGTGTAGCATCGGGTATGGCTAATGATTTAGTCTCCACCATCTGCCTGGCGACGCCAGCCCCGGTGGCCGTTCTTCCGGCCATGAACCAACAGATGTACCGCGCTGCCGCCACGCAACATAATCTGGAGGTGCTCGCCTCTCGCGGCCTGTTCATTTGGGGGCCGGATAGCGGCAGTCAGGCGTGCGGCGATGTAGGCCCAGGCCGAATGCTGGACCCATTAGTTATCGTTGATAAGGCCGCCGCGCATTTCGCTGCCGTCAACGATCTGCGACATCTTAATATCATGATTACGGCAGGCCCGACGCGCGAACCGCTCGACCCGGTGCGTTATATTTCCAACCACAGCTCAGGTAAAATGGGCTTCGCTATTGCGGCGGCCGCAGCGCGTCGCGGCGCAAATGTCACGCTGGTCTCCGGTCCCGTTTCGTTACCAACACCGCCTTTTGTAAAACGGGTTGATGTCATAACCGCGCTGGACATGGAAGCCGCTGTTCAGGCCGCCGTTCAACAGCAGCATATTTTCATTAGCTGCGCCGCCGTGGCTGACTATCGCGCAGAGACTATCGCCAGTGAAAAAATCAAAAAACAGGCGGCGCAAGGTGATGAATTACTAATAAAAATGGTCAAAAACCCGGACATTGTCGCCGGGGTGGCCGCGCTCAGTGACAATCGACCCTACGTTGTTGGGTTTGCCGCGGAAACGAATAATGTGGAAGAATACGCCCGGCAAAAACGTATCCGTAAGAACCTTGACCTGATTTGTGCAAATGATGTTTCTCTTTCAAATCAGGGATTTAATAGCGATAAAAACGCTTTACACCTTTTCTGGCAGGATGGAGATAAAGTCTTACCGCTTGAGCGAAAAGAACTCCTGGGCCAATTATTACTCGACGAGATCGTGACCCGTTATGATGAAAAAAATCGACGTTAAGATTCTGGACCCGCGTGTTGGTCAGCAGTTTCCGCTGCCGACTTATGCTACTTCTGGTTCTGCCGGGCTTGACCTGCGCGCCTGTCTCGACGACGCCGTAGAACTGGCGCCTGGCGCAACGACGTTGGTGCCTACCGGATTGGCCATTCATATCGCCGATCCATCACTGGCGGCAGTCATGTTGCCGCGTTCTGGCCTGGGCCATAAACATGGTATCGTGCTGGGCAACCTGGTCGGGCTGATTGATTCCGATTATCAGGGGCAACTGATGGTTTCGATCTGGAACCGTGGTCAGGACAGTTTTACCATTGAACCGGGCGAACGTATCGCGCAAATGGTGTTTGTTCCGGTCGTTCAGGCCGAATTTAATCTGGTGGAAGCATTTGACGCCACCGAACGTGGCGAGGGCGGCTTCGGTCATTCTGGCCGTAAGTAAATTTTACGCATCCCCATAACGTCATAATACTGCCGCAAGCGCTGAGTTTGCGGTTATAGCGTGGGTGCTCGCCTGGCAAGTGCTTATTTTCAGGGGTATTTTGTAACATGGCAGAAAAACAAACTGCGAAAAGGAATCGTCGCGAAGAAATACTTCAGTCACTGGCGCTGATGCTTGAATCCAGCGATGGAAGCCAACGCATCACGACGGCAAAACTGGCGGCCTCGGTCGGCGTTTCCGAAGCGGCGCTATACCGCCATTTTCCCAGCAAGACCCGCATGTTCGATAGCCTGATTGAGTTTATCGAAGATAGTCTGATTACCCGTATCAATCTGATTTTAAAAGATGAAAAAAACACCAGCACGCGTTTGCGCCTGATTGTGTTGCTGATTCTGGGTTTTGGCGAACGCAACCCTGGCCTGACGCGCATTCTTACCGGGCACGCGCTGATGTTTGAACAGGATCGCCTGCAGGGGCGCATTAATCAGCTTTTTGAACGCATCGAAGCGCAGCTCCGCCAGGTGCTACGAGAAAAAAGAATGCGTGAAGGCGAAGGCTACACGACGGATGAAAATCTGCTGGCAAGCCAGCTGTTAGCCTTCTGTGAAGGTATGCTTTCACGGTTCGTGCGTAGCGAATTTAAATACCGCCCAACGGACGATTTCGACGCCCGCTGGCCGCTCATTGCCGCTCAGCTACAGTAACGCTGACTGGATAGTGGCTCACGCCTTATCCAGGCGACAGAAACATAGGCCCGGTAAAGCGCCACCGGGCAATTCGCTTACACGCCAAATTCTTCCCGGTATGCTCGCACAGCCGCCAGATGCTCAGCCATATCAGGTTTTTCTTCCAGATAGGCAATCAGGTCTTTCAGCGTAATGATGGAGATAACCTTACAACCATAGTCGCGCTCCACTTCCTGAATCGCGGAAATCTCGCCGCGGCCACGTTCCTGACGATCCAGCGAAATCAGTACGCCAGCCAGTGTAGCCCCGTGCGCCTGAATAATCTCCATCGACTCGCGAATCGCCGTACCTGCGGTAATCACGTCATCCACCAGCATCACGCGGCCCTGTAGCGCGCTGCCCACCAGACTCCCGCCTTCGCCATGATCTTTTGCCTCTTTGCGGTTAAAGCAGTACGGCAGGTCTTTATCGTGATGTTCCGCCAGCGCAACCGCCGTCGTCGTCGCGATCGGAATACCTTTGTATGCGGGGCCAAACAGCAGATCAAATTCAATACCGGAATCCACCAGCGCTTCGGCATAAAAACGGCCTAACAACGCCAGGTCGCGCCCGGTATTAAACAGCCCGGCGTTGAAGAAATAGGGGCTTTTGCGCCCGGATTTCAGCGTAAACTCGCCAAACTTTAGTACCTGCTTGTTAAGCGCAAACTCAATAAACTGGCGCTGATACGGTTTCATGGATTCGCTCCTTTTCTTACTTTCATCATTTACGAAATTTACGGACAAAAAAAAGGCGACTTTTCAGTCGCCTTAAAATCAATTTTCTAACGCCGCCTTCTGCGTCGCCACAATGGATTCAATTCCCCCTCGGGCCAGCGCCAACAAAGTGAGAAGTTCTTCATGGCTGAACGGCTCGCCTTCCGCGGTACCCTGTACTTCAATAATGCGGCCGTCTTCAGTCATCACGACGTTCATGTCGGTTTCTGCGGCGGAATCTTCAACATATTCCAGATCGCAGATCGCTTCGCCGTTAACGATGCCTACGGAAACCGCCGCCACCATGCCTTTCATCGGGTTGGTTTTCAGCTTACCGTTGGCAACCAATTTATTCAGCGCATCCACCAACGCCACGCAGGCACCGGTAATAGACGCTGTACGCGTACCGCCATCGGCCTGGATTACATCGCAGTCCAGCGTAATGGTAAATTCGCCGAGCGTTTTCAGATCGACCGCCGCACGCAGCGCACGCGCGATCAAACGCTGAATTTCCATAGTACGACCGCCCTGCTTACCCTTTGCTGCTTCACGCGCATTACGGGTATGGGTAGCGCGAGGCAACATGCCATACTCTGCGGTGATCCACCCCTGTCCTTGTCCTTTCAGAAAACGTGGGACGCCTTCTTCAATGGAGGCGGTGCACAACACTTTGGTATCTCCAAATTCGACCAGTACCGAGCCTTCAGCGTGTTTTGTATAGTTACGGGTCAGGGTTACGGGACGCACCTGATTAGCGCTACGGCCTGCTGGACGCATATTGAGATCTCCGGCTTAAAACGAATGTGGCTGCGCATTATACGGACTTCCGATGGTTATTCCTATCCTGACAAGGCCTGGATAGCTATAATCCCCTCATCTCTCCTTTAAAAACGGGAACATCTATGATCCGCAGTATGACCGCCTACGCCCGGCGTGAAATCAAGGGTGAATGGGGTAGCGCGACCTGGGAAATGCGCTCGGTAAACCAGCGTTATCTGGAAACTTACTTTCGTCTGCCGGAACAGTTCCGTAGTCTTGAACCCGTCGTGCGCGAACGCATTCGTACACGCCTGACGCGCGGCAAAGTCGAATGTATGCTGCGTTTTGAACCCGATGCCAGCGCGCAAGGCGAGCTTATTCTGAATGAAAAGCTCGCGAAACAATTAGTTAGCGCCGCAAACTGGGTCAAAATGCAGAGCGACGAAGGGGAAATCAATCCGGTTGATATTTTGCGCTGGCCAGGTGTCATGGCAGCGCAAGAGCAGGATCTGGACGCGATTGCCGCAGAAATTCTAGCCGCGCTGGACGGTACGCTGGATGACTTTATCATCGCGCGCGAAACGGAAGGCCAGGCGCTGAAAGCGCTGATTGAACAACGGCTGGAGGGCGTCAGCGCCGAAGTAGCGAAAGTCCGCGCGCATATGCCGGAAATCCTGCAATGGCAGCGTGAACGTCTGGTCGCGAAGCTGGAAGATGCTCAGGTTCAGTTGGAAAACAACCGTCTGGAGCAAGAGCTGGTGATGATGGCGCAGCGCATTGATGTGGCGGAAGAGCTGGATCGTCTGGAAGCGCACGTCAAAGAGACTTACAACATTCTGAAGAAAAAAGAGGCGGTAGGTCGCCGTCTGGACTTCATGATGCAAGAATTTAACCGTGAGTCGAACACCCTGGCCTCCAAATCCATCAACGCTGATGTAACTAACTCCGCTATTGAATTAAAAGTGTTGATCGAGCAAATGCGCGAGCAAATCCAGAATATCGAGTAAGCTATCAGCAAAATTCAACAAGACGCAAAAAACCCACAAAGCCCGCCAATGACGGGCTTTTTTGTTATCATGGGCTATCATAACGACGCAACAAAGCGCATTATTACGGTGTACCCAAAGGTGTACACAACCAGATAATGATACATCCTATTGGGTACACCCTACTTTTAACGTTTGGATATTCGCAAAATGCCAAAACTAACTGATATGCAGATCCGCGCGTGGATAAAAGCCGGTGAACGTTTTGAAGGTCGGGCAGATGGCGGCGGGCTTTACCTCAGATTCAGAGAAGCTGACCGATTACCAAGCTGGCGCTTTCGCTACAAACTAGCTGGTAAGTCTCGCGCTATGCTTATTGGCTCTTATGCTGAGCTATCGCTATCTAAGGCCAGAGAGACAGCGAAAGAATTGGCGGCACGCGTTGCGCTCGGGTATGACGTAGCAGCAGAAAAACAGGAGCGTAAAGCCGAAGCGCTGTCAAAAATTGAGGCAGAGAAAAATGCCATGCGTGTTTCAGACCTTGCCGCAGAATACTTTGAGCGTCAGATCCTGCCACGCTGGAAGCATCCAGATATACTGCGCCGCCGTATCGACAAAGATATAAACCCGAGCATTGGTAGCATGAAGGTAGAGGATGTTAAGCCACGTCACATTGACGACATGTTGAAGGGCATTGTTGACCGTGGAGCACCAACCATAGCAACGGACGTTTTACGCTGGACGCGTCGTATATTTGACTATGGCATTAAGCGACACGCACTAGAGATTAATCCCTGTTCTGCTTTTGAAGTTTCCGACGCTGGCGGGAAAGAAATTAGCCGCGACCGCTGGTTATCCCGCGATGAGCTAATACAGCTATTTAAAGCCATGCGTACCGCGAAGGGTTTCAGCCGACAGAATGAAATCACGTTCAAATTATTGTTAGCGCTATGCGTCCGAAAAATGGAGTTATGCGCTGCTCGCTGGGAAGAATTCGACTTAGACGGAGCAATCTGGCACTTACCAGAGGAACGGAGCAAAAACGGGGACGCAATAGACATACCCTTAGCCCCACCAGCCGTTGAATGGCTCAGAGAGCTTCATACGTTCTCATGCAATAGTGCATGGGTACTGCCAGCCAGAAAGATGCAAAACAGGATGATCCCACATATCCAAGAAAGCACCCTACCCGTGGCGCTGGCAAAAGTTCGTTCAGAGATGCCGGACGTTCCGAACTTCACTATTCACGACTTCCGCCGCACTGCCCGTACTCATTTAGCAGCGCTGGGTGTTGATCCAATAGTTGCTGAAAGATGCCTGAATCACCGCATTAGGGGCGTAGAGGGTATCTATAACCGACACCAGTATTTCGATGAACGCAAAGCTGCGCTGTCACAATGGGCTGATTTGCTGGTGGCCCTAGAAAGAGGCGAAGATTATAACGTGACACCAATCAGGAAGGCGAAGTAAACGGACAATTTAAGCCTAGCTCTACGGGGCGAAAAGCGGGAAGCCTTACCGCCTGGCTCAATCACAAAATAAGGCATAGCGCGAAAAGGTAGCGGTATGAGTAGAACACTACGCAGCAAAACAGAAGTCACTTCCATCTGGGCAGATAAAAAAACTCCACCAATGGAATACATGTCTCTTTCTCGAGCAGCAAGGTTATTAGGTTGTGAACCTGACGACTTTTGGCACTGGAAGGAAATCGGGGTTATTAACATCTCAGTAAGGGCTATAGGTGGTGCCTTTTTTGGTTGGGCCAAGCCTAAAAGGCCATCAGAGAAAGAAAAAGTTATAAACGATTTAAACAACGCTGAAAAAGCGGAAATCTTTAAAATCGCGCAAACTTTAGGGATTGATATGTCTTGGGCGCATCCAACACCAAGAAAGCGAAGCAAACCAGATGGATCAATAGAAATTCAAGGCATGACCTATGGCGGTATCTGGTCAATTTCAACTCCACCTGGTTTTAGTGGCATTAAGAAGGGGGTAAAGAAAGAGTATCGACTCTATGCTCACAAAAAAGGGAAAAAAGCTGATTACACAATTTTCTTAGTTGGAGACGAACAACATGAAATTACTAATGAGTCGGCTTACATTCTTCGTGATGACATAGAACGACTATATGCCTCAATCGAAACTGGAGAATTCCCGTTGGCACCCTCTTTTTTTGAGGATGAAATCAATCTACAAAACGAGGATAAAGCACAACCGGCAGCCATGCCCAGCACTTTGGGTGGATTCATTAAAGGTCTTATACATCTAGTGCCTGACTTGGGGCCAGAGGTTATCAACATGAATTCAAACAAGAGGAAGGAGGTCATCAGGCGCGTATTCGAAGATGCGGCCAAAAAAAATGGCTTTGACTACAAAGCTCCATCCGCTCAAACCATAGACAAATATTTAGAAATTTAAACGCGACCATTTAAATTTTAAACATAAAAGCATCAATTACTTATTTAATACCCGTAACGAAGCAGCAACCATCAACAAGAGGTTACGGGAAGCATGATTACAGACACCATCCCCAATAATGGTTACATCCGACGCTTTCGCCTGGCTGAATTGCTTGGCGTTAGCGTTTCCACTATCGACAGAAAAGTACGCAATGGCTCATTACCGCGCCCGGTAAAATTGGGTGAGAAGATCACCGCATTCGATGCGGTAGAGATTCATAACTGGCTGGCAGAACGTCGCGGGAAGGTGGCCTGATGGAAAAGAAAAACCGCCCGTTACAGGCGGCTAACTCAGATATTCGCATGTCTGATGTTACGCCCCACACCGAACGCATTCAAGCATCAAAGCGTACCCCAAAAAAACATCGTGCCCGCGTCTATATGTTGCGTACAGGCGTAGAGGGATGGACTGAGAACGATATTCTGCGCTACTGCCGCCTTTCATCAGGCCGAAACTATGCCTCTGAACTTGAACGCCAGCTTGATATTCAACTGGAGCGAATCGACGAAAAGAACCCGGATGGCATCGGTGCACACCTTCGCTACCGTTTCGCCAGCCGTGGCGATGTTCTTAAAGTGATCCAGCACGTTAATCATCTTGCCGCTATTAACGAACACAAGGGGCTTTCTGCACAGGAAATTGCCGACATCCTCAACCTTTACCCGGGCGCATATAACGCCGCATAACGGAGCCTGAAAATGAACATCGAAAAAAGCAGATTGACTTCTGAGGCCGCCCCTCAACTCAACGCCAGCCGCAGCACAATTGCCGGTAATGACTTCGCCGCTATTGTTCCTGTTATTCCCGGCCAAATTGGCGGGCGTGAAACTAATATTGCGAGCGCCAGATCGCTTCATCGTGCGCTGGGGGTTGGACGAGACTTCACTAACTGGATTAAAGGCCGTATCAACCAGTACGGCTTTGCGGCTGGTGTTGACTATATCCGTGTAGAAAAGTTGAGCACGCCAAAACGGGCGAGCACAAAAACCCGCCAGCAGATCGAACATGATTACCTTCTGTCACTGGATATGGCGAAGGAAGTGGCGATGGTTGAGCGCAACGAGCAAGGCCGCGCAGTCCGCCGCTACTTCATCCAGTGCGAAGAACAACTACAGCGCAGCGTTCCGGAGATTGCCGCTCATTATCGGCGCCAGCTTAAAGCCCGCATCAGCGCTGCTAATAGCTTCAAGCCTATGTGTGACGCACTGAGTTTATCGCGCGCTGAACAGGGTAAATCCACGCAGCAATACCACTACACCAATGAAAGCAACATGCTGTCTCGTATCGTTCTTGGCGGACTTACGGCAAAGCAGTGGGCGCAGGTTAACAGTCACACTGGCGAGCCGCGTGACCACATGAATGCCGAGCAACTTGAGCACCTTGCTTATCTCGAAAGCACCAACATCACGCTCATTGATATGGGTATGGATTACGACCAACGGAAAGAGGAATTAACGCGCCTGTCTCAACGCTGGCTGGCTAAACGCATGGGGGCAAGCCATGACTAAATCCACCAGCTATCCGCAGCCTCAAAAGCGATACAAAGACGCTCACGGCGCACTAGTTGCCGTTGAAAGCGTTACTCACAATCGCGTGACGTTCTACCGCGACGGTTATCAATCTCCATGTGTACAGCCGCTGGAGCGGTTCATTAAAGAGTTTTCGGAGGTGAAAAAGTGACAGCCAACCAGGGCAAGGGCTTTACCACGCGTGAACGCAAAGAACCTGACGTGAACGGACTGCCGCTGTCGATGGTAGACCAGTGGCAGGAGTATCAGACTAAACGCAGCTTTGCCGTTTCAGTATCTACGGAACTACGCCGCCAGTATTACCCGGACGATGCCGCATTCAGTAAGGCAATGCGTGAGGCTGGTTATGTTCCGGTGCGCACTCGCAAACTGACCGGAAAGGATGCTCGCTTTTGGCTGTACCGTGTAACGGGCAATGATAAGGGGGTTGTCGCAGCAGAATCCGCGCCACACAAGGCTTGCGCGCCAGTTGTCCAGACCATATCTAAGCCTCATCCGTGGTTTAAACGTGTGGCACTCGATGGTAAATGGCAGCACGTCTACGCCGACCATATCCGCTTTCTGACGAAGAAGCGTCACCGTGTAGATGGTGTACGTGTGCAGGGTTATACCGCTGGCTGGCTTACCGTAGAGGTGATCGCATGATGTATGCAAATGTTAACGCTAACGACTCAGCAAAACCCAAACGTTATAAGCCAGAAACAGGGGATAATATTCCCCAAATGACTTATTGTGTGGAATGGTTTGCTACCGCTGACAACCGCGCCACATGGACTTTCGAGACCAGTACGCGCAAGGGTGAAGGTGTATTTTCGGAGTCCAGAAAAAAAGGCTTGCCGGCTATCGCCAACCCGGTTTATGGTTATAGCGCACCAGCAAAATATGGTGTCGGGCGTGGAAACCCGTTGAACATAAAGGCGACACAGACGCCAATAGCGTCTTTTTTTGTGTCGTGCCATAGCGCACACCAATTCAGCGGCAATGCCCGCAATTTATCTATGGTGGCGTTGGCGGGGCTGCCGAAAGGCAGGCCGGTTTCCTTTGTGTCCGGTATTTCCACCCCCGTTAACGTCACCACCCCTTTAGAGCGTGGAAACTCAGGTGGTGACTCCTCATACACAAAGGAGGCTGCCATCATGGCTACTACCCCTACCCAAAATCCGCAATTCATCTGGTTAATCGCAGCCGTTCGCCGCGACATGCCGACAATTACCGCAAAAATTCATCACATAGCTGCTGAAACTGAGCACGAAGCCCGCCGCACGTTGGCGCGGGATCACGTCTGTTTCTTTGCAGGCCGTATCCGTCTGGAGGTGGCCGCATGAACATTAACGCTTTATACCGCCATCCGTCCGAGCTTGAAGCCGAAGCGATGTTATCCCGCGAGCAGGCTTACCCGGATGATTTTACGCTGGCAGACCGTACAGCAGAACGGATGACCCGCGCCCGCGATGGACTGGCTCACGTTATGACCGATTTAGTCACTCAACTCGACGATGAACAGGCCGCTATCGTGTATTGCTGGTTGAGTAAAGTCCTGACGATTGTCGATATAGCCAGAATTGATGCGGAGGCCAGCGCATGAGCCAGTTACAACTGATTGATGCTGCCTGCCAGATTGAACAGGCACAGGCTGTTTTATCCATGTGGCTGGAGAGCACTACCAATAAAACAGATCCCGATTTACCGCGCCTGATTGGTTCCATTCTGACGCTGTTACACGGTGTACCCGAAGCAATGAGCGAGGCTGAAAGCAAGCTGGCTGACCATGTAATGCGTGAATATCGGGAGGGCAAAGCATGAGCAACGTACTGACCATTAAACCGGGCAATCCCGACCTGTTCCACGCCGAAGCCTCACCGCTCGGCGTCAATATCATGACCCGCAATGATGCCGGAATGTATGAGCATGTTTGCCTTGTTCCCTATTCAGACGCGGTAAATCATCTCGATAGCGGCAGGTATGACGACATCCCCGATGAAGGATTTACCCTGCATCTGGCAGTGGCTGACGGCGGGGAGCGTGGCTGGTTCGCCTTTACAGCGCAGCACGAAGTCACGATGTGGCGCTGGCTGATTGCTGCGACGTTCGTTTCTGAGATGAAGCGTAAGAACGGCACCACCACGGTTACTGAATCTGACGGCGCATCATCGCAGGTGGCGATTTACTCCAATGGCACAGCGGGCATTGTGGTTTACCCGTTTGCTGAACGGCTGGCGATGGCGAACAACATCGAGGGCGCAATGATTGAGCGCTACGGCATTGAGCAGGGAACAGAGAACGCCATTGTGTTCTACCGCGCCATGCTGGATGCGGAGCGCGGTGAACTAACCCCGTTCGGACGTGAAGCGCTGGCAGAGCTACACGATCACTTTATTGCTGATCTGGATAAAAACGGCTGGCCTGAAATGCCAGTGGCGCACTGAGGGGGCGACATGATTACCAAAAACTTCCGGCTCAATGCGCTGGCAAACCAGTACGCAGCAGTACTGTATAAACACGTCACCGCCACCAGCGGCGGCGAGTATTTCATGATTGATGCGGGCGGCGAGTCTGTCCGCGTGAACATTCTGGGCGGCGTAAAGGGAATGCGCGACCTTGTGGATGGCTACGCGCTGGAAGCAATCAAAGAGCATTATCCGGCGGTTCAGTGGGAAAGTATCGGGATAGCGTACCTTTCACGATGCGTTGATGCTGGCGGGCTGACTGATGCGGGATTAGAGGCGTGGGGCAACATGACCGCCGACATGGGTGCGACCGTCGCAGGGGGTCACAATGCGTAATATCGACCTTATCCGCGAAGTGACCACCGCCGCCGCTGGTAACTGGCCTTATGTGCTGGCTGGCCTGTCTATCGACGTGCCTGATTCATCACGCCGCCATGCCCCCTGCCCTGCATGTGGTGGTACGGATCGCTTCCGGTTCGATGATAACGGGCGCGGCAGCTTTATCTGCAACCAGTGTGGCGCTGGCGACGGCTTAGACCTGATTAAGAAAGTGAACAACTGCGACACTACGGAGGCGGCACAGCTTGCCGCTGATGTGCTGTGTATTGATTACCGGGCAGCGCAAACCGACCCGGCAATAGCGAGCCAGAGAAGGGAGCAACTGGAAGCTGACCGCCAGCAGCGTGAGCAGGAGCGCCAGAAACAGGCAGCAGAGGACGCAGAGCAGCGAAGGGCTACGTTTGCCCGTCTGTATGCTGAAATGCGCCAGAGCGTCACGCAGGGCGAATCTGAGTACCTGCAATCAAAAGGGCTGTCCGGGTTTAACTATCCTGTTATGACGGATGGATCGTTATTGCTGGAACTGGTGGGCGAATCAGGCGCAGTGACCGCTGCACAGACCATTACACCGCAGGGAGAGAAGCGACTTCTGACAGGTTCAGCGAAGCGCGGGGCATATCACGTAGTAAACGCACCAGAACAGCCGCAGTGCGTGTTAATTGCTGAGGGGCTGGCGACCGCCCTATCTGTTCACCTGATGCGCCCGGAGGCGCTGACAGTGGCAGCGGTAGACGCTGGCAACCTGCTACCCGTTGCCGAAGTGATGCGCCGGATATATCCAGCCGCGCAGATTGTCATTGCCGCCGATAACGACCACCAGCGGGACGGACAGGCGAACACGGGCAAAGATGCTGCAGAGAAAGCCGCCTTATCCGTGGCTGGCTGGGTGGCGTTGCCACCGACAGACCATAAAGCAGACTGGGACGACTACCGCCAGCAAAACGGGCTGGAAGCCGCTACAGCCGCATTTAGTGATTCGATGTACCAGATTCAGGGGGAAGCCGTGAAACCACAGTTACAGGCCATTGAGGGTGGCAAAACTGACCAGCCAGAGAAAGACCCGCTAAAACCGCGCATTGAGAGCCGCAAAGATGGCGTTTACTGGATCACGCCTAAAGTGGACAAGGAAAGCGGCGAGATTATCAACAATGAAAACTGGCTTGCATCGCCTCTGGAGGTTATCGGCACCGGGCGCGACGAAAAGGATCAGTACCTGATAATTCGCTGGCTGGCCTTTGGTTCAGATTCGCACGTTACCGCCGCAATCCCTCTGGCCGATATTGGTGAGCGCGAGGGATGGCGCACGCTTAAAGCTGGCGGCATCAACGTCACGACTAAAAGCAGCCTTCGCGCCATTCTGGCCGACTGGCTACAGCGTAGCGGTGCGCGAGAGCTGTGGCGTGTTGCTCATGCCACCGGCTGGCAGTGCGGCGCATACATCATGCCTGATGGTGAAATTATCGGAACGCCTGAACATCCTGTTCTGTTCAATGGCCGCAGTTCTGCCGCTGCCGGATATACCGTTACGGGTACCGCAGAAGGGTGGCGTAACAGCGTAGCGCGGCTGGCACATGGCAATTACTCAATGATGACCGGCATTGCCGCAGCGCTGGCGGCGCCTTTAATCGGGTTATCAGGCGCTGACGGGTTCGGGATTCACTTTTACGAGCAGTCGAGCGCAGGTAAGACAACCACTGCGAACGTGGCAAGCAGTCTGTACGGCAACCCCGATTTATTACGTCTGACGTGGTACGGCACGGCGCTGGGGCTGGCGAACGAAGCAGCCGCGCACAATGACGGCCTGATGCCTCTGGATGAAGTCGGACAGGGCGCAGATCCGGTAAGCGTGTCGCAGTCTGCCTACGCGCTGTTTAACGGCGTGGGTAAATTGCAGGGTGCGAAGGACGGCGGGAACCGGGATCTGAAACGGTGGCGGACCGTTGCCATCAGTACCGGCGAAATGGATTTAGAAACCTTCATCGCCACTGCAGGGCGGAAAACGAAGGCCGGGCAGCTGGTGCGCCTGCTCAATATCCCAATGAGCAAAGCGGTACGTTTTCACGATCACCAGAACGGTAAGCAGCACGCTGACGCCCTTAAAGATGCCTGGCAAAACCAACACGGCGCAGCGGGCCGGGCATGGATTAAATGGCTGGCAGACCACCAGCAGGAGGCAGTCAGCGTGGTACGCCAGTGTGAGGAACGGTGGCGCAGCCTGATACCCGCTGACTATGGGGAGCAGGTACACCGAGTGGGCGCGCGCTTCGCCATTCTGGAGGCTGCGTTGTTGTTGGGTGAGGTTGTAACCGGGTGGGATGCTCAGACCTGCCGTGACGCTGTACAGCACACCTATAACGCCTGGCTGCGTGAGTTTGGCACGGGCAACAGGGAGCACCAGCAGATAGTTGAGCAGACGGAGGCGTTTCTTAACGCACACGGCCTGAGTCGCTTTGCGCCTTTCCCGTACAGTCCTGCAGACATGCCCATCAGAGAACTTGCCGGATACCGCCAGCGCGGAGAGCACGACGAGAGCCCGATGATTTTCTACACCTTTCCGGCCACGTTCGAGAAGGAGATTGCTGCAGGGTTCAATGCCAAGCAGTTTGCCGAGGTGCTGAAAAATGCCGGAATGCTTACCCCGCCAAACAGCGGACGGGGGTACCAGCGCAAATCACCGCGCATTGAAGGCCGGCAGATTAACGTTTACGTACTCAACTATCAGCCAGGGGACTACAGCCAGCCAGAAGAATAATTTTCTTCATGTGCGTAGAAATGGTGTTGGTTCAGTTGGTTCAGTTGGTTCAATTTGTAAAGATGCTTGTTTTTATTAGTTATTTCTCAGAAAAGTGAACCAACACTGAACCAACAAATGCCCGTTTTGAACCAACACCAGAACATGGCTAATTACTCTCTGGCAGGAAAATACCCGCATTCCGATGATTTTTAGTGTGATGGAGACATCTTGATGAGCACACTCACGATTAACCGCAAACCGAAAGGTATATATCAGAATCTGCAGCAGGCGAAGCAGGCGGCGTCTGAGGGCAATATTTCACTGAAAGGCGTTAACGGTGCGCCTGAATTAAAGAACGGCGCAGAGAAGCGTACAGGCCCGAAAACGAAAGCAGCCAGGGCCCGCCTGAGAAAGATGATGCGCCTCGAGCAACTCTGGCCTGAGCTGTTCAGCCTGAATGAGCCAAAGCCATTGAAGATTGGGGTACTAGAGGACCTGCAAAATAGCATCGCCAGCAGAAAGATTGATTTTGGTAACGGCTCGCTAAAGGCTGCGCTGGCAGGATATACCCGGCGTTATCAGTATAAAAAGGCATTAGCGGCTGGTGGGCATCGCTTCGGTATTGATGGCACTCCTTATGGAGAAGTGACCACCGAACAGCAGCAGAACGCGCTGGCCGGCTTAACGAAATCTGCCGTGGAGAGCCAGAAAAATGGTTAAGGATGAAAAGGCCGAAGAACTCGAAGCAAAAGGACTGTACCGCCGGGCGGCTGCCCGCTGGGTTGAGGTTATGGCCCAAAGCAACAGCGAAGGGGATCGGGACTGGATAGCCACGCATCGCAAAGAATGCCTGGAAAAAATCAGAAGGCCACCAGCCAGAGCGGATGATTACGGGGACCTGCACAAGGCCGTGAATGACACTCAGCGCCGCATGGGTATTGCGAGGCCGAACGGCGAAGCATTCAGGCTGAAGGGCAAAGCTATTTAGACAATGGTAACGGAACGGGAAGCCAGTTAGCACGGGCTGTTTCCCGTTCCGCTAAACGCTGGTAGGCTTTATTCACATTTACATTTTAGGGTCAGTGATATGAAAAAAGCTTTGCTGTGTTTGCCATTTTTATTTTTAATTTATGGATGCGATGAAAGTAAGAACGCAACGGCCTCTGGTGGGTCCGATACAGCCATCAAAATGTTCAAAGCTGAAATGGATAAGGGCGATCACCCCTCCTTCACTTACGGCCACCTTGTTTTCAAACCAGACCATCAAAACAGCAATAAAGCTTTAAGTGGCTGGGTATGCGGTGATGGGAGTATGGTACGCAACGAAAGAACATTCAATTTTAAGGTAAGGGGGCATGTTATAAAAACTGATGATGTCTCATATGTCGGAGATTTGGCTGCGTTGCTGGCTGATACTGAGATGTCCAAGCAGGACGCTTTATACGACACGCATTGCAATTAACAAACATACAAACGCTGTGATAAGCCCCGCTCTGTCGGGGTTTTTTATTGTCTACATATCAATAAATTCGATCGTGAGCATTAAATAATCATTTCAAAATACGCAATGTCGCCATTAACCGTTGCTGATTATGCAAGTATAATTACTGTATAAATATCAGGAGGAACTAAAATGGCAACACCATCAGTAAAACCAGTATTGCTCAGTCGTGACCAGATTGAACAACTTCGAGCGCTGCAGGAGCAGGAGCGTAAAAAATCCCCTCTGGGCCTCGCTCCAACAATTCATGTCATCGCACGTCAGCTAATGGATCGTGCCCTGAATATGCCGAAGGAGGCGTAATGGAGCAGTTAACCAGGCTGGCAGATACCATCGCAGAAATCTATGTTCGTGAACTGGAGCGAGTAACCGGCGGAAATACCGTTGAATACAACGGCGTCTCAGGGCGGGTAGTTCCCCATAAGTTGTCATCAGGGCTGGTGGACAATGTTATCTCTGCCGTTCGTGAAGACGCTGATAAGGAAGCTTCGGCATATAAATTACTGGTGCGGCTAATTGATATTAACGGGCGCGAATACCGGATTACGGCACATGGCGCACTGGTTATAGAAAGTATGCTCAGGAACGGCCTGATGAATAGCAACAAACGTGTAGTTCACTAAGGAGGGGCAATGGAAGTCGGATCAGTTGTCTATATCATCAAAGCAGAAACAGACCAGCTGCTAAAAGCCAACAAGCAGGTCGATAAATTCCTTTCACAATTACAGTCAAACTTCGACGGAGCGGACAAAGCCGCTGATAACCTTGGCGGAACACTCAAGCAGACAAGCTCCGCTATCGATGATACCAGTGGCGCTGCGGGTGCTATGTCCCGAAATGTCGCCGCAGTAGAGGGCGCGATAGGAAAGCTTAATACCAATATTAACTCTCTAACCCGGGCTATTCTCGAATCCAGATCCGGAGTCAGCAGCGCCAGCTCAGAATTTAGCCGGGCAGAATCAATTATCGAATCGCTGGGCAACCAGCTCGCAATCCTCGAAGAACAGCAGGAAGGCAGCGCCAGAAGCGCCGCCATTTTGGCTGCACAGCTCCGGGCCGGGAGTAATGCCACTGAGGAAGAGAAAAAGACCATAGCCGATCTGACTGGGCGGCTGTACGACATGAAGAACGGCACGGAAGCGGGAGCAAAGGGAACTAAAAACTGGAAATCCACCATGCAGCAGGCGGGTTATCAGGTAAATGACTTCATCGTACAGGTTCAGGGCGGACAGTCGGCATTATTAGCGTTTAGTCAGCAGGGTTCTCAACTGGCTGGCGCATTTGGTCCGGGCGGGGCTGTGCTGGGCGCAGTGATTGCGCTTAGCTCGGTAATTGCCGGGACGCTGATTACATCGTTAAGTGGCGGTAAAAATGCCATGGAAGCCCTTAAAGATGCGACGGAGGCGATGGATCGGGTAATTAATATCTCTCAAAACGGAGTGGCTGCCCTATCTGATAAATACGCGATGTTGGCTAAAACAAATGCAGAAGCAGCCACTATCCTCCGTAATCAAGCCATTATTGAGTACAACGTCGCTGTTTCTAAAATACCAAAGGCTATAGGTGACGCAGCAGCGTCTGTAATCAACTTTGGCGACAAGGCATTAAGCGCCTTTTCGGGTGGGTATGCGTCAATTCAGGGATTTAGTGATCGGCTTGCGGCGCTTGAAATTACTACCGATGACTATTCCGAGGCAATGAAGCAGGCGTACGGAGCTGGGCAGGCATTCGAGGCTACAGCGAACAGTATTGGGAATACAGTGGGCTCAGTTGCGAGCAAGTTTGGGATTTCTGAGCAGGCCGCATTTAAACTGGTTAAGCAGATGGACGAGGTGCAAAGGACCCGAACGCCTGAAGCACTTCAAAGGCTGGTTATTGAATTACAAAATACCAAAAGCTCCTCCGATAGTGGTGCCAGCGCAATCGCTGCGTTTTTGAAGCCCCTTACAGAATTAGTCGGCGCCGCGGGAATGGCGAAAGTTAATTTGGCTGGAATGAATAGCGAAATGGATCTTCTGACTGCCGGCCAGAAGAACCTCATCAAGCAGTCTGAGCGTAACCTTGCGCTTTCAAAGCTGCAGGGGGAAGCGCGCGCACGATTGCAGGCGCAATATGCTGCTGAGGATGCAGGTTTTGCGAAAGACGATCCCCACGCTAAGCGTATGGAGGATGACGCGGCCGCCACGTACAGGAATACGCAGGCACAGAAAGACCTACAGTCCCAGCAAAAGAAAGGCGCCTCACAAGCTGAATCCATTGCTCAGAAGCTTGAGCGACTGAAGCAGCAATCAGATCTCGCAGCCGATTCGACAAAAGAATTAAGCCGCGAACAGGCAGTTCTCGCAGCCCAGCAATCACTGGGGAAAGGCGCAACTCAAGAGCAGATCGCGCTGGCTGGTAAATATCGCGGGGAAATCTGGGATACAGCAAACGCCCTTAAAGCTCAGGCCGCTGCTGAAAAACTACTACCGGAAGCCAGAGAAAACGCGAGCTACAAGCAGGATGTTGAAGACCTTAAAACCGCTCTGGCTGCCAAGAAAATAAATCAGCAGCAATATAACCAGGCGAGTGAGCAGCTTGAGCAGCAGCACCAGACTAATTTAGCAAAAATCAGAGCAGAGCAGGCATCCGTTAACCCCATTGCCGAGGCGAGAGGACAGGTAGACCCGGTTCAACAGCTTGCTAATGAGAACACTCAAAAACTGAAGCTCATGCAGCAGTACCAGCAGCAGGAGCAGGCAGTTCTTAGCCAGTCATATAAAAATGGGCAAATGTCTTATGCGGAATACATCGCCGCCAAACAGACAACAGACGCTCAGTACCTCGCGCTCAGAACCGCACAGGAAACACAGTACGAACAGCAGCGTATTGAGGCGCAGTGGGAGATCTTCCGCAACCAGAGTCAGGCTAACGAGTTGCTGGCGGCATCGCTGGATGGCCTGCAGAACAGCACTTCTAGCGCCCTTACCGGTTTGATAAATGGGACTCAAAGCCTGCAGGAATCATTCGCCAATATTGGTTCGACAATACTCAACAGCGTTGTAAGCGCCATTGTGGATATGGGTGTTCAGTATGTTAAGAGCCTGATTATAGGTAAGGCCATGTCATCTGCCGCAACTGCCGCACAAATTGCTGAGGCTGGCGCTCTAGCAACAGCTTGGGCTCCTGCAGCCATGGCGGCGTCTATTGCGACTCAGGGTAAAGCATCTGCTATCGGTTTGGCTGCCTATAGTTCTTCCATGGCGGCAGGGCAGGCACTTCCTATTGCCGGCGCCCGCTATAACGGCGGGCCCGTTGCTGCTAGCTCGATGTATCGTGTCGGTGAGCACGGAAAGCCTGAGATATTCCAGGCGGCCAATGGCAACCAGTACATGATACCCGGGGACAACGGTCGGGTGATTAGCAACCGGGATATGCAGGGAGGTGGGAGTGGTGGAGTTGTTCAACATATCACTTTTGAAATTAACACTACAGGCGGCATTTCAGATGCTGATTGGGCGCGAATTGAAGCGAACGGTGTGAAAATAAGCAAGAAAATGGCGCTTTTCCATATTCATGATGAAGCTAATCGACCTGGCGGGATAATCCAGAAAAGGAAGTAACTTTAATTAGGCTGGTGGGCTTTTATTCCACCAGCTTTATTCACTTATGCGCCCTACCCCATGAGAAGTTAGCAAAACTTGACATCAAGAGGCGAGCCTGTGACTGACAATGAGAAGCGAAAACTCTACCGAGCATGGGCAGAGAATATCTGCGCGTTAAAACCATTTCCGGCTGATTGTCGCGGCCTGACATGCGGAGCAACCACCAGAAAGGGAACACCTTGTAAAATAACGGCGCTCTTTGCTTCCGGGCGATGCAAGCTGCATGGTGGTATGAGCACTGGCGCAAAGACAGCGGAAGGAAAAGCCCGGCAGTTAGAAGGGTATCGTCGCTGGCGGGAGAAACAGCTACAGACCGACAGCGAAGCGGATGGTTCGTAATAGTGGGCCACACCGAAACAGCTACAAATTTGGACAGTCCTTGACGGGTTTAGAGACAGAGTGATGCTGGAAACCACGTCATTAGCGACTTGCGGCAGTAATACCTGCTTTGCTTGTCAAAAATAATCCTGTATGGAGTACGCTTTCTTGTACGCAGCAAAAATGGCAATTCCGGTTTTCTGACGGAATTAGCTGAAATCAAAGGGTTAGATACATCATCATCGGCATAAATGCAAAACCATGCACACGCCACGATGATGTCCACGACCTTACCCCATGAACGCGGTACGATTACGGTAAGGTTAAAAACAAAGTGCTGACAGGGCTTAAATAAAAAAGAAAGGATTCTCTTGACACCAATATCTATCCTCACAGGAGACATAACCATGCTGGATCACCAAACGCTTGAGTTAACCATGCTGGAAATCGCCAGAAAGAGCGGTAGGCCGCTGGATAGACACACTATTTATGAGGTGAGAAATGGTGTTAGAAACGCGCTGGCGGCAAAAGAACGACATCGTAAACGCATGAATGCCCCGGCCTACCAGTGGAAAAAGCCAGCATCACTACGAAGTTAGTAATATTGGTGGCCGCGCGCTCATAAGCTATTGGAGTCGGTGAACTACTACACCTCTAACAACTCTGATAGCTTTTGAGCATTATTACCTTGACGCTTCCACGCACTGTAAATGTCCTTGTCCCACGCCTTACCTGCTTTAGTCTGATACCCGGCTTCGTTGATCCGTTCGGCTATCACCCGTCCATTGTCAAAGCCCTGACGGATAGTATCAGCAGCAATTTGGATCACCGCGCTCTCGTTATACGGTTTTGGAGGTACACCTTGCTTTCCTGCCATCAACGCAGCGGCGGCAGTTTCCATTCGCTCCACCAGACCAATCATACGAGAATCAATGGTATTCTCTGGCTGGCCCAGCTTGTGACGTATAGCATCGACAAGCCATGCAGTTTTATCCCCGCCTGACGCCGCTACAGAATGATTGAATGCTTCCTGTAAATCAGCAGGAATCCGGAATGCTACCAGATTGGTTTTGCTCACTGTATAAACCGCCTAAGTGGTACTGGATGACGTACAGTATACTACCGTATAACAGCGTTATACATCATAACAGTAAGCTATAAGGTGAGATTTCTCACCTTTAACGAACGAGTAATTAATGAAAGAAGATACGGGATTTTCCCGCATGTAGACTCCACGAAAGGAAATTGAATATGGCGACGAGAAAAATGTTGGTTCAAGGCGAAACTATGTTGGTTCAAAATGGTGCTGTGTTGGTTCACTTTTCTGAGAAATAACTAATAAAAACAAGCATCTTTACAAATTGAACCAACTGAACCAACTGAACCAACACCTTTTTGCTTATATATATAAAAAAGTGGAGCGATACCCTCATACAATAAGCCGCATTGATGGCGCTGCTATTCTGTCAGGCTGGGACATCTATCCTGATTGCTTCGCCCTCTATAGGCGGCCGGACACCGGTATCCCCGGTATGCCGATATATTCCGCACTTACCCGGCAATCCGTAGCGAGCCACGTTACACCATACCCCCGGCGCATCGGCACTACTCTGGGTGATGTTTTGCCGCTGCTCATAAACCGTCACCTTTTCCAATAGCCCACCAGCCACCATATTCTCGAGGGTGCGGCGTGTGGATTCGAGCTGGTGGCGCTTGTCGAGCGATTCCATGCCATGAATGAGGTAGGCTATCCCGGACACATCGAAAGGCGGCGCGCCAATCTCACCTATCACCCATTCGAGACTATCCGGCTCGTAGTAGCTCAGTATCTCTTTTTTACGGCTGGTCATTCTCATGGCTGGACTGTCTCCTTATTGTGGGATAGATCTATCATACAATAAGGCGTGAGAGGGTGAGGCTAAGATAAGTGTAAAAAACAACCAAAAGGCCAAGCGCCTCAGAAAAGCGTGTACACAAGGGTGTACACAACAAAACATCTCCCATCACAAAATCCAGCAAAGACATGAACTTAAGCCATTCACTCAATAAACAAATCCAGAATATTGAATAATTCTGGCGCTCAATATGTCACAGAGCCCGCCTTATGCGGGCTCTCGCGTTTATCGGTAGTACGTTTTTAATTTCCGGCGAATAGCGTCGATAAGGCGCCGCTTCCACTCTACCGTTGAAGCCCGATACTGCATAAAAATAGCGCCTTCCGCCTGCTCCCCGGCAAGCGGCAGGACAAAAAGACCGCGCTTATCGGATAAATTTTCATACCAGGGGCGCGGTACAATCGCCATTAGCGGCGCCGACTGGACAGCAGGCGCAAGTTGACTGTAATCATGACAAACAAACGCCAGCGGACGTTCAAACCCGGCACGAGCCTGCTGCCTGTCCAGTTCGTTGTTCTCTTTTGTCCACGGCAAACAGTAAATGTGTTGATAATGCTGTAGATCAGCAAAATTCAACGCTGTGGCATTCTCCAGACGTGAACGCAATGGCGCGCCATAAACCGCGATCAAACGCGTAGTCCCCACCCGCTCGTAATGCAGAGCGCTGACCTGCTTTTGATGGTCGCCAATTGCCAGCACCAAATCAACCGAGCTATCCAACAGTTCATCACGCCAGGGTCGGCGGGCAAAAGGAAGGCACTCGATCACCGCCTGATGAAGATGACCTTTCTCTGCGAGAACAGGCGTAAGCAGCGCGTTCAATGCGGGAGGAAGTACCACCCGGAAACAACGGGAGCCGTTCTCTTTATCGCCAAACAGCTCCTCATTAAGCGAAACAAACACAGGCGCCAATTTGTCACGCAGCGCCTGCGCATAAGGCGTAGGAATCTGGCGGTTCCCTTCCCGTCGAAACAATGGGTCGTTTAGCGCATCGCGCAATCTCATTAACGCATGACTTACCGCAGAAGGCGACAAAGCCAGCTTTTGCGCCGTTTTCCCCGTAGAGCTCGTCTCCAGCAGCACATACAGTACTTTTAACAGGTTCATATCCATTTGCAGCAAGTTCATTAAACGTCTCTCTTATTGAACCTGACTAAATTACTGCCAGGTATACTGCGGGCGCTTCAATCAGGAGAACATTATGAATCGCTATGAATTATTCTTTGTATGTATATTTTCAACATCAGCACTTCCTGCCATGGCGGCATTAGATCCTTCACAACCGTTATCACCCGCGCCTCCGTTATCACTGTTTAAAGCGTGGGCTAAGCCTATGAAGCCGTTTCAAATCACAGAAGGCGTGTGGTATGTCGGCACGGAAAATCTCTCTTCTATTCTGCTGACCACCCCGGCAGGGCATATTCTTATTGATGCGGGATTGGATGAAAGCGCACCGCAAATTAAAGCGAATATTGAAGCGGCAGGATTCCGCCTCACAGACATACGCTATCTATTGAACAGCCATGCGCGGCTGGATCAAGCGGGGGGCATGGCACGTTTGAAAGCGTGGAGCGGCGCACAATTGGTCGCCAGCCAACCCAACGCCGATCAGATGGCGAGGGGTGGACGAGAGGATTTTGCGCTTGGCGATGCGCTCCCCTTCCCGCCCGTCACCACTGATAAAATTATCCACAACCAGGAAAGCATCAGCCTCGGAGGGATAACCGTGACAGCACTATTCACGCCTGGACATCTGCCCGGCTCAACTTCCTGGCGCGTAACGCTCCGCAACGGCAAGACGCTAATTTACGCAGATAGTCTCGCCACACCTGACTATCTGCTGATTAACAACAAAAATTACCCTGACCTGGTTACTGATATTCAGAGCAGCTTTAAAACACTGGCCGCCCAGCATGTTGATATCTTTATTGCCAACAAAGGTGACCGCTTCGGGCTACTGGAGAAACGACAGCAACTTCGCAACGGCGATACACAGGCATTCTTTGATTCCAATGGCTTGCAACAGTATGTGGAACGCTCGCGCCAGCGCTTCATCACACAACTTACCGCACAGCAGCCATAATGAAATGATTCACCGGCGGCGCGTCCAGGGCGCCGTTCTTTTAAATTATCTAAGTCAAAATAGAAAAACCTCGCATACAATAAACCACAAAAATGATGTTCAATTTATTGATATTTATAATAAATAATTATTAATCATAAATTTAAAATCATTACTAAAATTTATTAATCGTGTAATGCCTTAGAAAATCTCAATCGTGATACAGCGCACAAATCGTTAATCTTCGCCCCCAGTAAATTAGGGGGAAATCATGCTGTTGCACGTTCTTTATTTAATTGGCATCACTGCCGAGGCCATGACGGGCGCACTCGCTGCGGGTCGTCGTCGCATGGATACATTCGGCGTAATTATTATTGCTACCGCCACTGCCATTGGTGGAGGATCGGTTCGCGACATTCTGCTCGGTCACTATCCGCTGGGTTGGGTGAAGCATCCCGAATATGTCATTATTGTGGCGACTGCCGCTGTATTGACCACCATTGTTGCCCCCGTCATGCCCTATTTACGCAAGCTTTTCCTGGTACTTGACGCGCTGGGGTTGGTGGTTTTCTCTATTATTGGCGCTCAGATAGCCCTTGATATGGGCGAAGGGCCAATTATCGCCGTGGTAGCCGCCGTCACTACCGGCGTCTTTGGCGGCGTGCTCCGCGATATGTTCTGCAAACGCATTCCACTGGTGTTTCAAAAAGAGCTATATGCCGGCATTTCGTTCGCCTCGGCGGTGCTCTATATTGCGCTGCAACATTACGTCATGAATCCGGATGTCGTCGTTATCTCTACGTTACTGTTTGGCTTTACAGCAAGGTTATTAGCGCTACGTCTTAAACTTGGCCTGCCGGTATTTTATTACCGCCATGAAGGGCACTAAGACCCAAATCCGGGAATATGCTGAGCAGCCAGCCATCTGCTCAGCGCTTTGATCTGCGGATTATTCCGCCAGTCGATGACTCTCCCGGCACGACGCTCGCCCGTCGCTGGTAACTGCCGCCAGTGTTGCTCTGTTCGCATTAATAACTGCTCCCATGAACGATCGCCGCAGGCCTGTAATGCAGCCTGCGTTAAGGGGATATCCATCGCCATGATCCAGCGGGTAAACGACTGCCGGCGCGCCAGGTTAAATTGCCGCCATATCTGCTCGCTTTTTCCTTTAGCAAAGCCTGGCGTGTGGGCTATTTGCGCTGACGTCAGGGCAAGCCAGGAGAAGATATGCTCAAAGCGATGCGTCTGATGCAAGGCCCGCCAGCTGGCTTCGCCCATTCCGTCCAGACCCAACGCCGACCGTGACCCCAGCCATACCAGCCTGGAGATAAACTGTTCCTGACACGTTGCCGACGCGTAAAAGCAGGTCAGCGAGTTGAAATGGCTATCAGGCGGTACAGGCTTACTCCGCTCACGACTCCGCCAGACGACCTCATCAAGCCGGGGAATGCCTTGCCCGGCCAGACTCACCAGGATCTGATCGCCCGGCGCGATATCCCACGCTTCCCAACGTTTCACAGAGCCGATATTGACCCGCTGAACCCGCTTATCATCCAATATAACGGGGACAAGCGACGCTACTACGGTAATTTTGCCGCTTTTCCCCACCGAGAACTGAATAGCGCTCACTTGCGCGACCTGCGCTACTGGCGGATATTTCCATGCTGCCAGCCAGTCGCCCTGCCCGGGTCGCCAGTATTGTGCCGCGGGCTCTTTAGCCATGCGTATCACTACGCCATCCGTCACAAAGGGCAACGCTGACGTCAGCCATGACTGGCGCGCCCGCTCGACCTCGCTGGCATCTTTTACCGCCAGGGTATATTTCTTCGTCAGACTGAATCCAGCCTTAGCAAGTTGGCTTAATCTTTCGGGCATATTTGCCGGACCGTCCGGCCACGCCCAAATAAAAATACCCAACGAATTTAGCGCGGAGGCGTTATCCTGGCGCATTAACATTCCTGCGACTTTCGAGCGCGCATTCATCCCGCCCATCCGTTGCTGGATATGCCCCTCGCGCTGTAGAAAGATTTCGCCCTGCAACACCGCGTTAGCAAGCGCGCCTTGTGTTGTCTGCGGTATAGAGGGGATCAGGCGAATTTTTGGCGTCCAGTCCTCGCCTTGTAGTCCGTTACCCCGGCTGATAGCCCTGGTCAGTTTACCGTTTTGATAAACCAGCGTTACCGCTACGCCATCCACTTTTGGTTGTACCCAAAGCTCGCTGCGCCCGCGCATCCACTGTTCTACCGCCTGTCGGTCCGCGAGTTTGCGTACGCCCGTATGCGCAACAGGGTGCATTGTTGTACCGTTTAACGGCGGTGAAACCGGAGTAGATGATACATCCTGACCAACACAGCGTTGCCACTGAACCAGCCTTGCGCTGAGTTGGTCGTACACACTATCGTCAACCGCGCTAACACCTTGTTTCCAGTAGATGTCATTCCAGTCAGCGAGCTGTTGCTGTAAACGGGCGATTTCTTCAGCGGCCCTTGCTGGCGGCCAGGTCGGGCAAAGCGCCCCACTCTGCGAATGCCACAATAAAATTCCCCACGCCATGCTTTTCCATAATCTCATCACGACCTCCTGCGCACATTGCCCGGCAGGTATAGCGCTTTAGTGAATAAAAACCGACAGGTAAAAATGCATCATCCGAGCCACTTTCCAGATTTTTTGGTGGGTTGCTGCAACGACGCGATAAAAGCGGAAAAAGGGACGCAAAATGCAATAATCTGGCGCAAAAAGTGTGACAAAGACTACGTCGCATAACGGCGATGTGTATAATAAGCCCGTATCAAGGCTCTATTTCGATAATCACAGACGTAAGATACTCATGGCTCAAGGTACGCTTTATATTGTTTCTGCCCCCAGTGGCGCGGGTAAATCCAGCCTGATTCAGGCTTTATTAAAAACCCAACCGTTGTATGACACTCAGGTTTCCGTTTCACATACCACGCGCGCGCCGCGTCCGGGTGAAGTGCACGGTGAGCACTATTTCTTTGTAAATCATGATGAGTTTAAAACCATGATTGGCAGGGAGGCGTTTCTGGAGCACGCGGAAGTGTTTGGCAATTACTACGGCACTTCGCGCGAAACCATTGAGCAAGTGCTGGCAACCGGCGTTGATGTTTTTCTGGATATCGACTGGCAGGGCGCCCAGCAAATTCGCGAAAAGATGCCGCAAGCACGCAGCATTTTTATTTTGCCTCCGTCAAAGATCGAATTGGATCGCCGTTTACGCGGTCGCGGGCAAGATAGCGAAGAAGTCATTGCCAAACGAATGGCGCAAGCGGTTGCAGAAATGAGCCATTACGCCGAATATGATTATCTTATTGTGAATGACGACTTTGATACCGCGTTAAGCGACTTGAAAACCATCATTCGCGCTGAACGTCTGCGTATGAGCCGCCAAAAGCAGCGTCATGACGCTTTAATCAGCAAATTGTTGGCAGACTGAACCCACTTTCAGTATCATGCCCAGTCATTTCTTCACCTGTGGAGCATTTTAAGTATGGCACGCGTAACTGTTCAGGACGCTGTAGAGAAAATTGGTAACCGTTTTGACCTGGTACTGGTCGCCGCGCGTCGCGCTCGTCAGATGCAGGTAGGCGGAAAGGATCCGCTGGTACCGGAAGAAAACGATAAAACTACCGTTATCGCGCTGCGCGAAATCGAAGAAGGTCTGATTAACAACCAGATCCTTGACGTCCGCGAGCGCCAGGAACAGCAAGAGCAGGAAGCCGCTGAATTACAAGCCGTTACCGCTATTGCTGAAGGTCGTCGTTAATCACAAAGCGGGTCGCCCTTGTATCTGTTTGAAAGCCTGAATCAACTGATTCAAACCTACCTGCCGGAAGACCAGATTAAGCGTCTTCGGCAGGCGTATCTCGTTGCACGTGACGCTCACGAGGGCCAGACACGTTCAAGCGGTGAACCCTATATCACGCACCCGGTAGCGGTGGCCTGTATTCTGGCCGAGATGAAACTCGACTACGAAACGCTGATGGCCGCTCTGCTGCATGACGTGATTGAAGATACCCCCGCCACCTATCAGGACATGGAACAGCTTTTCGGTAAAAGCGTTGCCGAGCTGGTAGAGGGGGTGTCGAAACTTGATAAGCTCAAGTTCCGCGATAAGAAAGAGGCGCAGGCCGAAAACTTTCGCAAAATGATTATGGCGATGGTGCAGGATATCCGCGTCATTCTCATTAAGCTTGCTGACCGTACCCATAACATGCGCACGCTGGGCTCATTACGCCCGGATAAACGTCGTCGTATTGCCCGCGAAACGCTGGAAATCTACAGTCCTCTGGCGCACCGTTTAGGTATTCATCACATTAAAACCGAGCTGGAAGAGCTGGGTTTTGAAGCGCTGTATCCCAATCGTTACCGCGTCATCAAAGAAGTGGTAAAAGCGGCGCGCGGCAACCGTAAAGAGATGATCCAAAAAATCCTCTCTGAAATCGAAGGACGCTTGCAAGAGGCGGGAATTCCGTGTCGCGTTAGCGGTCGCGAAAAACATCTTTACTCGATCTACTGTAAAATGGTGCTCAAAGAGCAGCGTTTTCACTCGATCATGGACATTTACGCGTTTCGCGTCATCGTTCATGACTCCGATACCTGCTATCGCGTACTCGGCCAGATGCACAGTCTCTATAAGCCGCGTCCGGGACGCGTGAAAGACTATATAGCCATTCCCAAAGCGAACGGCTATCAGTCTTTGCACACCTCGATGATCGGCCCGCACGGCGTTCCTGTTGAAGTCCAGATCCGTACCGAAGATATGGATCAGATGGCGGAAATGGGGGTCGCGGCGCACTGGGCGTATAAAGAACACGGTGAGACCAGCACCACGGCGCAGATCCGCGCCCAGCGCTGGATGCAGAGCCTGCTGGAGCTACAACAGAGCGCCGGTAGTTCGTTTGAATTTATCGAAAGCGTAAAATCCGATCTCTTCCCGGATGAGATTTACGTTTTCACCCCGGAAGGACGCATTGTCGAACTGCCCGCTGGCGCTACGCCGGTGGATTTTGCCTATGCAGTGCATACCGACATCGGTCACGCCTGCGTCGGCGCGCGTGTCGACCGGCAGCCTTATCCGCTGTCGCAGCCGCTTAGCAGCGGTCAGACCGTCGAAATTATTACCGCGCCAGGCGCGCGTCCCAACGCCGCCTGGCTGAACTTTGTCGTCAGCTCTAAAGCGCGCGCTAAAATTCGTCAGTTGCTGAAAAACCTCAAACGTGATGACTCCGTAAGCCTGGGCCGTCGTCTGCTTAACCATGCTTTAGGCGGTAGTCGTAAGCTGGCGGAAATTCCGCAGGAAAATATTCAGCGCGAATTGGATCGTATGAAGCTGGCAACGCTTGACGATCTGCTGGCGGAAATCGGTCTCGGCAACGCGATGAGCGTAGTGGTCGCGAAAAATCTGCAGCAAGGCGAAGCCGTGGTGCCGACCGTTGCGCAATCGAATCACGGCCACCTGCCGATTAAAGGCGCGGATGGCGTGCTTATCACCTTTGCGAAGTGTTGTCGTCCGATCCCAGGCGACCCGATCATCGCCCACGTAAGCCCAGGTAAAGGACTGGTGATCCACCACGAATCCTGCCGTAATATCCGTGGATACCAGAAAGAGCCAGAGAAATTTATGGCGGTCGAATGGGACAAAGAGACGGAGCAGGAATTCATTACCGAAATCAAGGTGGAAATGTTTAACCATCAGGGCGCGCTGGCTAACCTGACGGCGGCGATTAATACCACCACCTCCAATATTCAAAGCCTGAATACTGAAGAGAAAGATGGTCGCGTCTATAGTACCTTTATTCGCCTTACCGCACGCGATCGCGTACATCTTGCGAATATCATGCGCAAAATCCGCGTGATGCCAGACGTTATTAAAGTCACCCGTAACCGAAACTAGCGCTATGAATCCAAAACGTTATGCGCGTATATGCGAAATGCTCGCCAGGCGTCAGCCTGATCTCACGGTCTGCATGGAGCAAGTCCACAAACCTCATAACGTTTCTGCAATCATTCGTACCGCAGATGCCGTTGGCGTCCATGAAGTCCATGCTATCTGGCCAGGTAGCCGGATGCGTACCATGGCTTCCGCGGCGGCGGGCAGCAACAGTTGGGTACAGGTGAAAACACACCGTACCATTGGCGATGCGGTAGCCCATTTGAAAGGGCGGGGAATGCAGATTCTGGCAACCCATCTTTCTGATAAGGCCGTAGACTTTCGCGAGATTGATTACACGCGCCCGACCTGTATTCTGATGGGTCAGGAGAAAACCGGTATTACTCAGGAAGCATTAGACCTGGCGGATCGGGATATCATCATTCCTATGATCGGCATGGTACAGTCGCTGAACGTTTCCGTCGCCTCCGCGCTCATTCTTTATGAAGCCCAGCGTCAGCGTCAGAACGCGGGCATGTATCTGCGTGAAAATAGCATGTTGCCGGAAGATGAACAGCAGCGCCTGCTGTTTGAGGGCGGTTATCCGGTGCTGGCGAAAGTCGCTAAACGTAAAGGTCTGCCTTATCCTCGCGTCAATCAGCAGGGCGAAATCGACGCCGATGCTGACTGGTGGGCGACGATGCAGGCGGCAGGGTAATCACCATGTCAGGCCGCTTGTTAGACGCTGTTCCGCTCAATTCCCTGACAGGTGTCGGCGCAGCGCAAAGCAGTAAACTGGCGAAAATTGGCCTGCATACCGTCCAGGATTTGCTATTACATCTTCCTCTGCGTTACGAAGACCGTACCCATCTCTACCCCATTGGCGAACTGCTGCCTGGCATCTACGCCACCGTTGAAGGTGAAGTGCTGAACTGCAATATCACTTTCGGCGGTCGTCGGATGATGACCTGCCAGATTAGCGACGGTTCCGGCATTCTTACCATGCGCTTTTTCAATTTTAACGCGGCGATGAAAAACAGCCTGGCGACGGGGCGACGTGTGCTGGCCTACGGGGAAGCGAAGCGCGGCAAGTATGGCGCAGAGATGATCCATCCGGAATATCGCCTGCAGGGCGATCTCAGCACGCCGGAACTTCAGGAAACGCTCACCCCCGTCTATCCGACCACCGAGGGCGTGAAGCAAGCGACACTGCGCAAGCTTACCGATCAGGCGCTGGAGTTGCTCGACACCTGCGCCATTGCCGAACTACTGCCGCCGGAACTGGCGCAGGGTATGATGAGCCTGCCGGAGGCGCTACGTACCTTGCATCGCCCGCCGCCGACGCTCCAGCTCGCCGATTTAGAAACCGGCAAACACCCGGCGCAGCGGCGGCTTATTCTTGAAGAGCTACTGGCACATAATCTCAGCATGCTGGCACTTCGCGCAGGCGCGCAGCGCTATCACGCTCAGCCGCTAAGTACAAACGATACCTTAAAGCAGCAACTGTTAGCGTCGTTGCCGTTTAAACCCACCAGCGCGCAGGCGCGGGTGGTGGCAGAGATCGAACGTGATATGGCGCTCGATGTGCCAATGATGCGTCTGGTTCAGGGCGACGTCGGCTCAGGGAAAACGCTGGTTGCGGCGCTTGCCGCCTTGCGCGCTATTGCCCACGGTAAGCAGGTGGCGCTGATGGCGCCGACCGAATTGCTGGCTGAACAGCACGCAAATAATTTCCGCAACTGGTTCGAACCGTTGGGCGTTGAAGTGGGTTGGCTGGCGGGTAAGCAAAAAGGTAAAGCGCGTCAGGCGCAGCAAGAGGCTATTGCCAGTGGTCAGGTGCAGATGATTGTCGGCACCCACGCTATCTTTCAGGAACAGGTGCAGTTTAATGGGCTGGCGCTGGTCATTATCGATGAGCAGCACCGCTTTGGCGTCCACCAGCGTCTGGCATTGTGGGAAAAAGGCCAGCAGCAGGGCTTTCATCCGCATCAGTTGATTATGACCGCAACGCCTATTCCGCGCACCCTGGCGATGACTGCCTACGCCGATCTCGATACCTCGGTGATTGACGAGCTACCGCCGGGCCGTACCCCTGTCACTACCGTTGCTATTCCGGATACCCGTCGCCATGAAATCATTGATCGTGTGCGCAATGCCTGCACAACCGAAGGCCGTCAGGCCTACTGGGTCTGTACGCTGATTGAAGAGTCCGACCTGCTGGAAGCGCAGGCGGCGGAAGCTACCTGGGAGGAACTCAAGCTGGCGTTACCGGAGTTGAATATTGGCCTGGTACATGGCCGCATGAAGCCCGCCGAAAAACAGGCGGTGATGCAGGCCTTTAAGCAGGGTGAACTGCATCTGCTGGTCGCCACTACGGTGATTGAGGTGGGGGTCGATGTTCCTAACGCCAGCCTGATGATTATTGAAAACCCGGAGCGACTGGGCCTGGCGCAGCTGCACCAGCTCAGAGGGCGCGTTGGCCGTGGCGCGGTCGCATCGCACTGCGTGCTGCTCTATAAATCGCCGTTGTCGAAAACGGCGCAGAAGCGTTTACAGGTATTGCGCGACAGCAATGACGGCTTTGTGATTGCACAAAAAGATTTAGAGATTCGCGGCCCGGGGGAATTACTGGGCACGCGCCAGACGGGTAACGCCGAATTTAAAGTAGCTGATTTGCTGCGCGATCAAGCCATGATCCCCGAAGTTCAGCGTATTGCCCGTCATATTCACGAACGTTATCCGCAGCAGGCACAAGCGCTGATTGAGCGCTGGATGCCGGAAACCGAACGTTATTCCAACGCCTAATGAGCACGGCGGCTTTAATGCCGCCGTACAAACTATTATTGCGCGAAAATCGGTAACAGCAGGTACAGCTTGATTACCAACGCATTGACGATATCGATAAAGAACGCGCCGACCATCGGCACCACCAGGAACGCCATATGCGAGGGGCCAAAACGGTCGGTAATCGCCTGCATATTAGCAATGGCGGTCGGCGTTGCGCCCAGGCCAAAACCGCAGTGACCCGCCGCCAACACCGCTGCATCGTAGTTTTTCCCCATCATGCGCCAGGTGACGAAGATCGCGTACAGCGCCATGAAGATGGTCTGTACCACCAGAATCGCCAGCATCGGCAGCGCCAGCGACGCCAGTTCCCACAGCTTCAGGCTCATCAGCGCCATTGCCAGGAACAGTGACAGACTCACGTTCCCCAGCACCGAAACAGCACGCTCAAATACGCGATAAAAACCCACCAGCGCCAGGCCATTGCTGAGGATCACCCCAACAAATAGCACACAAACGAAGACCGGCAGTTCAAGCACCGTTCCCGCCAGTAGCTGCGCTACGATTTTGCCCACGGTCAGACAGATAGCAATCAGGGCGATGGTTTCGATTAGCACCAGAGAAGTGATCATACGGCCCACATCCGGCTTTTCAAAGGCTGTCGGCACGGCCTGATCGTCAGGCATTCCATCCGGCGTGGTGGAGTGTTTCACCAGATAACGCGCTACCGGGCCGCCTATCAACCCGCCCAGCACCAGGCCAAAGGTCGCACATGCCATCGCAACTTCGGTGGCATTGGCAAAACCATAACGTTCGACAAACAGTTTACTCCACGCCGCGCCGGTACCGTGTCCGCCGGACAGCGTAATTGACCCGGCAATCAGCCCCATTAACGGGTCCAGCCCCAACAGACTCGCCATGCCGATACCGATGGCATTCTGCATCAGCAGTAATCCGACCACGACGACCAGGAAGACGCCAACAACGCGTCCCCCCTTGCGCAGGCTGGCAAGGTTAGCGTTAAGGCCGATCGTCGCGAAAAACGCCAGCATCAACGGATCGCGCAGGGTCATATCAAAGTTGACCTCCCAACCGACGCTTTTTTTCAGTACCAGCAGAGCAACCGCGACCAGTAACCCCCCTGCCACCGGCTCCGGAATCGTATATTTCTTCAGTAAGGAGACAGACTGGACCAGCTTGCGACCCAGTAGCAGCACCAGCGTGGCGGCGACAAGGGTCGATAAGGTATCGAGTTCAAACATTTAAAGCTCCTGTAGTGCGCTGTGACACGTGCGCACAAATCATTTCCTGAGTCAGTTTTTTAGCTCTTTGCGAGTCTTCGGCATGGATTTTAAGCAGAAAAAGGCAAAAAGTTATATAAAAAGGTGCATTTATCTTTTTTAAATATTAAGAATATTCGCTCGCAATCGTTTGCTTTTACCACCTGGTCAGATAAAATCACCGCTTTTCCACCACGAGAATGTCCCTGATGTCCGTTAACGCCATCGAGCCGGCAGATGCGCAACCGGTTGCGCAGACGCAAAACAGCGAATTAATTTACCGTCTTGAAGATCGCCCGCCGCTCCCTCAAACACTTTTTGCCGCTTGTCAGCATCTGCTGGCCATGTTTGTCGCGGTAATCACGCCAGCGCTGTTAATCTGCCAGGCGTTGGGTTTACCGGCGCAGGATACGCAGCACATTATCAGCATGTCGCTGTTCGCCTCCGGCGTAGCCTCTATTATTCAAATCAAAGCGTGGGGGCCGGTAGGATCGGGGCTGTTATCCATCCAGGGAACCAGTTTTAACTTTGTCGCCCCGCTGATTATGGGCGGTACCGCGCTGAAAACCGGCGGCGCGGACGTCCCGACGATGATGGCGGCGCTGTTCGGCACGCTGATGCTGGCAAGCTGCACCGAGATGGTGCTTTCTCGCATTCTACATCTGGCGCGCCGGATTATCACGCCGTTAGTCTCCGGCGTCGTGGTGATGATTATTGGCCTGTCGCTGATTCAGGTGGGGCTAACCTCCATCGGCGGCGGCTATGCCGCCATGAGCGACAACACCTTTGGCGCACCGAAAAACCTGCTGCTGGCCGGCGTCGTCCTGGCCATTATTATCCTGCTGAATCGGCAGCGTAATCCCTACCTACGCGTGGCTTCTTTGGTTATTGCCATGGCGGCAGGCTATCTTTTGGCCTGGTTTATGGGCATGTTGCCTGAGAATAACGCGCCAGTCTCGCAGGACATCCTGATGGTGCCGACCCCGCTGTATTATGGTCTGGGCATTGACTGGAACCTGTTACTGCCGTTGATGCTGGTCTTTATGATTACGTCGCTGGAGACCATCGGCGACATCACCGCCACCTCTGATGTCTCCGAGCAGCCGGTATCCGGCCCCTTGTATATGAAACGGCTAAAGGGCGGCGTACTGGCTAACGGCCTGAACTCATTTGTTTCAGCGGTATTTAATACGTTCCCGAATTCCTGTTTCGGTCAGAACAACGGCGTAATTCAGTTGACCGGCGTCGCCAGCCGCTATGTGGGATTTGTCGTCGCGCTGATGCTGATTGTGCTCGGCCTGTTCCCGGCGGTAAGCGGTTTTGTGCAGCATATCCCGGAACCGGTGCTCGGCGGCGCCACGTTAGTGATGTTCGGCACCATTGCCGCCTCCGGGGTGCGTATTGTCTCACGTGAGCCGCTGAACCGCCGCGCGATTCTGATTATCGCCCTGTCGCTGGCCGTGGGTCTTGGCGTCTCGCAACAGCCGCAGATCCTGCAGTTCGCGCCGGAATGGGTGAAAAATCTGCTCTCATCCGGAATTGCCGCTGGCGGCATCACGGCTATCGTGCTGAACCTGATTCTCCCGCCGGAAAAACCGTAAAAACCCTGCGGCGGCGACGCGATTCGCCGCTGCTGTAACGCTCTTTCACCATTCCTGTCTTGAGGATTGCACGCAAATCGTGCATAAATCCCCTATGTGCATTTCACGGGATGGAAGACCATGAAATTGATTGGGAGGTTGCTTCTCTATGTGCTGATCGCCTGTTTAGTGGTGATTTTCGGCTTTTATTTTCTGCTGCAAACGCGCTGGGGCGCAGATCACATCAGCAACTGGGTATCAGAGAACAGCGGTTATCACCTCACATTCGACGTGATGGATCATCGTTTTTCCGCCCCATCCCATCTTTTACTGGAGAATGTGACCTTTGGTCGTGATGGTCAGCCTGCTACCCTGGTCGCGAAAACCGTAGATATCGGCCTGAGCATTCGCCAGTTAACCGCGCCGCTGCATGTCGACACGATTCTGTTACAGGACGGCACGCTGAATATTTCAGTGCAAACCGCACCTTTCCCGTTTGAGGCCGACCGCCTGCAACTTCGCAATATGGCGCTCAATAGTCCCGGCAGCGAATGGCGGTTGAGCGCCCAGCGCGTTAACGGCGGCGTAATGCCCTGGCGCCCCGAAGCCGGTCGGGTATTGGGCAATAAAGCCCAGATCCAACTGAGCGCCGGTTCGCTGACGTTAAACGACGTTCCCGCCACTAATGTGCTTATTGAAGGCAGTATCGACCATAATCAGGTGATGTTAAACACCGTCGGCGCCGATATGGCGCGCGGAGCGTTAACCGGCGTCGCCCGACGTAACGCTGATGGTAGTTGGGTCGTTGAAAATCTGCGGCTGAATGATATTCGGTTACAAAGCGATAAATCCCTGAGCGAGTTTTTCGCGCCGCTTACTACGGTTCCATCTTTGCAGATTGGTCGTCTTGAAGTGACGGACTCCAGCCTGCAAGGACCAGACTGGGCAGTCACCGATCTTGACCTGAGTTTGCGCAATCTGACTCTGCGCAAAGAAGACTGGCAAAGTCAGGAAGGTAAATTATCGATGAACGCCAGCGAGTTTATTTACGGCTCGCTGCACTTGCTCGATCCAATCCTGAACGCCGAATTTTCACCACAGGGCGTTGCGCTACGCCAGTTCACCACCCGCTGGGAAGGCGGTATGGTCAGAACCTCCGGCGCCTGGTTACGCGAGAGCAAAGCGCTTATTCTGGACGATACCGCTATCGCCGGGCTGGAGTATACGCTGCCGGAAAACTGGAAGCAGTTATGGATGAAGCCGTTGCCCGACTGGTTGAACAGCCTGACGCTGAAAAAATTCAGCGCCAGCCGCAATCTGGTGATTGATATCGACCCGGCCTTCCCGTGGCAAATCACCGCTCTGGACGGCTACGGCGCAAACCTGGAGCTGGTACAACATCATCAATGGGGCGTCTGGAGCGGCAATGCGACCCTCAACGCCGCAGCGGCAACCTTTAACCGTGTGGATGTGCGCCGCCCGTCGCTGTCGTTGACGGCTAATGCCAGCACGGTCAACATCAGCGATCTGAGCGCGTTTACTGGAAAAGGGATACTGGAAGCCACTGCCAGCGTATCGCAACTGCCGCAGCGTCAGACGCAAATCAGCCTGAACGGACGCGGCGTACCAATGGATGTGCTACAGCAGTGGGGCTGGCCGACATTACCGATTGCTGGCGATGGCAATATTCAGCTCACGGCCAGCGGCAATATTCAGGCCGATGCGCCGTTGAAACCGACGGTAAATGGGCAATTACACGCGGTCAACGCACAAAAGCAGCAGATAACGCAAACGATGCAAGCGGGCGTGGTGTCCGGCGGGGAAGTTACGTCAACGGAGCCAGCGCTGTAATTGAGGGCTTGCCCGGTGGCGATGGCGCTTACCGGGCTTACGGTTCTTGCTCATTTATAGGCCGGATAAGCGCAGCTCACGGCGCCATCCGGCGATTCAGATTTAAAGCGTAATCACCACTTCATTTCCCTGCGGGGTGATCACTACGCCCAGTTCACTTCCCGCATATGAGCCGCATTTGGTACCGCTAATCTGCGTAATATTACGCAGACACAGCGTCCAGTTGCGCGCCTCGCCTTCGCCGCTCACCGTAATGGTATTGCCTGTGCGTTTCGCCTGCAGCGTAAAGATTGTCGAACCATCCGTAGCAGGGACTTCGCAGACCGCTTCGCAACCGTCATCCAGATGGAATAACTGGAAGGCCGTACCCTCATGCCAGGCGTAATCGGGCTTCTGGCTATTGTTGCCCAGCGCCAGTAGTGTATTGTCACGCACGTACACTGGCAGGCTCAGGAAGCCATGCTGCTGTTTATGCCAGCGACTGCCCTGCACTTCATCGTTGCGCCACAGGTGCGTCCAGCGGCCTTCTGGCAGGTAGAACTCCACGTCGCCCGCTTCACTAAATACCGGCGCTACCATGACCGCATCTCCCAGCATGTACTGGCGATCAAGATAATCACACGCCGGATCGTCCGGGAACTCCAGCATCATCGCCCGCATCATTGGCGTACCGGCTTCGTTGGCGCGCGCCGCTTCCCGATACAGATACGGCATCATCCGGCACTTCTGTTCGGTGAAGAAGCGCACCACGTCACAGGACTCGTCGTCATAGGCCCACGGAACCCGGTAGGATTTGCTACCGTGCAGGCGGCTGTGGCTGGAGAGCAAGCCGAATGCGCACCAACGCTTGTAGACATGCGCCGGCGCGGTATTCTCGAATCCGCCAATATCATGGCTCCAGAAGCCAAATCCTGACAGGCCAATGGACAGCCCGCCGCGCAGGCTTTCCGCCATCGATTCGTAGTTGGCGTAACAGTCGCCGCCCCAGTGCACCGGGAACTGTTGCGCGCCCACCGAGGCGGAACGGGCGAACAGCACCGCCTCTTCAACGCCGACGGTCTCTTTCAGCACGTTCCATACCAGTTCGTTGTAGATATAGGCATAATGGTTATGCATTTTCTGTGGATCTGAACCATCAAACCACTGCACATCCGTTGGAATGCGTTCGCCGAAGTCAGTTTTGAAGCAGTCCACTCCCATCTCCACCAGGCCCTTCAGCTTGTCGGCATACCATTCGCAGGCTTGCGGGTTGGTGAAGTCGTAAATCGCCAGTCCCGGCTGCCATTTATCCCACTGCCACAAGGAGCCGTCCGGGCGTTTAAGCAAATACCCTTTCTCTTTTAGCTCCTGGAAGACCGGGGATTTCTGGCCGATGTAGGGGTTAATCCACACGCAGACTTTCAGCCCTTTCGCTTTCAGGCGGCGAATCATCCCTTTCGGATCGGGGAAAGTCACCGGGTCCCATTCAAAATCGCACCACTGAAAAGCTTTCATCCAGAAACAGTCGAAGTGGAAGACGTGCAGCGGTAGATTGCGCTCGGCCATACCGTCGATAAAGCTGTTAACGGTCGCTTCGTCGTAGTTGGTGGTAAATGAGGTGGTCAGCCACAGGCCAAACGACCAGGCGGGCGGCAGCGCCGGACGACCCGTAAATTGGGTATAGCGGTTCAGCACGTCTTTCGGGGTCGGGCCGTCGATGACGAAGTATTCCAGATACTCGCTCTCGACGCTGAACTGAACTTTGGAGACTTTCTCGGAGCCAATTTCAAACGACACGCACTGCGGATGGTTTACCAGCACACCGTAGCCACGGTTGGTGATATAGAACGGGATGTTCTTGTAAGACTGCTCGGTACTGGTGCCGCCGTCGCGGTTCCAGGTCTCCACCGTCTGCCCGTTACGCACCAGCGCGGTAAAGCGCTCGCCCAGCCCGTAGACGGTTTCGCCCACGCCGAGATCCAGACGCTCGAACATGTAGTTGCGCCCGCTATTGGTGTCCTGCACATAGCCGTTATTTTTCAACTGACTACCGGTGATACGTACACCGTTGCGCAGAAAATCCAGAGACCAGAGCTCGCCTTTGGTGACGCGCACGCTCAGGCTGCCGCTCTTGAGTTCGGCAAATTCGGCGTTGTTCTGCATCTCTACGTTGATATCTTGCAAGACATTGAGTGGATAATGTGGGCCGTTATCCAAAGCGCCCTGGAAGTGTTCCATCCGTACACCTATCACTCCTTCCTGCGGCGAGAAAAAGCGCAAGGTAAACAACGGGGTATCCAGTTGCCAGGTTCGTTCGCGGACATCGCGCGGCGCGGCATAGACCACCATCTCATTCCCCTGCTGTTCAACGTCGAACACCTGAACCGGGTGAATCAAATTAAGGCCAGGCTGGATCAGCCAGTTTCCGTCGCTAATTTTCATAGTCTGTTCCTTTAGTTTTGCAATTCTTTATGGGTAAATTCTTGTTCGTTGCGGTGTGCGCCCTGCGCCAGTTGTTCCAGAATGGTTTTCAGGAACGGGCTTTTCAGGGTGTAGTAGCGTTTAGCGATCGCGGCGCTCAGCAGATAACAGATGGCCGGGACGATAGTGAACAGAGCGATAATGATGCTGATCGTGGCGCTGTTTTGCGTTTTCGCCGCCGCGTCGTAACCGCCGCCTGCCAGCATCCAGCCAATCAGCGCCCCGCCGAGGGCAAGACCCAGTTTCAGCACGAACAACGTGCCGGCAAAACTGATCCCCGTCAGGCGTTTGCCGTTACACCATTCACCGTAGTCGACGGTGTCAGACATCATCACCCACTGGATAGGCGTGACTAACTGGTGCAACACGCCAATCACGAAGATAAAGACGAACATAGCGATCGTGGCGTGCATCGGTACGAAGAACATCGCCACGCTGATTACTGCGAGTAAAGCGTTGGTCCACCAGAAAACGCTCACTTTGCATTTCCAGTCGGTCAACGGTTTTGCCAGCGCCGAGCCAATCAGGTTGCCGACGCAATAGGTAGTGAGGAAGGCGACAAACACGCCCGGCTTGCCCAATATCCAGGTGACGTAATACATCATCGCCCCGCCGCGCACGCATACCGCCAGAATATTCAGGATGGTGAGCAGGCCGACTATGCGCCACTGGTCGTTGTGCCAGATATCACGCAGGTCTTCACGCATGGAGGTATGGGTGGCAGGCGCTTCAACGCGCTCTTTGGTGGTAAAGAAGCAGAACGCCAGCATCAGGAACGCCACCACCGAGAGCGCCGCGATACCCCCCTGGAAGCCCAGCGCCTTATTCTCGCCGCCAATCAGTTTCACCAGAGGCATCATCAGTACGGTAGAGAGCATTCCGCCCGCCGTTGCCAGCACAAAGCGCCAGGATTGCAGGGAGATACGCTGCGTTGGGTCATTGGTTATTACACCCCCCAACGCGCAGTAAGGGATGTTGACCACAGTGTACAGAAGGGTGAGCAACGTGTAGGTGATGGCGGCATAAATCATTTTGCCGTTCAGACTGAGATCCGGCGTGCTATAAGCCAGCACACAAACGATACCAAACGGCAACGCGCCAAACAGCACCCAGGGTCGGAATTTGCCCCAGCGAGAGCGGGTGCGGTCGGCCAGCAGGCCCATGCAAGGGTCGGAGATGGCATCAAGCGCACGCGCCAGTAAAAACATGGTGCCGACAAAACCAGCAGGAATGCCGAAAATATCGGTATAGAAGAACATCATATATAACATGACGTTATCAAAGATGATGTGGCTGGCGGCATCGCCCATACCATAGCCAATCTTCTCCTTAACGGAGAGAATTTCACTTTTCATTACGCATCCTTAACGCTCACAACACTCACTGATACCGGTTACAGTTTTTGTAAACCTTCCCTGCGAGCGTGAATATTCCGTTATTTAGTTATCAAATTACGATTCTTGTTTTCTGTGATCGGGGTAGCGTCAAAAAGTGTGATGAAATGTAACTAATGGATTTTATGGGGATTTACATGAAACCGATCATGGCAGAAGGAAAGGGAAGTTAAAAAAGCACGGGAGGGGATGTGGAAACGCCAGGAAGTAGCTATAATGCGCGCGCCTCCATGTAGCAATCGAGGCGCGGAAGATCGTCGTCTCCGGTGAGGCGGCTGGACTTCAAATCCAGTTGGGGCCGCCAGCGGTCCCGGGCAGGTTCGACTCCTGTGATCTTCCGCCAAAATTCCTCCGCCGGTATTCGAGAACGTCTAAAAATCCTTTATTTTCAACATCAATAGTAAATCACTTATCCGTAACCGTCCGACAAGTTCTCCCTGAATCCATGAAAAATATGTATAGTGATGTGTATAGATTTTTTATACACATTTTTGGCTTATACAAATGGCACTTACAGATATACAAATCAAACGAGCAAAGCCCCAAGACAAGCCATACACATTGAACGACGGGCAAGGCCTGTCATTGCTTATCAATCCCGATGGATCGAAGGGCTGGCGTTTCCGTTTCCGCTTTGCCGGAAAAGCGCGGTTAATGTCATTTGGTAGCTACGACCTTGTGAGCCTAGCTGAAGCACGTGAGAAGCGTGAGACCGCTCGTAAGCAAGTTGCCAATGGCATTGACCCGGTTGAGGAACGCAAAGCCCAGAAACTGGCTCAGCAACTCTCCACTGAAAACTCATTCGAAGCTATATGTCGAGAATGGCACACCAACAAAGCTGACCGCTGGACAGTGGCCTATCGCGAAGAAATCATTAAGACATTTGAACAAGATGTGTTCCCGTTCATTGGTAAACGCCCTATCAGTGAAATCAAACCGTTAGAACTGCTTGAAGTATTGAGACGAATAGAGAAGCGTGGAGCACTAGAGAAGACCAGAAAAGTGCGCCAAAAATGCGGCGAGGTCTATCGCTATGCAATCATAACTGGCCGCGCAGAATACAATCCTGCTCCTGATTTGGCTATTGCTTTGACCGTTCCGAAGCAAAAGCATCATCCATTTTTATCCGCTGAAGAGTTACCTCATTTTATTCGTGATCTTGAAGCGTATACCGGCAGCATCATCACTAAGAATGCGACAAAAATCGTTATGCTAACTGGTGTTCGAACACAAGAGATGCGCTTTGCTACGTGGGATGAAGTTGACCTTGAGAAAGGTATTTGGGAAATCCCAGCAGAAAGGATGAAAATGCGCAGGCCTCACATAGTGCCACTTTCTACTCAGGTAATCGACCTTTTCAAGCAACTCAAGCCTATTACTGGTCACTACCCTTATATTTTTATTGGCAGGAACAACCGTAGTAAACCGATCTCAAAAGAAAGTGTGTCACAGGTAATTGAGTTGCTTGGTTACAAAGGACGTGCTACCGGTCACGGTTTTAGACATACAATGTCGACAATTTTACATGAACAGGGGTTTGATAGTGCATGGATTGAAATGCAGTTAGCACATGCTGATAAAAACAGTATACGAGGCATTTATAATCATGCGCTATATTTTGAAAAACGCAGTGAAATGATGCAATGGTATGCTGACAACTTATATGCATATTATAAATTGCCAGCATGATAAATCATTTTGATTTGAGTATAAAATAGGATGGGTGGTTTTTAATCGCCGCCATTCTATTATTATAATCATAAACTGTTTTTCCTGCTTGCAAAGCTACTGCAAGAAAACTTGCTGGCATTGTAGTTAACCCAACCGCCAGTAACCCAAAATCAAAAGCTGAATTTAAAACAACATTCTTTTTCATATCTTTTATTGCCTTTTTAACTTCAGGCATACCTTCATCTATAATTTTCTCTTTAAGCTCTTGATGTAATCCTATTATCTCGTTTTCACTACTTGCAAATTGAATCCGTCTAGCTATATCTTTAAGGATTAACTTATAAGCATTAAAACTCTCACCATAGTCTTTTTTGACATTTGCGATATAATCAATTGAAAGATTATTCAATATTGGAGAATCAACTTCAACCATTTTTTGAATAACACTTGAACCGTCATTTAGATAAGGAAGTATTTTATTAATAAAAGGACATGTAGTTGTGAATGATGAATTTAGATAATAGGCAAATCCATAATCTATAGAAAAACTATTGTAATGCTGAGAAATTGTTCTGTGAATGGAGGATTTGACCCAGTTCTTGAAAATTTCTTCAGTCTCAGGAGGTGTGTCTTTTTTTATTTGGAATCTCAACAACCCGCTATTTTGATCATAATCAATAACCTCCATTGTAGAGTAGTTATAACAATTCACATAGTCACTAGTACAATCACTCAAATTAATAATAATAAAATCACTTATTTCTTGAGCATCTAGTATTTTTATATGCCCTTCAGCAGATAGGCGCTTACAACTCCTATAACTTGCAGCATTTAAATATTCGCTGACAATAGCCGGATTGGATATCATTTCATGCAACTTTTCCTCATCGGCATCATTCAGAAGCATAGCTTGCTTTGTAACATAGTGATACGCACTCGATTTTCTCCCAACAATCTGTATAGAACCTATAGCAATAAGATCTTTGTTTTTTCTTATAAAATTTATAAAATTTGCCACCTGAGACTTTAACTTTGGAATGATGTTTGAATCCTTTTTCCAAAGCATATTACTCATCGTTTCATCGATATCCGTGCGTTTAGCTTGGTAATAGCACTCAATAATTTCATCATTAATTATTATATTATCAATACTAAGAAGAGCCTTGTAATAAAAACTAGAATCATTTATATCCGTCATATATAAATTCAAAAAACCATCATCCTCCAGAAAATACTTAGCTTGAGCATCCACTTCTGAAGAATAACTGTAATACTCCTCTAACAACCTCACAAAATCTGAATCAGGAACATTCGAATATATCTGTGAGGAATCAATATCGTCATATAATTGACTTTGCAAAAGAAAATCTATTAAATTTTTATCCATATCTTCTCCAAATTCGTTTAAATACTACCTAAATTAGTTCAGAACAACCCCAAGCCCCCATTAGGTAATGCTCTAAACCTCCGACCATTAGAGGGTCATTACAGCATATTACGCTTTAGTCACGTCATCAGAAATCACATCGTCATAGAGATGCGGTTTATAACTCATCTCCAATAACTCAGTGACATTAAACTGCTAAAAACGATTAACATCTGAAGCACGCAATGCTCTCCCCGCCACGCCTGCCCGCTTTATAGGGTAGTTTTCATGCAGGTGCATGAACCGGCTCAGGCCGCGCCGGTACTGGCGTGGTAGGGGAAATAAAATACGGGGATTTGCATGCAAAACCATGCACCTTATGGATGCATGGCTTTTTTCGGGAAAAATAGCAGAATTTTCGGTGATTTTTTTGCGTGCTACCGTGCGGCCAGTTCTGCACGTCGGCGGGTGTAAGTCAGGTTCTGTGCCGGGGTGAATTTCTGGCGATTATCATCCCGCGAAGCCGCATCAGGCCTGAATCCGATGGCCGTTAAAATATCGTTGTCCTGCACGGAATAATTAATTTTTTCACCTGCGGCCAGCCACACCGACAGGGCTTCACGCAGATAATCAACCGAGTGCTGCATGGCGCTCTGTTTTACTGCGGGAAGCTGTTCGTTATACCCCATCAGCTCAGGTGCCAGCGTGGCGGCCAGCTCCGCGCCGTGCTGCTGCATAAAGTCATGGAGCCGGTTGCGAATGCTGATGTGCTGCACTTCCTCATGTGAGCGGATATAACGACCGGCGGCCTGATTAATCTCCCATTTTTTCACGTCGATATTGTCGCGCAAATCCTGCATTCTGCGCGGGATTTGTTCGTCACCGGCAAGGAGCTGTTCACGGTATTCCCGTTCAAGGTCTGCCAGTTCGGCTTTACGTTTCAGCCAGGTATTTTTGTTCGTCTGACAGGCCTCAAAGGCCTGCTGTATGGTCACAGTGGTCACGAGTCTCTCTCCTGATTAATGCCGGAACGGCGAGCTGTAGCAGCCCTGTACTTTACGCGGCGGCGGTGGCGTCACCGGGGCGGGGTCGGTTTTTTCCGGTGCGGCACGTATCACACCGTCAACCGACTCAATGGTGCGGAAAGTGGCCGAACATTCGATATTGGTACACTGGTGATAACGCTGTTTGACGTTTTCCGACAGATACCGGCTGGTACGGACGTGCGCGGTCTTTTTGCAGAACGGACAGTGAAACATAATTCAGCCCTCTGCCTGTTCGTGGTCTTTTGCGGCCAGTTCAGCGGCAAGCTTCATCCGTCTGGCCGGGCTTCTTAACAGCGCCATATCAACCCCGGTTATGACCGGGCGATTCATGCCCGTTACGGACAGGACCGGCTCCTGCTCCATATCAAAATGATACAGGGCTGACTGCATATTCAGGGCATCACCCAGCTCACGGCTCACGGTCGCACGCGGCGAGGTTTCTCCGCTCATTTCCAGCGACTGAATACGCAACAGAAAGGCACGTAACAGTGCGGGGCTGATACCGGCTAACGCCTTCTTCCACTCGCTGTTGGCGTAGGTAGTGAACGCTTTTTCATGGGCGCTGATATAAGCCGTACCGGAGGAGCATGCGCCAAGCATGGCGTGGCTTTTATCTTTCTCCAGTTCGGTAATCAGACCGGTGAACTCATCAGCCAGTTCGCGGCTGGCGATACGTTTACTGTGTTCAGCTTTCAGTTCAGGAGTAAGGTTGCCGCGCAGAGTTCGAAAGCGGCTGCGCCAGTCCTGTTCGGCCTGTGCACTTTCACTGAGGGCGGTCTGTCGTTCCTGCTCACAACGCTGAATGGAAGCCTCAATGTCGCTGAGTTTACCCATGCTGGCCGTGTGTGCGTCTTTTGCTTCATTAAGTGCGGCCAGCGCACCGGCAATACGTTGTTCCGCGCCTTCATCCTGTTTACTGATAACGGTCTGCATGGCTTTGATAATGAGTTCGGGTTTCATGTTCAGGCTCTCCGTGTGTTCAACCTGAAATGATTCTGACGCCTCCTGCACAACAACACGATTCATTGCCGTTGTCAGAGTGCTGGCACAAACAGACCTTAAAATCAGGCTGGCCAGAGAAAGGTCGCAGGAAAACCTTACTCACCGTTTGTTTTTTTACTTATAACTATTCACCACTGTTCACCTTAAATAAAAAGATAAGTAATACAGTAAGTTAAATGGTGAACAGTTGAAGATCTGACTGTTCACCGTCTGTTCACCACTGTTCACCTTACAGTTTGTTCAGCCAGTCAGTTACTTAGACTTTTAGCGATTAAAAATAGAAATATATAAACAAAAGTAATCATAAATGGGCCACCGGTTTGCCAACGTTTACCAAAAAACGGCCAACGTTTGCCACTGTATAAAAATCGCTCTGTTGTGTGGTGGAGCAGTACAAAATGACTTGTTGCCCTGAGGGAAAATATTCACAAAATAGAGAGCTACCCGAAGCCGGACGGACACGACCGGCACTGTATGGACTTTGTGAGGTAGCCCGATGCAACACCGCTTTTTCTTCCCCGTCTTCTGCCCCTGCCGCGCCACTGATGCCGGTTTCTGATACCGTTCACGAACGCTTTATCCGTCTGCCCGAAGTGATGCATCTGTGCGGCCTGTCCCGCTCGACCATTTACGACCTCATCAGCCGGGAAGCCTTCCCGAAACAAATCTCCCTCGGCGGAAAAAATGTGGCGTGGGCGCAGTCTGAAATCACTGCATGGATGGCGGATCGCATTGCCGAACGTAACCGGGGTTATGACGCATGATGATGACCATTCAGCAAACAGCCTCTTTTTCTGGCTTGCTTCTTTTCGCCGTTTCCAGGTATAGTTTTCCCGCTGTCGCAAAATCGGCAGCCGGGCGTAGGAACCCGTGTTTAACTATGGCGACACCGGACGCGCCTTGCGTCTTTTTTTGTGTCTGTGCCTTGATGCACCCATTCAATACACAGTGGCCTTTTCGCCATTGTGGGTATCGCGTAATGGTGGCTCAGGCGGGGCAGCTTTCGGGCTGGCCGGTTCTCATAGTTACCGGTATTCCTACCCCCGTCTGGGCTACCACCCATGAGCGTAGGAACTCCGGTGGTAGCTGTAACCAGCTAACTATGGAGGTTGCCCTTATGGCTACGACCCTCACCCCGTCACACCCGCAGTTTGTCTTTGTGTTTGCCGCCGTTCGTCGCGCAGACCGTAAACCCCGTATCTGTATGCTGCGCACCGTTGCCGGTGACGAGCACGCCGCACGCCTTTCCCTCGTTCGCGATTACATCCTCTCGTTTGCGGGTCGCCTGCCGGTTGCGGAGGTGCGCGCATGAGATACACCACCATTACCGCCCGTGACCTCGAATGCCTTGAGCATATGCGCAATGTCGGCCAGCTCGTCGGCGACCTGATGCAGGTGTAGGACTGCGCCACCGTTCGTCGTGACCCGGCGCAGCACTTACAGCTCACCTCCGTGATTTACCTCATGACCGCCCAGCTCGACGGCGTGGTCGAACGCTGCAATCAGCAGTGGCTGACCGGGGAGGGCAACGTATGAAAAAGCCATTACCACCCGTATTACGCGCCGCGCTGTATCGTCGTGCCGTGGCCTGTGCATGGCTGACCCTGTGCGAACGCCAGCACCGCTACCCGCACCTCACCCTCGACGCGCTGGAAAGCGCCATTGCCGCCGAGCTGGAGGGCTTCTACCTGCGCCAGCACGGCGAGGAAAAAGGCCGTCAGATTGCCTGTGCCCTACTGGAAGATTTAATGGAAGTCGGACCACTGAAAGCTGCCCCGTCGCTGTCCTTTCTCGGGCTGGCCGTGATGGATGAGCTTTGCGCCCGTCATATCACCGCATCGGTACTGTACTGAGGGAGAAAACAACCATGAAAATGAACGTAACAGAAACGGTAAAACAGGCGTGCGGCCACTGGCCGCGCATTCTCCCTGCGCTGGGTGTGAAAGTGATTAAAAACCGCCATCAGTCCTGCCCGGTATGCGGCGGCTCTGACCGTTTCCGCTTTGACGATAAAGAAGGGCGCGGGACGTGGTTCTGCAATCAATGCGGCGCGGGTGACGGGCTTAAGCTGGTAGAAAAAGTGTTTGGCGTGACTCCCTCAGAGGCCGCCGGGAAGGTGAACGCCGTGACCGGCAATCTGTCGCCGGTTGCCCCGGAAGTGATTGCGGTCGCAGAGGCCGAAACTGTGGCCGGCCGCAAAGCGGCGGCCGCGCTGGCCGTCAGGCTCATGGAGAAAACCCGACCGGCCACCGGCAACGCCTACCTCACCCGCAAGGGTTTCCCCGCTCTGGAATGTCTGACGCTCACCGTCATGCATAAAACCGGCGGCGTGACGTTCCGCACCGGGGATGTGGTTGTCCCGCTGTATGACGATACCGGCGTACTGGTTAACCTTCAGCTTATCAATGCAGACGGTCTCAAACGCACCCTGAAAGGCGGTCAGGTCAAAGGGGCATGTCATGTCATCGAAGGGAAAAAACAGGCCGGAAAACGCCTGTGGATTGCAGAGGGTTATGCGACCGCACTCACCGTCCATCACCTGACCAGCGAAACTGTCATGGTGGCGCTGTCCTCCGTGAACCTCCTTTCTCTGGCGAGCCTTGCCCGTCAGAAGTCCCCGGCCTGTCAGATTGTCCTCGCCGCCGACCGTGACCTTAACTGCGACGGCCAGAGTAAAGCCGCTGTGGCCGCAGATGCCTGTGAGGGCGTTGTTGCCCTGCCGCCGGTGTTCGGTGACTGGAATGATGCGTTTATACAGTACGGCGAGGAAGCCACGCGCAAAGCCATTTATGACGCCATCCGGCCACCGGCGCAAAGTCCGTTCGACACCATGAGCGAGGCAGAATTTACCGCCATGAGCGCCAGCGACAAGGCTTTGCGGGTCCATGAGCATTACGGCGAAGCGCTGGCTGTGGATGCGAACGGCCAGCTCCTGTCCCGCTATGAAAACGGCATCTGGAAAAATATCCCTGCCGCCACTTTTTCACGGAATGTGGCTGATTTATTCCAGCGTTTACGCGCCCCGTTCTCATCCGGGAAAATTGCCTCGGTGGTGGAGACCCTGAAACTGATTATTCCGCAGCAGAATACACCGGCACGTCGTCTGATTGGCTTTCGCAACGGGGTACTCGATACTCAAAGCGGCCTGTTCAGCCCGCACAGTAAATCGCACTGGCTGCGCACGCTGTGCGACGTGGATTTTACCCCGCCGGTGGAAGGGGAAACGCTGGAGACGCACGCGCCGAACTTCTGGCGCTGGCTCGACCGTGCGGCCGGTAAAAATCCACAAAAACGCGATGTGATACTGGCTGCGCTGTTTATGGTGCTGGCGAACCGCTACGACTGGCAGCTCTTTCTCGAAGTCACCGGTCCGGGTGGTAGCGGCAAAAGTATTCTCGCCGAAATTGCGACCCTGCTTGCCGGGGAAGATAATGCCACGTCAGCCGATATCGACACGCTGGAAGACCCGCGCAAGCGTGCCTCCCTGATTGGCTTTTCGCTTATCCGACTGCCTGACCAGGAAAAATGGAGTGGTGACGGCGCAGGGCTTAAGGCCATCACCGGCGGCGATGCGGTCTCGGTTGACCCGAAATACCAGAACCCGTACTCAACACATATTCCGGCAGTGATTCTGGCCGTGAACAACAACCCGATGCGCTTCACCGACCGCAGCGGCGGCGTCTCCCGTCGCCGGGTGATTATTCATTTCCCGGAGCAGATTGCCCCGGAGGAACGCGACCCGCAGCTCAGGGATAAAATTGCGCGCGAGCTGGCCGTCATCGTGCGCCAGCTTATGCAGAAATTCAGCGACCCTATGACCGCCCGCGCACTGCTCCAGTCGCAGCAGAATTCCGACGAGGCGCTCAGCATTAAGCGCGATACTGACCCGACATTTGATTTTTGCGGCTATCTGGAAATGCTCCCGCAGACCAACGGGATGTTTATGGGGAATGCCAGCATCATCCCGCGTAATTACCGTAAATATCTCTATCACGCGTATCTGGCCTATATGGAGGCTAACGGGTACAGGAACGTGCTCAGCCTGAAAATGTTCGGGCTGGGGCTACCCATGATGCTGAAAGAGTACGGCCTGAATTATGAGAAGCGGCACACCAAGCAGGGTATACAAACCAACCTGTCGCTGAAAGAGGAAAGCTACGGCGACTGGCTGCCGAAGTGCGACGAACCCGCAGCAACATAACCTCACCCAGACCGGCAACAGCCGGTCTTTTTCTTTCTGCTCATTGCCACAAGGTGAACAATCCACTGTTCACCCTTAACCGTATATTCACCCTGTATCACCATGAAATTATTGATAAAAAACCAGATGTGAACAGTGTGAACAGTAAAACCTGAAAAAACTTTTTGCTCTCACTACAGCCTGACTGATCGTCTCCATAGCGAGCAGAAAATCATCAATAATGAAGAATCGACTGTTAACTCTGCGTCAATTCATGACCACTTAACTTAATGATATAAAATGGAAAACTATCGAAATGAATAGTCTGCAAAGTTAAATGCAAAAAATATATTCCAGTCAAATTTCGTTACGCACTCTCTCCAAAGAAGGAGATAAATACTTTATACGTCCACCATACTATGTTATTTTTTCTATACGGCTCTGCCTTAAATCTGTGAGGTTGTTTCGCCTCGAAGTATCTTATGTTAGTACATCACGCTACCAATCAGCGGTTAGTTACTTGACGTAACTGTTAATTGGCTAAAGTTTGCATAAAGTGATTGGGCGGAGCCGTAAATTTAGTCCATAAATACAGTGACGAGGTAGAGAGTGTCTTTACATGACAAGCTACTGATGCTTAGTCTCAGTTCAGCAAATAAAGAAGAAAATGAGACAATCCCGGAGTTACCTAAGTTAGAGCCTCAGCCCTATCAAGCTGGAAAAAATTTGAAATGGGATAATAAAGAACTCAAAAATCATCCCATTACTTCAAAGATTGACATTGATGTAATATGCAAAAAAATTGAAAACAAAAGCATTGTAATTACGTCAGCTAACGATGTAGCCAATCTTTTAGAAGTTCCGGTCGGACAATTATTATTTATTTTATATAATAAAAAAGATAACTATAGAACTTTTGAAATAAAAAAGAAAAATGGAAAAAGTAGAATAATAAACGCACCTCAAGGGGGTTTATCAATTCTGCAGGAGAAATTAAAGCCGATTATTGAGTACTTTTATCGTCCCAAAAAACCAGCGCATGGATTCATTAAGGATAAAAGTATATTAACAAATGCAGAAAAACATACAAAGAAAAAATATGTTGTTAATGTAGATTTAGAAAATTATTTTGGTTCAGTCACTTTCGCGAGAGTGTATGGAATATTTAAAAGTAAGCCATTTAATTTCTCACATCCTGCGGCGAGTATATTAGCTCAATTATGTACTAAAGATGGGAAATTACCTCAAGGAGCCTGCACTTCCCCTATCCTGGCAAATTTAGCATCAGCATCGCTCGATAAACACCTAACTCAACTGGCACGTAGAAAAAACATCACATACACAAGATATGCAGATGATATTACTTTTTCATTTAATCAACAACAAGTCAGAGAAATCATAACGTTAGATAATGAGAATAATTTTGAATTGGGTGAGGCTGTTATCTCTGTGATCGAGAAAAGTGGCTTTAGCATAAATACAAGTAAATTCAGAGTTCATAAAAGAAATGAACGTCAAAAAGTTACTGGATTAGTGGTAAATGAAAAAGCAAATGTCGAGCGTAAATATCTTAGAGTTACTCGTTCATTAGTTCATAAATGGAGAGAAGACAAGTTAACATCAGCATTATTATTTGTTAATAAAAAAGGCTTTAAAGCAGCAAATAATGAGCATGCTATATCAATTTTTCGCAATCATATTTATGGCCGATTGAGTTTTATAAAAATGATCCGTGGTGATGACTTTCCATTATATCTTAAATTAATGGCTGAAATGAGTCATCATGATCCTTTAAAAACAAAAGAAGGACTTAGAGCAATGAAAGAAACTGAAACTTATGATGTATTTATTTGTCATGCAAGCGAAGATAAAACATCCATCGCAATTCCAATTTACGAAGAATTAACCAAATTAAAAATATCAACATTCATAGATCATGTCGAAATAAATTGGGGCGATTCATTAATCCAGAAAATTAACTCAGCTCTTGTAAAGTCTAAATATGTAATTGCTATTCTTTCGGCTAATTCTGTAGATAAGCATTGGCCTAAGAAAGAATTGCATTCTGTGCTTGCAAGAGAAATCGCTGAAGGTGAAGTAAAATTACTTACTCTTGTAAAAGAAGCAGATGAAGCAATAGTTGCTGCATCTTTGCCTCTCTTAAGTGATAAGCTTTATATTACCTATAAAGATAATCCGGCAGAGATTGCGGATAAGGTTCGTGCACTTTTGAACAAGTGACAACTACTGTCCAATGTGTATAGTAGTGTGTATAAAGTCATTGATATGTTTATTTATATTTAACCAAAATCAATGACTTACAATCCAAATAAGACTCCTGTGATCTTCCGCCAATTAGCCTCTTCTGAACTAAATAAAATGAATTGCCACGCGCCCGTGGACTTCGGTATCCGACCCGAGCCTTTATCCCCACACGTTGCATCAACCACCAGACTTTGCTTACACCGCATTGTTCCTGATATCCCGCAGATCGAGACAGCTCTTGCGATAGCCATAAACACAGCCCGATTCTAGCCAGAACTGCCTGTATGCCCCGTCAGATTCAGGTCAACATGATGCCGTCGTGAATGTGGCGGCTTTATCCAGGCGTAAAGACTATGGGTAGTAATATCAAGACGTGTTGCGACGCTGGAAACAGAATGGCCGCGCTCAATAATCTGTTTTACCGCTTTAATTTTAAACGCTTCGGGATAACATTTACCGCTCATGGGCTCTTCTCTTTAAGTCATCTTAAATGACTCAGCGGTGTCTGTTAAACCTGTGGCGATTCACTCCTCCGTTTTATCCAGACAAAATTATCCTGATAATGTGCTGTAGCGGCTGAATGACTTAATAACACATCAACCTAAACACTGAATAGTTTCTCAGTTACCTGATTTTTCATTGTTATCTATTAGATACTGCAAGCATTTCATCTTTATACCCTTGTTCTCCCATACGTCCTGTTTATTCTTACCCCCCCCCATTATTATATTTCAGTAGTAAAATATCCGTATACATTCTTATACCAGGTACTCATATTACTGGCAGTTAGTTTAATTTTTTGTACGTATCCCACATAATCGTGCTATTCACATTTAGAGATCACGTCATCGAACTGCTGACGAAGGAATCTCTATGCATAAAGCCCGTCTCACTGAGCATCAGAACATCGCCGTAATTAAGTTGGTCGAAGCTGGACGAGCGGTTAAAGATATCTGCCAGGAGGCGGATATTTGTGAAGTGACTGACGACATCTATGGACATTAGGTTTGACCACATTCTGTTTCTCACTAATGTGCTCCGGGAAAGAGTTTTCATCAAATGAGCAATTGAAAAGAGAAGCCAGAAGCTGAAGTTGCTTCGACCGATAAGTCTGTCGGTTGCTCAGACCGTCACGATCAGAATTAAGTCAGATCAACTTATTGGCAAGGTATAACTCCCGGCGTTAAGTTACAAGATTTTCTCATGGCATTAGCATTACACCCTCTTAAAGTTTACATGTGTCTCTATAAAATAGTCTTAAATTTGTATATAAGAAGTTGATGAGAGCACAAATGTCACCATTAAGTCATTGAATAACAATGCAATAAAAGAAAAAATCTTAAATTAGGTTTTAATAATAAGAATTCATTACAGGTTTACAGGATTTACTTTTATATTTCATCACATCACCCCGATAGTGACGAAGGCAGCAGGCAGATGGTATTGAGAACCGTTATTTATCACTCTCATGATTTAGCAAATAGTGCTGTTTTAAGATTCTTTATGATATTGGAGATTATGTATAAAAATCCCAATGGGTGAAATACAAATCCGAAATGATGTATTACGACTGTCGGATCTGTCATGGTTCCTTAAAGCTGTATTTTAGGTCTTTCCAGGAGTTTATGACACTGACAATAATTCGCGACTTTTGACAGCCGTAGCACTGTATATTATCTGGATTGACACATTTATTTACCAATGAAATATTAATAGAAACATCGACGGGAGTCGTTCAGGATGATGAGAAAGCCTTCACAAATTGTCCATTGCATTAGTTGCGATTTATCCTGTCAATTATTCCCTGACAGCGCAGTACGGGTGCAATACTGTCATAATGCGGCATTTTCCATCTGGCCAGATGGTAATGCTTTCCTGAAAAAAGGGTTTATTGAAAAGTTATTGCTTGATAGACACAACCATTTATCCAGCGGTTTTATCTTTGTTGATTTTTCTTTCCCGAATCTTCGACGATTTACCGATTTGCAGTGGGCTGACAGTCTGGCAGACAGTGGCATGCATATTGTCCTGATTTCTGACAGAAGTTTAACTCCGCTGGCCAATTACTGGATTTTGAAAAGCAATAAAATACAAGGAATTATTTATTCCGATGACGATGATATTGTGCAACAGCAAAAGATACACCGCTTGTTTACCGGTCGGCTCGCCAACAGTAAACGTGGACGAACGCTTAACTATACGGAATTTATATTACTGAAGCGCTTTGTATCAGGAATAAGTATTCAGCAGATTGTAAATATTGACAATATTGATATTAAGAAACTTTATGTGCATAAGCTGCGGCTTGAAAATAAGCTAGGGCATAGCATTCATAAAATAATATCAAATATTTTATAGATCCGTTTCCATTTTTATTATTTCCATATTATTGCGATGTGGAAGACGCTTTACGCCATAATGCAGGAGGCAGAATGCCAACTCCCCAAAATTACTCATTCATCGCCATAGCGGTATCAGCAGCATTAGCCTCTATGGTATTTCCCTCCCAGGCGGCCTGGGTTGACGTTGATAGTCTGCCATCCAGTGGGCTAGTCAGCCAGTTGCCGCCGGAATTACAGGCCATTATTCCCGCTCAGGCCAGTACCGGTTTCACCAAAGTCGGTACCATGCCCAACTACGTTTATCAGTGGAACACCGGCACCATCCCGGTTTATGGCAATGGCCTCACGCTTAATGGGCCGGGCGCGGAGGCGTTTGAACACACTGTCACGGTTATTCAAAACAGCGGGACGGGAAGTCCGGGCGTGATTTTTGGCAACGACCTGACCATTCGGACGCAGTCGGCGAATGCCGCGAATAATGGTAGAGACGTCGATGGCATCCGTACTCACGGCGCGAATACTCCGGATAACCCGGTATTTATTATTACCGGTGACCGCACCCGCATCTACGTGGATGGTCAGGATGGTGACGGTATTAACGCCGGATATAACTCACTGGGCCAGGGTTGGACCGGATCGGCCAATATTTACGTCGGCGACGATCTGTATATCAAAACTACCGGTAGCCAGGGACGTGGAATTACAGCCAACGCCATGAGGGATGCGTCACGTGCCAAAAATACGATTGTCGTCGGCAATCGTGCACATATTGTTACTACCGGCGACAGTTCGGAGGGGCTGCGTACCGGACAAAGCGGTTCGTTGATTCGTCTGGGTGACGATGCAACCATCGAAACCTCCGGCGCATCCTCTACGGGGATTTACGCAGCATCCTCCTCCAGAACCGAGCTTGGCAACAACGCTACTATTACGGTGAACGGTGCCAGCGCACACGCGGTATATGCAACTAACGCTACCGTTAATTTGGGAGAGAATGCCGCTATTAGCGTTAACAGCGCCAGTAAGGCTGCATCCTATAGTAAAGCCCCTGCCGGTTTATACGCCCTCTCCCGAGGCGCCATTAATCTGGCAGGCGGTGCGGCTATTACTATGGCGGGCGATAACAGTAGCGAAAGTTACGCCATCAGCACGGAGACTGGCGGCATTGTTGACGGTTCTTCAGGAGGACGTTTCGTCATCGACGGTGATATTCGTGCTGCTGGCGCCACCGCTGCCAGCGGTACGCTACCGCAGCAGAACAGTACGATTAAGCTCAATATGACGGACAACTCGCGGTGGGACGGGGCGTCGTACATCACCAGCGCTACGGCGGGCACAGGCGTTATCTCTGTACAAATGAGCGATGCGACCTGGAATATGACCAGCAGCTCAACGCTCACTGACCTGACGCTGAATAGTGGCGCAACCATTAACTTCAGCCATGAAGATGGCGAGCCATGGCAAACGCTCACCATCAATGAAGATTATGTAGGCAACGGCGGTAAGCTGGTCTTTAATACTGTGCTCAACGATGATGATTCCGAAACGGACAGGCTGCAGGTTCTCGGCAATACTTCAGGTAACACATTTGTTGCAGTAAATAATATTGGAGGAGCCGGGGCGCAAACCATTGAAGGTATTGAAATTGTTAACGTTGCTGGCAATTCCAACGGTACTTTCGAAAAAGCAAGCCGTATTGTTGCCGGAGCCTATGACTACAACGTGGTGCAGAAAGGTAAAAACTGGTATCTGACCAGCTACATTGAGCCGGACGAACCAATTATTCCCGATCCGGTGGACCCTGTTATTCCCGATCCGGTAGACCCTGATCCAGTAGACCCGGTTATCCCTGACCCTGTTATTCCCGATCCGGTGGACCCTGATCCAGTAGACCCTGAGCCAGTAGACCCGGTCATCCCTGATCCGACAATTCCTGACATAGGGCAATCTGACACACCGCCGATAACAGAACATCAGTTCCGTCCGGAAGTGGGCAGCTATCTTGCCAACAACTATGCGGCAAATACGCTGTTCATGACGCGTCTCCATGACCGTCTGGGTGAAACCCAGTACACCGACATGCTGACGGGTGAGAAGAAGGTCACCAGCCTGTGGATGCGTAACGTCGGCGCCCATACTCGCTTCAACGATGGCAGCGGGCAGCTAAAAACCCGCATCAACAGCTATGTGTTACAACTGGGAGGCGATCTGGCACAGTGGAGCACTGACGGTCTTGACCGTTGGCATATTGGTGCAATGGCAGGTTATGCCAACAGCCAGAACCGCACGCTGTCGTCCGTGAGTGACTATCATTCCCGTGGTCAAGTCACCGGTTACAGCGTCGGCCTTTACGGCACCTGGTATGCTAACAATATCGATCGGTCTGGGGCTTATGTGGATACCTGGATGCTGTACAACTGGTTTGATAACAAGGTCATGGGTCAGGATCAGGCCGCTGAGAAATATAAATCCAAAGGAATTACCGCCTCGGTTGAAGCCGGTTACAGCTTCAGGTTAGGTGAAAGCGCGCATCAAAGCTACTGGTTGCAGCCCAAAGCGCAGGTGGTATGGATGGGCGTGCAGGCTGACGACAATCGCGAAGCCAATGGTACTCTCGTGAAGGATGATACCGCCGGTAATCTGCTAACCCGCATGGGCGTAAAAGCCTATATTAACGGCCACAACGCTATTGATAACGATAAATCTCGAGAGTTCCAGCCGTTCGTGGAAGCGAACTGGATCCATAATACGCAGCCTGCCAGCGTGAAGATGGACGATGTCAGCAGCGATATGCGTGGTACGAAAAATATTGGTGAACTGAAAGTGGGCATTGAAGGGCAAATTACCCCGCGCCTGAACGTATGGGGTAACGTGGCGCAACAGGTAGGTGACCAGGGCTATAGTAATACCCAAGGCCTACTGGGGGTTAAATACAGTTTCTGATTCAGGTAACAACAGAGCCGCTGATCTTCAGCGGCTTTTACCCGGAAGCGCTTTCATTTGGCTGATAGGTTTCATGAACGGCTCCAAAACCGCTTAATGTGTACAGAAAAATATCGGGCGTTTCCCGATGGTGAACATAAAGCCACGATGGCCCTGAGTCAGGATGGTGTAACTGATACTTTTCCCTGGATAGACATAAAAATCGGGTAAAACCGTCTCGATAACCGCATCGGACAGTGTTTCGTCACGCGTGACTTTGTTGATATCCGTCGATATAAAATGGGTACTGTCTTTATTTTCACTCCATACATAGGAAACATCACGGCGGATCACGCCGCTCATTTTATTATCGACGTAATACGTTCCGCTGATGGAAACCACCCCAGTGCGTTTTTTCAGCGAATACATAAAGTCCAGCGTCAGGTTAGCCTGAGTGTTGTTATAAAACACAATCACAGGCGCCGTACATTTCTCAGGATCCCGGTTCTTTTCCGTATATAAATGAAAAAGATGCCCAAGCCCTACTCCCAGAAACAGTAGCGTCAGGCAGGCTAACATCAGTGCCTTTTTACCCATGAGCCACCCCGCGGAAAAAAAGCGTCACGCAGCCTGTATCACCGCGCGTTTTATAAGGTTGCTGACAAATCAATGCCGTAACCGCTGGGGTGCGACTGCTGGAAGGGAAATAGACCCATGGGTATTTCTGACAATCCATACCGGTTTTTAGAATCATTGACTTATAGCTTGCAAAGCGGCTACCGCTTTCGATATCTTCATTCCGCGAGAAAAAATGACAACCCTGGGTTGTTTCAACCAGCGTGTAGCGATCATAAAAATCCTTATCAGGAACGGTTTGCCAGCTTATAGTGCCAAGCAAAATACCGACAGCAAATGTCCCGGTCATCCAAAGTACAGGTACATAATGTTTAAACCAACGCTCTGACATACGCGGCGGCGTCTCACCCTTTTTTTCTATTGTCTGAGCGAAGTCTTTGCGGATGGTCATGATGCTCACGCCAGGCTCAATCTGAAAGCCTCTACGCGGAACCGTGATTATCAGCGTATCTTCATTTTCGCCAACGGTACGTAATCCGCGGCGAATAATGGAGATATTCTGATAAAGCGTATTTGCCGACACCACCATGCCGTCTTCTTCCCACACTTTTTGAAAGAATGTTTGTTGTGAGACGACAGAGGGGGCGTTTTCCAGCAGAAGGCGCAAGCAACGGCTGGCGGGCGTTGTCAGAATAATGTTGAGATCTGGCCTCGATAATGACGCCAGGCGATTCATTTCTGGATTAAATTCAATATTATCGTTAATTATCCATAACATCGCATTGTTACCATGCCAAAACATAACGTAGTTGGAGAGGGTTAATAGACACCACTGAGTATAGTCTGATGCTGTGGCTGCGTAGCAGGACATGGATTGTCCCCTGCACATACCGATCATATAGAAGAGCGAGAGGCATAAGACATTAACAGGTAAGCGTAGACACCGCTTTTCTCATTATAGCAGACTCAGGGGTGAAAGTACGTTTGGTTTTCTTGTTCGTTAAGTCACCTGTTTTGTATTGAGGTGAGAATATCACCTTTAATCAGGTGGCCAAATTTACTGTGCCGCTACGCTTTAATATCTCATATATAAATCATGAGAAAATATATCCTGACAATCTATATCATATGAAAGACAGGGTTTTATTGAACGTGTTCTCTATAATGGCTTGTAATATCCAAAAAAGCAGCACTCGTTATGTAGGGATAGTTTTCAATTTATTAAGAGTTACAGTAGCCATACTTAATGTCAGCACGCTTCCCACTTAATATTTAAGCTACGCTTTATATTATTTAAATATAAATAAGTTAATCCTTAAATTGAACTATTTCAAATTTATACTAAATAAGTTTAAAACTATCTATCAGAAACAATTTGTAGGGATATTGCCTGTTTTTTCAATCAATAATCCTCTCTGACATGTAAAATAGAAACATTTATTCATAATATGAATATTGTTGTGATAACAGATTCGCGTGAAAGTAAATCGACTGAAGGTGATGCCGATGAATATTCCTTCAGAAAGAACTCAACAGGGTAATCCAAAATCGGCAACGGATTACTGTCATCAGCTTAAAAACGGAAATCGCCCCGGCGATTAATGACTTTAACACTGATAGTGATTATCAGTGAAAGGCAACAACAAGGAATGAATTATGTCTACACCCGCGAATTTTAACGGTCAACGCCCTGCCATTGATGCTAACGACGCAGTAATGCTGCTGATTGACCACCAAAGTGGCCTGTTTCAGACCGTCGGCGACATGCCGATGCCGGAATTACGCGCGCGCGCCGCGGCGCTGGCTAAGATCGCTACCTTATGCAATATGCCGGTCATTACTACCGCATCCGTACCACAGGGACCGAATGGTCCGCTGATTCCGGAAATCCATGCGAATGCGCCACACGCGCAATATGTCGCGCGTAAAGGGGAAATTAATGCCTGGGATAATGCCGATTTTGTACAAGCGGTAAAAGCGACAGGCCGTAAAACGCTGATCATCGCCGGTACTATTACCAGTGTCTGCATGGCTTTTCCAGCCATCAGCGCCGTCGCGGAAGGTTACAAGGTATTTGCGGTAATTGATGCCTCCGGTACGTACAGTAAAATGGCGCAGGAAATTACGATGGCCCGCGTGGTGCAGGCGGGCGTAGTACCAATGGATACCGCGGCGGTAGCCTCTGAGCTGCAACGTACCTGGAATAGGGAAGATGCCGCAGAATGGGCGGATGTATATACCAAAATATTCCCGGCCTATCAGCTACTGATTGAAAGTTATACCAAAGCGCAGGAAGTAGTAAAAAATAATGAACTGCTGGATTCTCAGCGCGCATAAATAACGCCCTGAAGCGGCTAAATAGCCCCATTTAATGGGGCTATTTTACTTGCCATTTTGGTCCTGGGCAGAAAATCCTCACGTACTACGTGTACGCTCCGGTTTTTGCGCGCTGTCCGTGTCCAAACTGGCTGCGCCAATAACGCCTGGTGGGATAGGCTCTTAATCAAATACGCCATTAATAATCGCCGTGACCACCGCGGTACTGAGCGCGATCAGCACCAGATTATCCCCAATGATTTTCCACTCATAGCCCGGATAATAAGGTAATTGTCCCAGCATAGACGCCGGCACCGTTTTTTTAGCGATTCCCGGCGGCAGCGGTTTTCCTCTCGCCAGATTTTTCGCAATCCCCGGAGGTAAAGACTGATAACCCGTCAGCCCTAAATTCACTGCCAGTTGCCTGGCGACAGCATAGCTAATGTCCGACTCGACGTGATCCGGTTTACCGCCATTTTTACGGTGTTCCGTTTTTTGCCCGGCATTTCCTTTATGTCCGTTACCGTTATTACCCTGATTAGCCGCGTTATTACCATGTCCGCCGCCATTGCCATTTCCCGGATTCGCCAGCACAGGCGTAGCGCTCAGGGAAAACGTAATCAACGTCGCCAGGACGGCGGTTAAACCACGACGATTATTCATGATATTGCCCTTCTGATGTGGGATACCATGAAAATAGCGCCCCGCCATAAAAAGAACAACTACATCGATTCTTATTTTAAGCGGGGCTCGCCAACAGCAGCTTATCGTATCCAGATAGTCAGTAAAATCAGGATGATTGCTATCAGGACAACCTGATAAAAAATTTTGTCCAACCCTCTTTTTTGCATGGCGTCACCTCGTTATAAAACGATTTGCCAGAGGGCTAAACACAACACCAACAGGCTAATCAGTAAAAATATCAGCGCGATGATTTTATCGGGTGAGCGATTCATCTGGGCGATCCTCAAACATCATTAAAACCACTGGCCAAAGCGTTTGATATAAAAGCGCTTCATGCCTTGCGCCACCAGACAGTAGCTCAATAATGTCGCCACCAACCACGGGAAGTAGCTCAGCGGCAGCGGCTCCAGTCCAACCATCGCACCCAAAGGTGAGAATGGAATATAAATGCCTATCGCCATAATCAAGCCGGTCGTCAATAATACCGGCAACGTCGCCCGACTTTGGATAAACGGTATTTTCTGCGTCCTTAGCATATGCACGACCAGTGTCTGCGAGAGCAGACCCTCAATAAACCAGCCGGACTGAAAGAGCGCCTGCGCCTCTACGTTATTAGCCGCAAAGACGTACCACATCAACGCAAAGGTTGTGATATCGAAAATAGAAGACGTTGGGCCAATCCATAGCATAAAACGACCAATATTTTTCGCGTCCCATTTCCGCGGCTTACGCAGGAACTCTTTATCCATTTTGTCCCACGGCAACGACAACTGCGAAATATCGTACATCAAATTCTGGATCAACAGATGAATCGCCAGCATCGGCAGAAACGGAATAAACGCGCTGGCTACCAGTACCGAAAAAACATTGCCGAAATTAGAGCTGGCGGTCATATTCAGGTATTTAATGATATTGCCAAAGGTTTCCCGCCCTTTGATGACGCCTTCCTCAAGCACCATGAGATCTTTTTCCAGCAGAATAATATCTGATGACTCTTTAGCAATATCGGCGGCGCTATCGACGGAAATCCCCACATCCGCATCACGAAGCGCGGGCGCGTCGTTGATCCCATCCCCAAGAAAACCAACGGTATGACCATTTTTCTGTAGCGCTTGCAAAATACGCGTTTTTTGTAACGGCGTCAGCCGGGCGAATACTGCGCGTTTCTCCACTTCAGACGCCAGTTCGGCATCTGACATAGCCTCAACCTGGGTTCCGGTCAGGATATCGTGCGTATCAATACCCACTTCCAGACAGATACGCGCCGTCACGACCGGATTATCGCCGGTGAGGACTTTGACCGCCACGCCGTTATCCCGCAACGCGGCAATCGCTTTTCCGGCGCTCTCTTTCGGCGGATCGAGAAAAGTGAGCATCCCTTCGATGGTAAGTTCGGTCTCATCCTCCACACTTAATGTCGGATTGTTCCCGGAACCATCCAGCTTACGTGTCGCTATCAGCAATACACGGAATCCCTGCGCATTGTAATCTTCGGTTTTCGCCAGCAGCAGCTCGCGGCGTGTTTCCGTCAGCGCCACCACACGATCGCCTTCGCGAAGATGGGTGGCTACCATCATCATCTCTTCAACAGCGCCTTTGCAGATCAGGCATCTGTCTCCATGCTGCGTATCCTCCACCAGGACCGATACCCGGCGACGTACAAAGTCGAATGGCAGTTCATCGCGTTTAACGAAGCGCGCTTTTGTCGATGGCGCGATGCGACCCTCGCCAAAACGCAGTATGGCGCGATCCATCACATTCCGGGCGCCGCTCTGGCTGCTACTATTCAGCCAGGCCAGCATCAATACCCGGCTGCTTTTTACACCGCTCACATCCAGATGATGCTCCAGAAAAATATTGTCCTGGGTTAAGGTGCCGGTTTTATCTGTACACAACACATCCATCGCGCCGAAGTTTTGAATAGCGTTCAGGCGCTTGACGATCACTTTGCGCCGCGACATCGCAATCGCGCCTTTTGCCAGGTTGGAACTGACAATCATGGGCAACATTTCCGGCGTCAACCCCACCGCAACCGCCAGCGCGAACAGCGAAGCCTCTACCCAGTCTCCCTTACTGAACCCATTGATCAGCAGGACAACCGGCACCATGATCAGCATAAAGCGTATCAACAGCCAGCTCACGCTGTTGACTCCACGATCGAAAGCCGTCTGGGTACGCGTACCCACAATGGATTTCGCCAGCGAGCCGAACCAGGTACGGCTTCCCGTCGCGACCACGACCGCTTGCGCTCTGCCGCTGGTTACATTGGTTCCCATCAGACAGATATTGCCCAAATCTAGCAGGCTTTTATCTTTGTCAGGCAATTGCTCGCTGTCTTTACCTGCCACATCAGCCATAACATCGTATTTTTCTACGGGTAATGATTCACCACTAAGAATTGACTGGCTGATAAAGAGATCGCGCGACGCCAGCAGTCGGACGTCGGCGGGCACCAGATCGCCTGCGGCCAGAAAAACCACATCGCCCGGCACCAGTTCTTCAATGGGAATCTCTTCCTGCACCGCGCCTATATTGCCCGGCCCACGACGCAACACCGTGGCGGTGGTGCGAACCATCTTTTTCAGCGCCTGTGCTGCTCTGTTAGTGCGAAACTCCTGCCAGAAACGCAATAACCCGCTCAAACTGACCATCGTCAGAATAATCAGCACGCCGGTGAGATCGGTCTCTTCGCCACGGTGTAACGGGAGCCAGTAATCCGTGATGAAACTGACCCCTGCCAGTGCCATCAGAACGTAAATAAACGGGTTATTGAATGCCTGCAGAAGCTGAACCAGCACCGGAGGAACTTGCTCATGCGCCACTTCATTGCGCCCATACACTTTCAACCGTTCGCTGGCCTCTTCTATCGTGAGGCCCTGACGATGGCTGTTCAGCCGCGCCAGTGTCTCCTCCGGGCTATGAAAAGCTTCCGCTTCGATCGGAAATACTTTTTTATGCTGCTTATCATTTTCTGACGCCGGGCGATTGAGTTTCCGGTTTTCAATGTTCATGTCAGTCATGATGAATCCCCAAAATTAAGGTGTAGTGTTTCCTGCATATCACGCCCAGGGAATAGTAAACTCACGATTACAAGGTGAATGCCCCGGGAGAACTATCTATGCATAAAAAAGGTTATTGCTTACTCACTATTTTGAGTGGGTTTTATTTTATCGACTCGGGAATATCCATCATTCCCTCCTTATACGTCTGGCGTAATGTTGAAATTGAATCAAAAACTATTATTGACTATCAATACTCCAGTGAATTGCGGTGATATTATCGTTATCACCTATTCTGGATATAATCAGTTCTCGCGTTTTACGATAATCAGCATGACCCACGAGCTCGGCACGAATTTCTTTATAGCCCTGTTCCTGAGCGGGGACCGAACCTAACCCTTGTAAACAGATCGCAGCCTCTTTTACGATATTCAGTAACCACTGACGAACCTCGCTCTCATCTTCTTTATTACAGGTTACTTTCAGGATATAACGTTTTTCTCCCTCGGCGGATACCGGGAGTTGATTTATACGCTGCGCCGCTTCACGCAGTAAAATATTGGCACAAAGAATAATGATCGTCGCCGCCAGCGCATTTTTGAACTGCCCTAAGCCGCATAACACGCCGATGCCCGCCGAACACCATAGCGTTGCCGCAGTGTTCAGCCCGCGCACATTCATCCCTTCGCGCATGATGACGCCCGCCCCCAGAAAGCCAATACCAGAGACAATCTGCGCCGCAATTCTCCCGGGGCTGTCTGGCGATGTCGTCATGGAGCTCAGAATAAAAACGGCGGCGCCTGTCGCCACCAGCGCATTAGTGCGTAATCCCGCCATACGTTGACGCCATTGTCTTTCCGCGCCAATCAGCGCGCCCAACAGCATAGCGGCCAGTAAATTTAAAATATAAGGAAACATTAACATACGTTCCTCCATTTTTTCTGGAAGAATAAGTACGTGCTATATTTAGCACACGACAAATTTCTGCCCTGAGGCAATTAGCGTCGTGTTAACGGCGGAGGAAATAAAGCGTGTTTAAACATGAACATGACGATTACCTCGCGACAATGCGCGTGTTGTAACATTATTGGGATGACAATCGTCACAAGGGGAGATTGCTGCCCACCGGTTCGGCAAGCAGCGCAGGAATAGCGTGCGTTAACTTGCCAGATGATTTACGTAAAAGTGACTGTCCAACATATTACTCCTGCATGAATTTGCGCTTATTATAGTCAGTCAATATGTTCTGTAAAGTGCAAAGGCGGGGATAGTGACGATTTGTTTAAGTTTGTTTGATATTTTCTATGACAAAAAAATGACAATATTATGTCAATAACAGGCTCGTCTGAAATCATTAAACAATAAATTCCTGCTTAATGCCGGCGATAGCTCTGTTATGATGCCTGCACGTAAAAAAATAAAACAACATGACGAGGAAAAAATGGGTTCCACCAGAAAAGGGATGCTAAACGTCCTGATTGCCGCCGTATTGTGGGGGAGTTCAGGCGTTTGCGCGCAGTACATCATGGAGCAAAGCCGTATGTCGTCACAGTTCCTGACGATGATACGTTTGTTATTCGCCGGGCTGATACTGGTGACCTTCTCCTTTATGCACGGCGATAAGATATTTTCAATTCTTAAAAACCGCAAAGATGCACTGAGTCTGCTGATTTTCTCCGTGGTGGGCGCGCTCACCGTTCAGCTAACCTTCCTGCTCACGATTGAAAAATCCAATGCTGCCACCGCGACAGTGCTGCAATTTTTATCGCCGACCATTATTGTAGCGTGGTTTGCATTAGCGCGAAGAACACGACCAGGCATTCTGGTCTTAACCGCCATTCTTACATCGCTTATCGGCACCTTTTTACTGGTCACTCACGGCAATCCAACATCGCTGTCGATCTCTTCAGGCGCGCTGTTCTGGGGTATCGCCTCCGCATTTGCCGCCGCCTTTTATACGACCTGGCCTTCCAGGCTAATCGCCCAATACGGCACACTGCCAGTGGTCGGCTGGAGTATGTCCTTTGGCGGCCTTATTCTGCTGCCCTTCTACGCTAAAGAAGGAACGCACTTTGCGGTGAGCGGCAGTCTGATTCTGGCCTTTTTCTACCTTGTGGTGATCGGTACGTCGCTGACGTTCAGCCTGTATTTGAAAGGCGCGCAACTGATTGGTGGCCCCAAGGCCAGCATTTTAAGCTGCGCGGAACCGTTAAGCAGCGCCCTGCTGTCGCTGCTGCTGTTGGGGATTAGTTTTACCTTGCCGGACTGGCTGGGCACGCTGCTCATTCTCTCGTCAGTGATTCTGATCTCCCTCGATTCCCGTCGACGCGCGCGGGCCGCTTAACGCCGTTGATAATCACGATGACCGGGCGGAAGAGGGAAAAGTTTAATGGCGCTTTGCCTTAATCTCTTCGTCAGAAAGCCCGGTAATCATCAGCACCATCTCTCGCTCGATCCCCTGTTCCAGCATCGTATGCGCAATACGCAAGGCCTCCTCCTGCTTACCTTGATGTATACCTTGTTGTACGCCTTCACGCTTACCTTTTCTGCGCCCCGATTCACGTATTCTGTCTACGATCGTCATTAATCTCTCCTTGTGTTGGGGAACACGACGCGCCACCTCGCGGATAAACTTGCCAAAACGAGGCGTGCTGCCATGCTGTATTAGCAAATAATTAAACAGCGCTTTTAGCTGACTGTCATTAGCGTTTCCCGTAATAAGAAGTACCGCTAAGCGCTCGACCAATCCCATCAGGTCGCGCTGACGTATATGCTTTTGTACCAGCTCCAACATCGCGATACGTCGATGCTGCATAATCTCGTTATCCGGCACCACCGTAATGTCTACCAGTGGAAATGCCGTCGCATAAAGCTGACGCGCCAGTGCAGGATCGTCAAACTCATCCAGCCAGCACAGCGAAAAGGGATACGGGCTTTTCGCGCCATGGTAAAACAGCATGGGAATCACCAGCGGTAACGTTTTATGGCCAGCATCCAGATGGCGCTGCATCGCGGCAGTCGCGTAACGCATTAACCGGAACGCCATATGCGCGTCCGGCGTACTCTGATGCTCTATAACGACATAGATATAACCGTCGCCTTCACACGTTTTTAGCGACCAAAGGACATCGGAATAAAACGCGCGTAAATTTTTCTCGATAAAACTGTCTGGCGCCAGTTTCAACGTCGTCAGATCGCAACGTATTCTTAGCGAATGGGGAAGATGAATATTGAGAAAATCCCGCGCGGTATCCGGATGGCGTAAAAACGTTTTGAATACCGCATCATGAGGCGTGGATGTGGGGCTTTTTTTCATGGCGATCCGTCACCTGAGGAATAAGATGACGCCACTGTACTCGCCAAAAATACAGACAGCATTCAGGAAAATTTAACCCTGCGAGGAGGCTCGAAAGGGAATCACTGACGGCTGCAATACGTACATTTTTGCCCGGCCTGCTACGCATTATCGCCCGGTAGCGTAACGCTAACCGGGCCTACAAATACACGTCATCTGTAGGCCAGGTGAACGCAGCGCTCTTCGGCGATAAATCTCACACCAGCGCTTTGACTATCTCCATCAACCGAATGACGTCTTCGGGGCGCGTATTGCCGGTTTGCGGATCGATAATCGAGCTGTAAACATGCGGCATGACGCGCGGCACGCCTGCCTCCAGGCAGGTTTGCAGGATAATACCGAAATTATCCAGTGAGATACCGCCGGTCGGCTCGATGAGCGTCATGCCGTGGCGGGCGGCGGCTGTCGCCAGCGCATAGAGTTCCGGTAACGACTTTTCGCCGCCCATCGGGAAAAACTTCGCCGCATGTGCGCCCATATCCTGCATCATGCGTACCGCCGCTTCACAGGAAACGCGGGCTGGCGTTCCCTGGCTGCTGCTGACGCCGGTAGAAATCACCACCTCGCCAGGCGTTCCCGTCGGGCTGACCAGGGCGTTAATATGTGTTTGCTCGCCGCCTGTCGCCGCCAGTGCGCCCGCTGCGAAGCCGCTGCCGGTAAAAGTCTGGTTGACGTGGGCCGGGTGAGTATGGGCGGCAATCATCGCCGCTTTGTAGTACTGCGCCGGGTCGCCTGCGCCCAGACCCACTGAGATTGACGGCACCTCCGCCATCCAGCGTTTCACCTCCGGCACGCCCTCTTCTACCGTAGCGAACTGCGCGGAAAGTACGCCAATGACCGCATGGCCTTCGGCGGCTTCATAGATAGCCTTCGCGTTGGCGATATCCTTTGCCAGCACGTTAATCGCTACCCGCTGACGATAAAAATTAATCTGCTGCATGTTCTGCAATCTCCCTGAGTCGCGCCACAATCAATGCCATTTCCCCTTCGGCTACCGTGCGTGGATCGAGGCTAAAAACCCCCTGATGAAGCTGATATTTGCGGGCGTAAATCGCTATCTCACCGCCGCGCAACTGCGCTTCGACGTCCTGCGCATTCAGCCCCAATTCAGATGCGTTCACCCGCACACGAATACGCCAGATTGCACGCCCGGCTTCATCCTGTTCGATATCGGCATAAAGACCATGGATGGCGGAAATCGCTTCCGCGACCGGCTGTAACTGTGCTGCGGTCACGGTCGTCTGGCCCTGGTGGTAATTCTCCAGCGCATACACCAGCCCAACCATGTTTTCCTTGCCAATTTTCATCGCCCTGGCAATCCCCTGGTGCTGCGCTTTGCAGGCGGCAATCCACGTTTTCCTACCAGTGATAAAGCCAGAGGTTGGCGCATTAAAGGCTTTCGCGCCGCTATAGATAACCATATCCGCGCCGCTCGCCACCCAGCCGCGCAAATCCTCTTCCGCCGCGGCATCGACAATCAACGGCAGGTGGTTGGCCTGCGCCACCTGTACAAAATCGTCAATGCTCAACATGCCTTTCTGTACGCAATGGTGTGATTTCACATACAGTAGCGCGGCGGTCTTTTCGTTAATGGCGCTTTCCAGTTGCCAGCGGGCCGCCAGATTGCTCGACCCCACTTCCACTATGCGCCCGCCGCCAAGACGAATGGCGCTGGTGACTGGCGCGCCGTAGTCCACATTATGCCCGCGCAGCATCACCACCTCATTGGCCATACCGGTACTGTCCGGCATCAGGGCGACGCGCGCCCGATCGCCGTGGGTGATAGCGGCAGCGACGGCAATGGCAATACCCGCCGAGGCGCACGAGGTGATATAGCTATCTTCAGCACCCGTATAGCGCGATACCAGTTCGCCGGTTTTTTCCACCAGCGCGTCAATCTCGACGAAAGCGGAAGCCGCGCGCGCGGTGGCCTGCATGACCTCCGGCGCGACGCTTGAGACGCCCAGAATGGTCATTTTGCCGCAGGCGTTAATGACCTTTTTCAACCCCAGTTGTTGATAGATATTCGGCGTCATGATTTACAGCACTCCCAACAACGAACAGACTATGCTCAGTGCGACAATCGACAGTAAAATGGTGGTGTAGCGCGGCCCTTTTTTTACCAGATAGAAGTAGATGGCGAATACCGCCGCCAGTGGCAGTAAGCCCGGCGCGATAGAGTCGAGGATCTGCTGAACCACCACTTCAGATCCTTTCAAAGCGCTAATTTTTAACGGCGTGGTGATTTTGACGTAGCTGGCGGAAAGCGCGCCCATCATGATCAAACCCAGCACGTTGGCCCCGTAGATCAGTTCTTTGATTCGCCCCCCTTGCAGCAGGCCGATAATCGAATCACGCCCCAGCGTATATCCCTTGTGGACCATACCGTAGCTGATCGCCAGGGTGATCGCCGGGTAGAGAATCAGCGGGATAATACCGCCCATCGCGCTGCCATTTGCCGCGAACGGAATAAAGATCGCTATCAACAGCGGCATCACCGCCGCCCAGATAATCGAATCGCCCATCCCGGCAAGCGGCCCCATCAGGCCAGTTTTAATGCCGGTGATAGACGAGTCGTTAATCGGCTCGCCGCGCGTTTTTTGTTCTTCCATGGCAATAGAGATGCCCTGAATCACCGCGCCGAAGGTCTGCTCGGAGTTAAAGAAGTTAAGGTGGCGTTTTAGCGCTTCTACCTGCTCCTCTTTTTGTGGGTAGAGTTTTTTGATGATCGGCGTCATCGAGGCGCAGAAAATCAGGCTCTGTAAGCGCTCATAGGAGCTGGAAACCTCGGCGCCCAGCCAGTAGATAAACCAGGCTTTGGTGATATCTGCTTTGGTCAGCGCCCCGCTTTCCCGCGCGCGCTCAACCAGTTCATGCTGCATTACGTCACTGCTCATCATGCTGCTCCTTCATTTTTCGCCAGGCCTTTAATCAGGAAGGCGACACAGGTGCCGAAGATGGCCATCGCCATGATGTCGACCTTGAGGTACAACACCGCGAAGAACCCGCCGATAAACCACGGCAACAGGCTCTTTTTACCGATCACCATAATGGTGATGGCAAAGCCCAGCGCCGGCAGAATGCCGCCCATGATTTCAAAGGAGTGGGTTAACCAGTGCGGCATCAGTTTAAGGAAACTTTCCACCACATCCTGGCCAAAGTAGTTAGCGGCAAAGACCACCGGGAAGCGCAGCACCAGCCCCAGCAATGCCGGGTAAAGAAAGGCGCAACGCATGATGCCCGCCATGTTTGCCGTTTCCGCGTGTTTATCCGCCATATGTACCCAGGCGGCGTTCAGCGTGCGCCTCAGCTGATCGAGAAACACGCCAATCACGCCAAACGGGATTGCCAGCGCGATCGCCAGGTTTGGGTCCATACCGGCCTTCACCGCGATAGGAATGGAGATACAGGCCGCCAGCGCCGGGTCCGACGGCACGTTGCCGCCCGGCGTTGAGGTCACGCCCAAATAAACGAGCTGCATCCCTGCGCCGATGATCATCGCAGTCTGCATATTGCCAAGCAAAAGCCCGACAAATACCGCGATCACCACCGGTTGTAACAGCATCGCGGAGAAGGTGTAGCCGAGGCGTAAACGGGCAAACCAGTAATACAACCCCATCAGGCTTGCAAAGAGTAAGGTATCCATAGTGTTATCCTATACACTTCATCCTTCAGGCTGCCTCTTTGTTGGCTGCCTTCGCTCACCCCAGTCACTTACTTTAGTAAGCTCCAGGGGATTCACTCAGTTGCCGCCTCGATGCATCCAGAATGATTTTGTGTCTATTAAAGGGTTAGAATTTTTTCAGGATATCGTCGAGCGGCTGCGGCTTATCCTCCGGGATGGTCTGGAAAAATACCTGAACGCCACGGTTTTTCAGGTCGTTAAGAATGCCGACGTCTTTTTCATCCAGCGTAATATTCTGAAAAACCGCCTTGCGGTTTGGCCCGCCGCCGAGACCGCCAACCTGAATGCGGGTAACGTCAAAGCCCAGTTGTATGGCGTCCTGCACCGCCGCCAGTGAGGGAAAAAGCACCAGCACGTTACCGTCGCCAAGCTGATTTTCTTTCCATGCGGCGGCAAAACTCTGGTTGCCGAAGCAATCCACTTTGATATTTGGCGGCGCGGCCATCAGGTAGATATTTTTCATAAACGGATCGGCATCCAGTTCATCACTCACAACGGCTATCCGGTTCGCCTGAGATTGTCCGACCCACTTCGTGACAACCTGCCCATGAATGAGACGGCTGTCGATGCGGCATAAAACGATATTGGCCATGATGTTTTCCTTAGAGTGATTGTTGTAGCTGACGTACATGGGCGACCACATCCAGGCAGCTACTGCGCCCGGCCTCAACTAACTCGTCCACGCAGGCAGTTAGCATCCCTTGTTCGCGCCTGTCCAGCGCCTCCAGCAGTAGCGACGCATTCAATCCGGCAATCACCGCCACCGGATAATCGGCGCTTAGCCGCGCCGCGACGTTGGACGTCGTGCCGCCGACAAAATCCGTCAGGATCAGCGAGCCTTCCGGCAGCGTTTTCACCACGGCCTCGACGCGTTGATAAAACTCGCCCAGCGTATCGACAGGCATTAGCGCGATTTCCGTCACGCCTTTAATTTCGCCCGTGACCATACGCAGGCTGTTGCAAAGCGGTTGTCCCCAGCCGCCATGCGTCAGCAGCAGGATGTGGGGCAACGGTTGTGTGGTAGTCAAAATGGCCTCCTGGCGCAATTACATGAGGACACCGGCATATATTGCCCGGTGGCACTGCGCTTACCGGGCCTACAGGACACTCCCGGTAGGCCGGATAAGGCGTTTACGCCGCTATCCGGCATAACGCATCATCAGAAGAGCAAAGGTTGTGCCAGAATTTGTGTCACGCGAGGAAGAAGAAAGGTCTGGCGAGGCGCGAAGCCCCGCCAGTAAAAGGATTAGCTATAGAGCAGTTCGTAGATATAAAAATATTCCGCATCTGATAAACGGATGGCGTAGGCATCTTCGATCGGCAGAAAAGCGGATTTGATGACACTAAACGCGCGCGCGTCCAGATTCGGCTGACTTTCCAACGCCATCTGTAACGGTTTTCGGTTAATCACAATACGCTCTACCATACAGCAGCAGTGGATCAGGAAGCGCAGTGTCACCTGGCGGCTTGGTTTCAGGGAAAGCGAAGACGTCAGATGGTTAAAAACGCCCTCCATCTCTTTCAGAATACGCTGCGGGTTAAGCACGGAAATATGATTGATGATGCTCTCCATCGTTAGCGCGCTGATAAAGCGCATGGCGCTGCGCTCCATCTCCAGACGGCGTTCAGCGTTGGACAGATCGGGCGTTAACAGGCTCAACACCAGTTCCGGCCCTTGTTCGGAGAAAAGCTCTTCCAGCGAAATAAACGGAATATCCGGCAGCCCCGGCTGGAAAGTGCCGACAATCCCCGCCAGCCGCTCGCTGGCATTCAATGCCTGCTGAACGCGCTCCAGACTTCGTACCTCGTTATAATCAAGGATCACCATCCTGGTATCTTGCGACATCAGTTCGCCAAAGCTCTCCTCCAGCACCTTTTTGATTTTTTCCGCCGTTCCCATGCCGGTAATACAGGAGATGACCAGCACTTTGCCGCCGTTCTCCTGCTGCGGCGTACAAAGCTGGCAGGGGATATTTTTACTCTGCAGGAGCGCCGTCAGCTGTGGTAAATCGCTGGTTTCATAGCTTAAATCTAGCCCGACTTCCAGCAGACTGGTCAGCGTGATGTTCGGCATGAGCAAAACATCTATCTGGAATAACTTACTGATCGTACTGCCGAAATGGATCAATGAACCGATGTCCACCAACAGGATAAGCCGCCGATATTGGCGGGTTTGAATCATTTGGGTCAGCGTTTCCAGCGTGTCATGCACCGACTGTTCAAACGGCATGTCGATGGCGCTGAACAGCTCGCGCTCCAGTACGCGGTTGACATATTGCGCCTGACTGGTGGCGGTGGTCGCGCCGTGGGCGATCAAAATAACCCCGCAGTCGGGGCTGGCATCGATACGCTGACGATAATGGCGGCACTCTTTCAGGAACAGGCATAGCCAGACCACTTCCGTCGCCGGACACTGAATATGCAGCAGTTCGTTGATTTTCCGACACAGCAGCGCGGCGTTGTCATATTCGTCTTTGCAGCGATCCAGGATCAAACTGGAAGAGTAAAGCTGCGGGATCAGGCCGCGCTGCACGTAGCCTATCAGCGCCAGGAAGTGTTTACGCAGTGGGTTAACCAGATTTTCCGGCAGCGAAAAGCCCAACACCTGCTCTACGCAGCCAATCAGCAGCGTCACGCGCTCTTCAATCTGGTCGCCATAGCGCGGCGGATGCGCCACGCTGTCGCGGCTGTAGAGACCGTATTCAAAAATCGAGCTGAGTTTATTTTTCAGGATCGCCAGCGTCTCCGCCGGGGGGACGTTACTGTTGCGCAAATTAACATATTCGCGCGTCAGGAAGCTGTAAAAGAGGTCGCTCTCTTCAATTTCCGCCCCGGTCGCCAGCGACGTCTTCAATGCGGGCAGCGTGCGCGCGTCTATATTTAGCCGCGCTTTACCGTCAAACAGAGTATCCACCAATAGACGCTGTTCCGGCGTCGGGTTAACCGACATCTCCGCCAGCCGCTTATCCAGCTGTAGCGTGTCGTTATGCTCGGTCATTCCCGATGCCCACGCCTGAGCGCAGAGAAACTGAATATCGCTTTTTAGCTGACCGATATTGCCTTCAAGGGGTTTATTCAGCAACCAGAGCAACAACGGTTTATCAATGCTGACCGTGCGTTCTATTTTGCGGCTTTCCCGCTGTAAGAACCCCACGATCAGTTCGATCTGTTCTTCAACGGAGCGCTGGCGAATGCCCGGCAAATCAATACATACCTGAATACGCCGCTGGAAAGTACGTAACAGCGCCGACCCGACCGGCTCGGTAGTGGCGCAAATCAGGCGTACCGAAATTGATCGCGGCTGGCTGCTCACGCCAAGCGGACGGTACTCGCCTTTATCCAGAATAGAGAACAGCTTTTCCTGCCCTTCATAAGACAGACGGTGCACCTCGTCCAGCAGCAGATAACCACCGTCCGCCTGCTCCACGAGGCCTGTTTTATGTTCATTCGCGCCGGTAAACGCCCCCTGCCGATGACCAAACAGATGCGAGGAGAGCAGTTCCGGGTTATGGGCGTATTCCGCGCAGTTAAAGTAGACCAGCGGCGGGATAGCGCCGCTCGCCTGTTCACAGGCGAAACGGTGCATCAGTTCCGCAAAAAAGGTTTTACCGACGCCGGACGGCCCGGTAAGCAGAACGTGTAAACCGTGCGGATAGAGCACCGCCGCACGGCCTTTTTCTACCGCATCGCGCAGGCTGCGATCGTAACCAATCAGGCTGGTAAACGGATCGTCGGGCGCGTAATACTCTTCATGCGGCAGCACATCCGCCACCGACCGCACCTCGCGTTCAGACTCTTCCAGCTGTCGTCCCAGCAACGTTTCCAGCGCCTGGCGATGCAGAAAATAGACCGGGCGGCCACGGCTTTTGATTGCCAGGCCGTCATTCCATAACTGATTGAGATCTTTGCTGACGGAGTTACGCGCCAGCCCAAGATTGAAACCTATCGCCTCCGCCGTAAACGCCGTCTCCTGCGCCAAATCGGCAAGACATAACCCGCGCGTCAGCCGTTCCAGCTCTCCCAGTACGATCTCAATACGTCTCATTACACTACCGCTTACGAAATAAAAGAGTAGTCAGAACATACACTATTCTGCCACGCAAGAAAGTGAAGGCGCAGCGAGAAACCGCCTTCCCACTTTTGCCTGACTTCAACGCCAACGGATAGCACGCCCCGATGAGTGAACGTCGCACGGTCTACACTTACTCTTGAAAAAGTGCAAACCGATAAGGATACCGTTTATGAAACGAAAAACGCTTCTGCTTATTGCCGCGCTTGTCGCGCTACCGGGCGTCACGTATGCCGACTCTCCGTTTAGCTCGCTTCAGACGGCACATGAAAAAACCACGATTTTAAAGGATTTGCGCAAAATGTGTACGCCCAAAGGCGCGCTAACCGATGAAGCCTGGGAGAAAAAAATCATGGCGAGCGAGGGGAACCAGCAGCATATTCGGGAGGCGATGATCGCGATAGAGCGCAACAATCAGCATAACTACTGGCAGGCTCTCGGCAAGGTGGAATGCCCGGAGATGTAGCACACCTTTTCCGTTTTTTGGTCGCGAAAATGCGGACTGTAACCGGTTTCTGTTCGCCAAAACCGCGTATTCTGGAGCGAATTTACGCGATCAAGGAGCACGACAATGCGATACCGTTTTCCCGATAACTTCTGGTGGGGCAGCGCCTGCTCAGCGTTGCAAACCGAAGGGGATAGTCTGAATGGCGGTAAAAGCCAGACCACGTGGGATGTGTGGTTCGAGCGCCAGCCGGGTCGTTTTCATCAGGGCATCGGTCCAGCAGAAACCTCAACGTTCTATCGCCACTGGAAGCAAGACATCACGCTACTGAAACAGTTAAAACACAACAGTTTTCGCACCTCGCTAAGCTGGGCGCGGCTCATTCCAGACGGCGTAGGCGAGGTGAATCCACAAGCGGTGAGCTTCTACAATCACGTCATCGACGAGCTACTGGCGCAGGGCATCACGCCGTTTATTACGCTGTTCCATTTTGATATGCCGATGGTCATGCAGGAGAAAGGCGGCTGGGAAAATCGCGACGTCGTAGAGGCGTTTGGTCGGTACGCGCAAACGTGTTTTACCTTGTTTGGCGACCGCGTGAAGCACTGGTTTACCTTTAACGAGCCGATTGTGCCGGTGGAAGGCGGCTATTTGTACGACTTCCACTATCCCAATGTGGTGGATTTTAAACGTGCAGCCACCGTGGCGTACCATACCGTGCTGGCGCACTCGACCGCCGTGCGCGCCTGGCGCGCCGGGCGCTACGACGGTGAAATCGGCGTAGTGCTGAATCTGACGCCGTCCTACCCACGCTCGCAGCATCCCGCCGATGTGCAAGCCGCGCATCATGCGGATCTGTTATTCAACCGCAGTTTTCTTGACCCGGTATTAAAGGGAGAATACCCGGCGGACTTGGTGGCGCTGCTGAAAACCTATGATCAGTTGCCTGCCTGTCAGCCAGGCGATCGTCAGCTTATTACCGACGGCAAAATCGATTTACTGGGGATTAACTATTATCAGCCGCGCCGCGTGAAATGCCGTGATACGGCGGTGAATCCGCAAGCGCCATTTATGCCGGAGTGGTTATTTGACTATTACGACATGCCGGGGCGCAAGATGAACCCTTACCGCGGCTGGGAAATTTACGCGCCCGGAATTTACGACATCATCACCAACCTACGGGATAATTACGGCAATCCGCGCTGTTTTATCTCCGAAAACGGGATGGGCGTTGAGAACGAGCAGCGTTTTGCGCAAGCGGGACAGATTCACGATGATTACCGGATTGACTTTATTTCTGAGCATCTTAAATGGCTGCATAAAGGCATTAGCGAGGGCTGTCACTGTCTTGGCTACCACATGTGGACCTTTATCGATAACTGGTCATGGCTGAACGGCTATAAAAATCGCTATGGTTTTGTACAACTGGATTTAGCCACCCAAACGCGCACGGTGAAAAAAAGCGGAGAATGGTTTGCCGCCACCGCAGAGCATAACGGTTTTGATTAAGCATTTATTATTGCCGGATGACGACTAACGTCGTATCCGGCCTACAAATGGCAGCAATATCAACTCATTGGCGTAATACGGACTTTCGCCGCCACGACTAACGCCGTCAACAGCATCAGGCCGCCGGAAAGCGCCAGCGGCGAAAGCAGCCCGAAATTGTCGAGCGCATAACCGCCCACCGCCGCGCCACAGGTATTTGCCAGTTGAATCACCGCGACCTGGATGGAACCGGCTTTTTCCGCCTGATCGGCAAGGGAACGAGTGATCCACGTTGACCATCCCACCGGCACCAGCGCAAACGCCAGTCCCCAGATAATCGCTATGACCGCCGCCACGGTTTTGTCGCTTCCCCACACAATGAGCGTCAGCGCGCTCAGCGCCAGTAGCAGCGGCGCACCGGCCAGCGCCAGTTTTACCGAACGTTTCAGGACATAAGATGAGAAAGAAGTGCCAACGAAGCTGGCAATACCAAAGCTTAGCAACACCAGCGTCAGACCATCAACGTCAAAGCCCGCCAGATTCATATAGACCGGGCGAATATAGGTAAAGAAAGCGAACTGCCCGGCAAAAGACATAAAGATGGCGATCATCCCGGCCATCACGCCAGGGCGTTGCAACAGGCTAAACATATTCTGTTTCTGGTGAGAAGGTTCGCCCGGCAGCGACGGCAGTGATTTCACCACCCAGATGACGCACAGTACGCCCATCACCGCAGCGGCGTTAAAGACATTACGCCAGCCAATAATACCGCCCAAAAAACTGCCCAGCGGCGCGGCGATCACTAACGCGATGGAAACCGCGCCAAAAATCACCGACAGCGCTTTCGGCACGGTACGCGCGGGAACCAGTCGCATGGTCAGCGACGCCGACATCGCCCAGAATCCGCCCAGCGCCAACCCAAGACAGGCGCGGCCCAGCAATAGCAGCGTAAAGCTGTTGGCAAAGGAGACCATCAGACAAGAAGCCGTCAGCAAAACGGCGAACAGAATAACGATATAACGCCTGTCGGTCGCCTGAATAATCTGGGTAATGAACAGGCTGGAAAACATCGCGACAAATGCCGTAACGGTGACCGACTGACCGGCGACGCCCTCGGAGATCCCCAGATCCTGCGCCATCGGCGTCAACAGACTAACGGGCAAAAACTCAACGGTAATCAGGCAGGCGACACAAAACGCTACGGCAAAAACGGCTGACCAATTAGGCCTGGCAACCCCATCAGCGCGGAATTTTTCTGCGATATTTTCATTCATTGTGGTTACCTGCGTCGTTTTAGTGCGGAAAATCCACGCAGTGTAACATTACAAAATGTGATCTGATTAACGTTTTAGCAACTGACATTGTTGTGCTGCATTTTGCGAGGCTGGTCGAGCGTTGAGAATTATCTTCTCTCGCTGCGTGCAAAACCAAAAGGTAAGACATAGTGTATCACCTGGTGCTATACTTTAGATTACAGGATGTCAACCTGATGCGAATCTTCAAAACCAGGTGGTTTAACAGAGAAGCGAAGTCCCACACGATAAAAGATGACGAGTTAAGCGAGGCCATCAACGCCGTACTGCAAGGAAAAGCAGATAATCTTGGCGGCGGAGTTCATAAAAAACGTCTCAATCAAAATCGCGATCGCGCAATCGTGTTGGCAAAGGGAGACGAGCATTGGTTTTACACCTTCCTGTATGCCAAACAGGATATGGCCAACATTAGCTATCGCGAACTCGCGGGTTTCCGTGAGTTAGCAAAACACTATGCTTGCCTGACCGAAGATCAGATAACGGCACTCATTAATAACAAAGAACTGGTAGAGGTGCGCCATGTCAGCAAAAACTAAATTCAAAAGCCCTGCCTTTGAAGCGATTCATAGCGCGGCATCTGGATTATTTAGCGTGGATGCCATTCCCCAGGAGACAATGCGCAGTTTTGACACGGCCTGCTTAAGCAGCATCAAAGACCTGCAGCCACTTGAAATAAAAGCGTTACGAGAAGAACTCAACGTTAGCCAGCCGGTTTTCGCTCGGTACCTGAATACCAGCGTATCAACGGTTCAAAAGTGGGAAAGCGGCGCCAAGCGTCCCAGCGGGATGTCACTGAAACTACTTAATGTTGTCCAAAAACACGGGCTAAAGGTGCTGGTATGAGAGTTTTACCGATGGTCTGTTAAGGCTATTCATACGATAATGAGTGCAGGAAGCCTCTACAACTTCCTGCGCCGTTTGACGGGAATTGCACTATACTGACTCACCAAAGCCATCAGCAAATGCAGATTTTAATTCATCCATAAAAGCCAGTTCATCCTGTCCATCACAAATTAAATCAATCATTGTGTTTCCCTTTACGCCAGCCCCCAAAATACTCATCATTCCTTTAATGGGAATTTCTTTGTCATTATTAACTAGCGTTAATGAAGACTGGTATTTTTTGACAATTTTCGCAAGCGTAGCGGCTGGCCGCGCATGAAGCCCCGTACTGTTCATAACGCGTACTTTTTGTCTAATCATATATTTTCCTTAAGAGACTTTGCGGAATGCTGAGTGATGTTTATTCATCATCTTAATTTTAGAATAAACATCATCCTCAACTGCCTGTTTTGCGTTCGCCATGACACGCGCCAGATTAGCCTCGTTGTTATTATTTACCCAAGCCTTACCAACAGTAGTAATAAAGGCTTTACGCAAATCACTCGCAATATTCACTTTGGCTACTTTGTAATTAACAAAGCTGCGAAGAATATCCGCGTCAATACCAGAACCTCCATGAATAACCAAAGGTACCGGACTGACAGACGCGATGCGTTGTAATAGCGGGATATCAATGCGTGGGATATCTTCAAGACCATGTACATTACCAATTGACACTGCCAGCATGTCGCACCCTGTCTCCTCAACAAAGCGCTGAACCTTCTCAGGTTCAGTTTTGCAGTCAGCCTCGCTGACATGATCATCTTCCTTACCCAGAATAGCGCCTAATTCCGCTTCGACGGGAACACCAAATGATTTACAGAAATCGACGGCTTCTCGGGTAAATGCAATATTTTCTTCGAACGGTAGCGCCGCGCCATCAATCATTACTGAGGTAAATCCGGCCCGGACAGCCTGCTTAACATCTTCCAGAGTTTTCCCATGATCCAGATGCAGGCTGACAGGAATATCCATTTTATCGGCATGTCGCTTAACTATTTCATAAATGTAATCGTAACCTGAAAGCTGTGCATTAGTAGGAGCAATTTGAATAAAATTGGGCAATCCGGAACGTTCTATTGCATTAAGAATGGAAATTGTTGTCTCCAGGTTCGTTGTATTAAATGCACCCGCAAGGACATGTTTTTCCTGAATACAATTGAGCAGGATCCTACCATTGACTAAAGGCATATTAACTCCAGATATTTATGTGAGCAGTGTAAGTAAATTATCGAACTATTGAGTTATCACAGTTATTCACCAATAAGCGCCCCTTCTTGCCGCAGTTTAAATTGATAAAATGACAGCCATTGCTGCTGATATATTTTCAACTTTGCAGAACGAACCGCGTCAGGAAAATATCGCTCAGCCACAGGAACAGTCGGGGGGACAACATTCGGACAGGCTATCAACAATGCTCCAAGGGAGACGGTTTCATCAAAAGCAATGGCCTCAATTGGACACTGGAGGATGTCAGCCTTCAACTGGAGCCAGTATGGGTTTTTCACCGCAGGGCCAATGACTTTTACTGTCCTGCCCGCCGGGATATTAAAGCACCCGTGACAGTGTGCAAACTCCATCGCCAGGCCGATAAAGACACTCTCAAGCAGAGACTCCGGAGGAAGTGAATCCGTCAGACCAAAAAGCAGGCCACGGGTGTGCCGATTTTTATTTGGCGAACCCGAGCCCCGCAAATGAGGAATAAATACCGGCACATGCTCGACAGACCAGGAAGGTTTGAGGTATTGCTCCATGGCTTTTTCCAGGCCTGTGCTTATTTCCTTATCAGTTAAACGAAAGGTTTTTTTCACCCATTCAAGCGCATAACCGCCGACAGGCAGAGAAGCGAAAAGCGTGAAAAATTCACCATCGGAGTAACAACCATTTGCCAGCTTATCCCTGCGAGCCTGCACATCAAGCGTTGGTTGTGTATTCAGCAGTAAAATACCCTCTGTCGTGCCGGTAGAATTCAGCACATCGCCCGGTTGCAGCTGTAATGCGCGGGCACCGACCATATGATCGTGCCCGGCCAGGGTAACTTTTACCTCATGAGAGAAGCCCAATTCCTCTCTAAGCGTTGCCGTCACCCATCCGGCCACTTCACCTGGCTTTATCAACGGAGCCAGTACACCGAACGGTATGCCGAGAATCCCGGTAGCATTACGAGACCAGGTACGGCGAGCAATGTCCAGACACAACGTTCTACTGGCCAGGGATATTTCCGTCTTTTTCGCACCTGTCATTCGCCACAACAACACTTCTGGTGCATGTAACCAGCAGATATCTTTTCTTTCATGCAAGGAGTAGTTATCAAGCAACCATCTCATTTTAAATGCTGAGTAATTACTGTGAGGTGGCAATCCCGTTATAGAATACAGTTCTTCAGCCTCTGCCTTGCTTAATGACGAGAGATAAGATTCACCACGTCGATCATACCAGGCCAGCATCGGGGTAAGAATGACGCCCTCCTTATCCACAAAGACACCAGACTCACCGAAACTCGCAATACTGATATTTTTTACCGGAAACGGTACTGAAGCCACCAGTTCAGCCATTACCAGTCGCAGTGCCTGCCACAGCGCTTCGATATCGAAATCTACCTCGCCTTTGTCCGACGATATTATTGGCGTCGGAAACTTGCGGACTTCCAGAACTGACACGTCATGACAGGAATAACAGCTGACTTTGCAGTTAGTTGTGCCAATGTCAATGACAAGCGCTGCGTGGTAATCAGGCATAGACCGTTCCTTTTGTCAGGCGAAAAACACCATAAATAATCAGCGCAAGCACAGGAATTAGCCCGATAGCAACAATATTTCCGTTGAATATTTCAAGCAGCCAGAAACGGAAGGGGTTACCGCCATCAAGGAAGCTTGATACCTGACCACTTGACCCCTCAGCCATTTTGAAATTGACATCTTTAGCCATACCGGTAATAAATGGCGCAATTTTGGTCGCAATCCACAAGTCGGCGACAATAACAGGAATTGCGGTTATCACAGCCCGGAAAATATTGCCACGACATGCCAGTACAATCATGGAAGCCATGACTGCCAGGTTCGCAAGGTCTCCGAGTGGCAGGACTTTATTGCCAGGAAGAAGGAATGCAATAAAGACAGAGATGGGTGTCAGAATCAGTGCTGTAGATATAATGGCTGGGTTACCTACTGCTACCGCGATATCCAGTCCGATAAAGAGATCATCACGGCCAGGATATTTGGCATTCAAATATTTCTTAATGGCTTCAGACAGAGGTAATAAACCTTCCATCAAAATTCGTACCATACGCGGAAGAATGAACATGACACCGCCAATGCTGATCCCCAGCAACAGGATATGTTTAAAGTCATACCCGGCAATGATGCCCAACAAGACCCCCAGAATAGTACCCACCATCATAGGCTCGCCGAAGATTCCCATTTTTTTCTGAACGTTTTCCGGATCAATATGAATACGGTTAACGCCAGGGATCTTGTCGATAATTTTGTCGAACAGCAATCCAATTGGAAAGAAGACGACAGATGACAGGGTCGGAAGTGAAATACCTTCCAGACCGAAGTACTTTGCCACTAATGGCGCTGACCAGTCCGCCAGTTTGAGAACCACGATCGCGGCAATAGCGGCTGCGGACAGACCCAAAACAAAACTCCCTGTGCTGTAGTAAACCAGCGTTCCAGCCAGGGCAAAGTGCCAGTAGTTCCACATGTCGACATCAACAGTACGTGTCTTATTCAGGGCCAGCATGGCGACATTAATCAGCATCGTCAGCGGAATGACAAAGGGTGCGATTGGTGAGCCCCAGGTAATTGCGGCCAATGGTGGCCAGCCTAAATCGACAACAGGAAGGCTAATACCAGTTCGCTCAACCATTGCCTGTGCAGCCGGGCCTACGTTGCTGGTAAGTATGTCAAAGATGGCATAAATTCCGACAAACCCTATTCCGACAATTAACGATGAGCGAAGTGCTTTAGCGGGTTTTACTTTGAAGAACAATGCCAGGAAAAAAAGGACCAGCGGCAATAAAACCGTTGGGCCAAATCCCAGGACATATTGCACAACGGTATAGAGAGTATGTGCTATATCATTCATATCCGACCTCTTATTCAGATGTGACCAGACCTCGCGTTAGCGCCTGGGTAATTTATCTGTTTTTTATTTATGAAATCAGGCTTGGCCTTTAAGGATTGAAACTATTTTTTCAAGAACTTTATCTTCACCTACTCCGGTAATGATTGGCAGACCACTAACAACCGGAATATCCAGTTCATAAGGAACTTTCGTTGTTGATACAACCAAAGCTGCACCATCGGTATTGTTTGGCAATGAGGCTACATTAGTTTGTGAATAATTAACATCAAGTCCATTGTCTTTACAATATTCCATTACTTTTTCTGCCACAGCCGTGGAAGTAGCAACACCCGTTGCGCAAACAAATAGTATCATTTTACTCATACTTCACCTCTTTCAGATATGCGTGTGTAAATTGACTGATAAATTTCATCATCATTCATGACCAGTAACTGCTGCATAAAATCCTCATCCTGGATCACATCCATAATCCAACCCAGTACGTTGAGCTGCTTATTGCTTTCACCTAAAGCAAGCATAAACACCACCCTGACAGGTACGGGATCTGGTTCCCCGCCCATATCTTCGAAATTGACGGGTTCTGCCAGTATTCCAACGCTAATGGCGTTTTGGCGAACATACTTGTGATCGGTATGTGGAATAGCGACACCTACAGGCTCAACCGGTAGACCCGTTGGAAAATTCTGTTCTCGCGTAATGACGTGATCGGCAAAATCAGATACAACCATACCATCGTTAATTAACGGACTGGCAAGAGCCTTGATTATGTCATTCTGACTCACCTCTTTAGGGAGGTGGCGAACATAATGACGGCGAAAATGAATATCCTGCATAGATTCCTCTTTGCTAGTTAGGCATCCAGGCGCTGTAAAATAGTGCCAAGATAATATTTATTACCTTTTAACCAGACGTTACCAAAATCAATGGCCAATCCACTAGAGAAAAATACCAACTGTTCCAAATGCAAAACAGGTGCGTCTTCACCAATATCAAGATAATGGCCTCGCTCATTACCAATTAATTTGGCTGCGTAACGGCTTTCAGAAAAACTTATTTTCTTATCAGATAATCTTTCTATTGCTGAAAATAAATTCTCCCTGGTAAAATCTACATCAATAATACCGGGGCAGAGATCAATGTTGATACGATTTTCAATCAACATGACTTTTTCATCGCCAATACAACGAAGGCGTTTAAGAAATAAAACATCTTGTCCCGGTTTGATACTCAGTTTCTCTGCTACAAAGCGGTTAGCGGGCTCCAGTCGGGAGGTTATAACACTGGTTGTGAAGTTTATCTTCTGGCTGGCTAAGGCTTCAGCAAAGGAGAGCAAACCTTCACCCAGTGGGTAAGCAACATTTTCCTTCTTTACGAAAGTTCCTTTACCCTGCACTTGCACAAGAACACCTTCCCGGACAAGTTGGTCAACCGCTTTTTTAACGGTACCGCGACTCACCTCCAGCATATCCATGATTTGAAACTCTGAAGGTATCCGGTCATCCTCAACTAATTCTCCGCTATAAATACTTTCCCTTATCCACTCCACAACCTGTTGATACAGTGGGATGTGTGAACTTTTACTCAATGTTTTCATGGGGCGCGCCTAAACATTTAGAGTTGTCTATAGACAATCATGTACAACTTCGAGTTTATGATAAGAAATTTTGAGACAGGAGGTATGGCAAGGAGTCACAGTTTTAGTGTTCAAAACAAGATCACATTTCCGTGATATATGTCACGGAAATGATGAGCTATAAGTCTCTGATGTTTTGGCGTCGTTAGCGATTATTCGGTGCGTTACTTCTGTGGTTCACCCTTAGCAAATACGATGGCGGCTACGCTTTATTTGGCTAACGATGAATCGCGCCATCCGGCCGTTAATCGTGGCTCGCCGCCCCTGCCAGCCTCATTCATCTCGTCTTTTGTTAACGAGATAGTGAAGAGTATCAATGCAGCCAGTGGACACCCTCTTCCGGCTGAAAAAAGGCGTTATAGCGCAGTTGAAACGCGTTGATCTCCTGCATATCGGGTTCCATTTCGCGCAAAAAACCCAGCGCCAGCCGTACCTGTGTATCGGTGATCGGCGCAGCTAAACGCGCTTTTTGCAGCAACCGATGCCACCGCTGCAAATTCTGATCGCCGCCATCGACAATCACCATTTGCCAGATCAGTAACACCTGAGCGGCATTTTGCAAATGCGACTCATCAGGGCGATGCAGATACTGTAAAAACTCACCGCCCGCCGTTTTACCCATCTGATCAATCATCGATTCTATCGGCACTACATCAATATTCAGACGTTCGCTCAGGCGGCGAATCGCCCGGCGAGTATCCGATGTCAGCACCCGAAAACCCACAATAAACACCACCACAAACGTGGCCAGAATCAACCAAATCATGCGCACATCCGTCACCAAACAGGATGCCCATCATAACGGTAAATTTATAACTGTCGACGTTCTGGCCTGTCAGGATGTGATTTATTAACGCCTGTCTTCATTTACGCCAGACGCCGGATGTCCTGTCTGACGAACGCAAGGCATAAAAAAGCCCGGCGTTAAGCCGGGCAAAACGTTACCAAATGCACACATTTAAGCGATATTGACTTGCTGAATTTTTTTCTCACGGCGGATTTTGCGCTCTTCCATCACGGCGACCATCGCCATCAGGCAGATACAGCCGATCGCGGCGGCGTCCAGCGCGGCGAAGGTGCCCGCCCAGCCGGTCAGACCAAAAACGGGGGTGCCGTCGGCAATCATGCCCAGACCCAGCTTGGCAAAGCTATCGCCGATAAGATAAGCAAAGGTTCCCTTGATACCGTCCGCAGCGCCGATAGCTTTTTTCGGTACGAAACCGACTGCCGCCACGCCAATTAACAGCTGCGGCCCAAACACCAGGAAACCGAGCGCGAACAGCGAGGCCAGATAGACATACTGGTTGCTGGCGTGCTGGTAGACGCCGAGGGTGGCGATGATTAACGCCAGCGCCACACAGGCTACCAGCGCACGACGACCGTTCGCCAGGTCAGAGAGCCAGCCCCACAGCAACGTGCCGACCAGCGCGCCCACTTCGAACAGGGTAAAGCCCTGAATCGCCACTTCTTTGGAGAGCTTCAGTTCCTGGAAGGCGTAGACGGTTGACCACTGGTCGATACCAATACGTACCACATACAGGAAGATATTGGAGAAGCACAGCAGCCAGATCACTTTGTTTTTCAACACATATTCAACAAAGATCTGCCACTTGGTCATTTCGTTTTCTTCAGTCTCTTTATCCTCTTCGCTGATCTCTTCGCCGAACAGTTCTTCAGCTTTGCCCAGACCGTAAGATTCCGGGGAGTCGCTGCCAAAACGCAGACCGATAAAGCCAACAATCAGCGCGATAATCGACGGGAAGATAAACATACCGATGACGTGACCGTCGAACAGGTAGTTGGCGCCGAACAGCGCCACGCCTGCCGCGCCCGCGCCGCCGAGGTTGTGGGAGATATTCCAGAAGCCGAGAAAGGTGCCGCGTTTACGACGCGGAGTCCATTTGGTGATGGTCGAGTAGCTGCACGATCCGCCGGTACTCTGGAAGAAACCGCTCAGGGCATAGAAAGCGATCATCAGAAACAGACTGGTTGACCCCGCGCCCATGCTGGCGCTGAAGCCGAGCATACAGATAGCGGAGAGGATCAACATAAACGGTAGAAACTGCTTGGTATTTTTACCGTCAGCGTAGTAGGAAACCAGCGTTTTCCCCACGCCGTAGGTGATCGAGAAGCCCAGGCCAATCATCCCCAGCTCGGTCATGCTCAACCCGTAGGTAGAGATCATGTCGTTCTGCGCGATGTTAAAGTTTTTGCGGATCAGGTACATGGTCAGGTAGCCGATAAAAACCACCAGATAGGACTGCATGAACGGCTTGAACCACATTTTACGCCGCACATCGAGCGGCAGATCCAGGGTCGGCTTGCGCACCTGGTTTAAGAAGGCCAGCATGGATTACTCCTGAGCTAATTTTTATACCTGCGAATGGCAGGCATTGTAAAAATCCACAGGAAAAGTGGCCTGCGACAGCGTCCAGGCAAAACCGGGAAAATTTCTTAGTTTTGCCCCATTCAGCGCAAAAAGGTGAGGTGCGTCACGCTTCGCTGGTCTCGCGTGGGGCCTGGGCGTTCAGAAATGGCAGCAGCAATAGCGCGGAGATCCCCGCCGCGATGGCGATGACCGCAAAAAAACCGGTCCAGTGCCAGATCTCCAGCACTTTCGCTAACGGCCAGCCGGAAAGCGACGCGCCGAGATAGGCGAACAGGCCGACAAAGCCGGTGGCCGCGCCCGCCGCCTCTTTATGCGAGCACTCCGCCGCCGCCATGCCAATGAGCATCTGCGGGCCGAAAACAAAGAAACCGGTGGTGAAGAAACAGGCCGCCTGCATCACGTAACTGGCGAACGGCATCAGCCACAGCGAACCCACAGAGAGCAGAATCCCGGCGGCGAAGATTAAATTCATCGGTCCGCGGTTGCCGTTGAAGAGTTTGTCCGAGCCCCAGCCCGCCACCAGCGCGCCGATAAATCCCCCCAGCTCAAACATCGATACTGCCGTGTTGGCCGTGACCAAATCCACGCCCAGCGTCTCGGACATATACAGGTTGCCCCAGTCATTGATCGCCGCGCGCACCACGTACACTAAGACGTAACACAGCGAAAGCAGCCAGATATAGGGATTCAACAGCACATATTTAGCGAGGATTTCTTTGCGGCTTAGCCCCGCGCCCTCTTGCTGTTGGGCGACCTCCAGCGCATCGTGCCGCCAGTCGCCTACCGGCGGTAAACCAATCGCCTGCGGACGGTCGCGCAGCCGCCAGCAGAGGACCATGCCCACCCCGATGGCAAGCAATCCGGCCACCATCATCCCGACACGCCAGCCATAATGCAGGGCGACAGCGGCCATAACGAGAGGGATCAGCGCCCCGCCGACATTGTGCGCGGTGTTCCATAACGCCCACCAGCCGCCGCGTTCGGTACGCGAGTACCAGGCGGTCAGCAAACGGGCGCAAACCGGCGATCCAAACCCCTGGAAAAAGGCATTCAACGCCCATAGCAGAGCAAAGGCCCACAGCGAGGTCGAGAAGCCGAACAGAATATTCACTACGCCGGTCGCAATCAGCCCGATGCCCATAAAATAGCGAGCGTTAGAGCGATCGCTAACGATGCCGGAAACAAATTTCGACACCCCGTAGGTGATGTAAAACAGCGTCGCCAGCAGGCCGATATCGCTGCGACTCAGAATGCCGCTGGCAAGGATTTCCGGCGCGGCGGCGTTAAAGCTTTTACGGGTGAAATAGAACAGCGCGTAACCCAACCAAATGGTGATCAGGATGTGCCGCCGCCAGTAGCGATAGCGGGCGTCAACCTCGTGCTTATCGGTGATGAGCGGCGCGTTGGCCGGGGCTTTTAAAAACGAAAGCATTATCCTTCCTTAAACGTAACGCTGGGGCAACGAGACGCTCACCCGCGTACCGTGGGTACAAGAGATGGTTAGCGTCCCGCCGAGCGCCGACACGCGTTCGCGCATTCCGGTCAGGCCGAAGCCCTGCTGCTGAGAGCCCGGCGGCAGGCCGCTGCCGTCATCCTCAATCACCAACATCAGCCGCTCATCCTGCTGCCAGCCCTGGAGCGTCACCGCGCTGGCATTGGCATGTTTTACGATGTTATTCAGCCCTTCCTGACAGACGCGAAACAGCGTCACGCGCTGACTTTCACTCAACGCCGTTTCGTCAATTCGCCAGTCGAGGTGACTGACAATACCGCGGCTTTCCAGCTCCATTTCGCGCAGCAGCGAACGGATGGCCTGCGCCAGCGTTAAGTCGTCTAACTGGCGCGGGCGCAAGCGCCCCAGCAGGCGACGCACGGCGTCATACACGCCCAGCGAAAGCTGCTCGATAAGTTGCCCGCTCTGCTTCACGCCGCCGTTATCCGCCGCCAGTCGTTGCACAATGCCCGCCTGGGTTCGAATCGCGGTGATGGTCTGCCCGATGTCATCGTGCAGCTCACGCGCAACATCGCGCCGCACGCTCTCTTCGGTCTCCAGAAGACGCTCCGCCAGCCGATGGTTGCGCGCCAGCTCCTTTTGCAACGACTGGTTCAGCTCGCGCAGACGCTGAATGCCCGCGCCAAGCAGTAGCCCGGTCAGGCTTTGCGCCAACAGCGAAAGTAATAAATCGACGGGATGATCGTGCCAGGTCTGGCTGGCGATCAGCGCGATAGCGTTCATCAGTGTGGCAATGAGCGCGCCCTGCCAGCCATAATGCCAGGCGAGCGCGATAATCGGCAACGCCAGGCAGAACGGCGTAAAGCGCGAAAGTTCAGCAGGTAACCCCAGTTGCAGCCACAGACTGACGATAAACAGCAGCAGATACCAGATCAGATGCCGCCCGCGCCAGTTTACCGGCTGCGATACCAGCGATGGTCCCAGCGGCAGCCAGGTAGTGCTGGTGAGATAGTGCCAGAAAACCAGGCAGATGGGGGCCAGCGTCAGCCCCCCCGTGAGGGTCAGCAGTAGCGCGTTCCATGCCGCTTCCCCCTGCCCCAGCCAGGGCAGGGATTGCAGTAGCGCCGCGGCGGTGAGGGCCGCGCCCTGAAGCAATAACGTGCGCCAGTCGCGCTGATGGCGGTAACGCGAAGTCAGCGCCACGGGCAGTAGCGTCAACACACCACCGATCATCAAAAGCGGCAGATGGGCCAGCGCAACTTCCTGCGCTAACCAGTACACCAGTAGCCACTCCGCGCCCAGCAATACTGGCCAGTATCCACGCGGGCATTGCAGCATAAGTCCCAGGCGCAGGCCGAAGGGAAAGAGCAGCGCCGCCAGCTCCGGGCGCTCTACCAGATGCAGGCTGATGCTCCACAGGCAGAACCACGCGGCGGAGAAAATAAAAAAGCAGGCAGCAACGGTGATTAAACGGGAAAAAAAGGTGTTCATTACCAACCGTCAAACATGCGATGCGCCAGTTCAACGTCATTGCTGACGCCTAATTTTTCCAGCAGATTCGCGCGATGGACATGCACCGTTTTTGGCGACAGCCCCAGCTCGGCGGCAATCTCTTTTACCGCCATACCCTGGGCGAGTTTTTCCGCCACCTGACGCTCGCGTTTGGTCAGCGGATCTTGCCGACCCGCCGCCAGTTTCACGGCAATATCGGGGGTCAAATAGCAGCCGCCCGTCGCCACCGTATGCACCGCGGCGATCAGCTCATCCGGACTACAGCGTTTAGAGAGAAAACCGCGCGCGCCGGCGTTCAACGCCTGTTCCACCAGCGCCGGGCTATCGTGAACCGAGAGCATGATCGTCGCCATCCCTTTTGGCAGTTGGCTTAGCAGCTCCAGTCCGGAAATATCCGGCATCGAGATATCGCAGATACACACCTGTACGCCGCGCCCCGGTAAGCCTGCCAACGCTTCGCGCCCGGAACCAAACTCAGCGACCACCTGCAAATCGGGTTCCAGCCCCAGTAGCTGTGCAAAGCCGGAGCGGACGATAAGGTGGTCGTCGATAAGGGCAACGGTGATCATGGGTTCTGTCCTGATGGATAAAAAAAACGCGCTTACCTTAACGATAAGCGCGCGGCTGTTCAAGCCTTGAGCGGTCAGACAATGCCTGTCGTGACGGTGAACGTCCGGGTTTGCTGCGGTTCCAGTTGAAGCAAGGTTCCATTTCGCTGCGCCGCGAGAAAACCTTCAGGCCGACAGGTCGCGGGCAGGGCAAAGGCGGCAACCTGCTGATCGCCGTTATAAAGAATCCAGCGGGTCACGTAATTCAGCTCCGCGCTGGCGAAACGTGTCACGAACGTGGTGCCATCCGGGGCGATCATACTGAATTCCGGGGTATCCGTGTACCTGTCCAGTTCATCGGCGAAGAACACGATTTCCGGGTCGTAAAAGCCAGGCTCGTTGAGCGTTGCCAGCGAGGCTTCACCCTGCAAAAGTCGTTGATTAAACGCCAGCCACTGCGCCGTGGGTTTGACATGCGCCGGCACCGACTCGCGTAGCTTCAGCGCGGTATCCGGGATATTCTGGCGGAACGTGGCGTTCGGCACATAGGCATAGTTCATGTGGCACATGTACTGTAGCGGCATGGCGACTGAAGCCAGGTTAGTCACTGTCATCTGAATATCAAACAGCGCGCTTGCTTTACGCATTACCACCGTAGGTTGCGCCTGATAATGATGACCGAACCCCATCACATACTCGTAGCGCCCGGTCACGCGCAGACTGTCGCCCTCTAACTCCAGCCAGGCGTCGTCCATGGCAGCGCAGGGCATCTCGCCGTGCAGCGGATGTGTATCTTCCGGCGACGGGCAGCCATTCGCCAATAGTCCGGAATGGAAAGCAAAGCAACCATACGTTGCCACCACTTCCGCAGCCGGCTTCGGCTGGCGGAACATGTTGCGCATAGTCAGATCATGACCGTCAAACTGCGCGTCCCAAATCATCTGCCCCATCCAGGGCAGAATCACCAGATGACCGCGGCTGTTTTGTATTTTCAGTCCTTCCACGCCGCTGGCGTAACGAAACGCCGTAACCGTAAAATCGTCATTTTCCAGCAAGATACGCGGCTGCTCGCTAAAAAGCTCCCGCCATAATGTAATACGTGTTGTCATGGTTGATCTCCTCAGGACGCGGCGACTTCAGCCAGGTTGCCGCGCACTTTGCTTTCGCGCCAGAAGTAAACGCCAACGTAAACAAAGCACAGCATGGAAACCAGGAATGAGAGCTGTAGCGAGTGGAACATGTCCGCCACATAACCCTGAATCGCAGGAACCACCGCCGCGCCGACAATCGCCATCACGATGACCGCCCCCGCCATTTCAGTATGTTCGTTATCGACGGTATCGAGCGTTCCGGCATAAATGGTCGCCCAGCAGGGGCCAAACAGAACACTGACCAGCACCGCCACGTATACCGCGCTAAAGCTGGGCGCCAGCGCCACGTAGGCCAGGAACAGCGCGCCGATCACAGAGTAAAGGATCAGGACTTTTTCCGGGTTAAAGCGCGTCATCAGAATGTTGGCGATAAACTTGCCGATAAAAAAGCAGGCGAAGCTGTAGACCATAAAGGTTGAGGCATCGCGCTCATTGATATCGCCTAATTCCAGCGCCAGACGGATAGTGAACGACCAGACCGCCACCTGCATTCCCACATACAGGAACTGCGCCACAATACCGCGACGGAAACGGGCGTTGCTGGCGAGATAGCGTAACGTATCCAGCGCCGAAGGACGTTTATGACTCGCGGTTTGCGCGACTTTACAGGTCGGGAAACGCGTCAGCAGGAACAGTACCATCACCACTACCAGAACCATAATCATGTACTTATAGGGTTCCAGAGTGTTTTCCAGCATCAGCACCTTGAAGTTGTGGACTTGCTCGGCATTCATGCCCGCCATCTGTTTTTCCAGGCTTTCCCCTTCGGAAAAGACCAGATATTTACCCAATAAAATGCCTGCCGCCGCGCCGATCGGATAAAAGGTCTGGCTGATATTCAGCCGCAGCGTGGCGTAGGCTTTCGGCCCGATCATCGAACTGTAGGTATTCGCCGCCGTTTCCAGGAAACTCAGGCCAATCGCAATGGCGAAAATCGCCGCGAGGAACATGGTGTAGGTCGCCATGTGCGACGCCGGGAAAAAGAGCGTACAGCCGACAATGTATAGCGTCAGGCCGATAAGTATCGCCACTTTATAACTGGTTTTTTTAATGACCAGCGAGGCCGGAATAGCAATTAAAAAATAACCGCCATAAAAGGCGCTTTGTACTAATGCCGAAGCAAAGTTGCTCAGCGAAAATACACTTTTAAATTGCGTAATCAGAATATCATTTAACGCGGCTGCGCATCCCCATAATGGGAATAAACAGGATAACAAAATAAACTGGAACAGAGGTGTCTTATTCAGATACCCGTCGGGCATCTGAACGATGTTTTTATCGTTCATAGTGCTACCTTTAACAGTGCAGGGTGATTGTTATTCGTTCAACGAAAGATACTCATTAAATTGCTCAATGCTTGGATAAGAGGATTGGGTGCCTTTCCCGGTGACGCTGAAAGCGGCAAAGAGGACGGCTTTTTTCATGGCGGCTTCCACATCCCCGCTCTGGACATAGTAATGCGCGAAACAGCCGATAAAGGCATCGCCCGCGCCGCTGGTATCGACAGCGTTCACTCTAAACGCCGGAACATGGACTTCCTGGTCACGCGTCATCCACAGCGCGCCTTTCTCACCCATGGTGACAATAATATTGTTCAGCCCTTTATCTACCAGCGAACGTGCCGCTGCGCGAATATGGTCATAGGTATCCACTGGCATACCGGTTAATATTTCCAGCTCGGTTTCATTGGGTACAAAGAAATCGCATTTACAGGCATAAGACATATCTAATTCCCGTAATGCTGGCGCAGGGTTTAATAACACTTCAATCCCATGTTTCTTGCCAAATTCTATTGCGTGATAAACCGTTTCAAGCTGAACTTCCAGTTGCAGAACAATAAGCTGGCATTTTTTTAAATCTTCCGCCGCGCGATCGATATCTTCCGGCGAGAGAAACTTGTTGGCGCCTTTGATGATCAGAATGCTGTTGCTGGAGTTGGCGTTGACGAAAATCGGCGCTACGCCGCTGCTGGTACACGGTACTTTTTCTACATACGTCGTATTGATCCCCCAGGATTCGAGATTACGAATGGTGTTGTCGGCAAAAATATCGTCGCCCACTTTGGTCAACATCAATACTTTTGAATTGAGCTTAGCGGCCGCCACGGCCTGGTTCGCCCCTTTTCCGCCGCAGCCGATTTTAAACGCCGGCGCTTCCAGAGTTTCCCCTTCTTTAGGCATCTGGTTGGTGTAGGTGATAAGGTCCACCATGTTAGAGCCAATAACCGCGATATCCATTTTACTCCCTCTCAGAAATCGTCACACGACAATGATATTAAAATAACATTATCATGTTACTTCCGTATCATTTGTGACTATGATCGCGATTAGAGGATCATTTTGCCATTTACTGCGTGAACAATCCCTGGCGGAACAAATCATTTTTAGGGTTACAATTTACTGAAAATTAACTATTTATTGTTATAAAACGCGAATAAGCCCACTTTTATTTCCTGACGGCCGGACGTATAGTAGTGCCACACTGTAATGTTCTCAGAAACACATAAATGTTACTGATGGAACATAACAACATGATTTGCGGAGAGGGTGAATGGAGACCAAGCAAAAAGAACGTATCCGACGCTTGATGGAGTTACTGAAAAAGACCGATCGAATCCATCTGAAAGACGCCGCGCGGATGCTGGAAGTTTCGGTGATGACCATTCGCCGCGATCTCAGCCAGGATGATGACCCTTTACCGCTGACGCTGCTCGGCGGCTATATCGTCATGGTAAATAAGCCTACGTCTTCAACCAATATGCCGCTGCCGGCGAAAAAGACGCATCATCGGGACGACCTTCCCGTTGCGATCCTGGCCGCCGGCCTGGTGCGTGAAAACGATCTGGTTTTTTTTGATAACGGTCCGGAAATGCCATTAGTTATCAGCATGATACCGGATGATATTACCTTTACCGGGATTTGCTACTCGCATCGGGTATTTATCGCGCTGAATGAAAAGCCTAATGCCACGGCGATTCTGTGCGGCGGCACCTATCGGGCCAAGAGCGATGCCTTTTATGATGCCAATAATCCTTCGGCGCTGGATTCGCTCAATCCGCGCAAAGTGTTTATTTCCGCCAGCGGCGTACATGAACATTTTGGCGTGAGCTGGTTTAACCCGGATGATCTTGCCGCCAAACGTAAAGCGATGGAGCGCGGTCTGCGCAAAATTTTGCTGGCGCGTCACGCCCTGTTTGATGAGGTCGCGCCTGCCAGCATTGGTTCGCTTTCTGCCTTTGATGTCCTGATTAGCGATCGCCCATTACCGACAGATTATGCCGTTCACTGTCGGAATGGTTCCGTCAAAGTCATCACGCCTGATTCGGAAAGTGAATAACTTACTCAAAAAAGACGGCAATTTTATTGAACATGGTGGGATCGGACTGGTTTCGTACCACCTTCGCCACGTCTTCCAGTTTATCGATCTGACTGATCATCTGTTCAAGCCGCTGATCGTCATTGACCAGAAGCCAGATGCGGCTCTGATCGCTACCCTGAATCGGTAAACAGAGAATACCCTCAACGTTGAAAGCGCGTCGGGCGAACAGCCCGCAGACGTGGGTCATCACGCCAGGATGGTTGCGAACGGTCAGCTCCAGAATAACGTTATCATGTGATTGTTTCTGCATGGCTTATTCCCCCACCATCTCTGTATTTGCCGCGCCCGGCGGCACCATCGGATACACTTTTTCTTCCGCATCAATGCGCACGTGGATCAACGCCGGTCCAGGACGACGAATGATAGCCTGCAACGCCGCCTGCGGATCGGCTTCGTTATTCAAATCACAGGTGTCCAGACCAAACCCGGCGGCAATCTGCATAAAATTGATGCTTCCCGGATAGGTTGCCGCAAAAACGCCCTGTTTATAGAACAGACTCTGTTGCTGATGTACCAGTCCCAGCGCGTCGTTATTCATCAGGATGATTTTCACATCCAACTGGTTTTCGCTGGCGGTAGCCATCTCCTGAATATTCATCATCAAACTACCGTCGCCGGAAAAACACAGCACCTTGTTGCCCGGATTCGCCAGCGCCGCGCCAATCGCCGCGGGCAGACCAAACCCCATGGTGCCCAGCCCGCCGGAAGTCAGCCACTGACGCGGACGGTTGAGCGGATAAGCCTGCGCGGTCCACATCTGATGCTGACCTACGTCAGTGGTAATAATCGCGTTGTCGTCCACACAGGCGGCGACTGCGTTAATCAGCCCATAGTGACTAAGCGGGTTATTTTCCTGGGGAATACTGCAGGGGAATTCTTGCTGCAAGTCCGCCACCAACTGATGCCATGCTTCCCGCGGCTGTGCCTCGATATGGGGAATTAACTGTGCCAGTACATCATCGACATCCGCCTGAATAGCCACATGCGGCTGCTTAATTTTGCCTAACTCGGCGCGATCGATATCCACATGGATGATTTTGGCGTTCGGACAAAACTGCTCCGTTTTGCCAATCGCCCGGTCATCAAAACGCGCGCCCAGGACAATCAGTAAATCGGCCTCTTGCAGAATAAAATTGGTACTGCGCGCGCCGTGCATCCCCAGCATTCCTAACGACAGCGGATGCGCCTTAGGCAGCATTCCCAGCGCCATTAAGGTCATTGTCGTCGGCAGTTGAGCTTTTTCCGCCAGTTCGCGCACGCGTGTCGGCGCATTGATCACGCCGCCGCCCAGATACAGCACCGGACGCTTCGCCGCGTTAATCATTGCGGCGGCCTCGCGGATACTCTCTGCGCTAAACTCCGGCGGGGGTGATTTTTCCGCCGGCGACGGCAACGCATCCAGCTCAATTGTCGCCGTCTGCACATCTTTAGGAACGTCTATCCACACCGGGCCAGGACGCCCCGACTGCGCCAGACGAAAAGCATCGCTCATCACCTGAGGCAGCTCGTTGATATTTCTGACCAGATAGTTGTGCTTGGTGATGGGGATAGAGATACCGTAGGTATCCACTTCCTGAAACGCGTCAGTACCGATCATGGACGCCGGAACCTGCCCGGTAATGCAGATTAACGGAATGGAATCCAGGCGCGCATCGGCAATGGCCGTGACCAGATTGGTCGCGCCCGGCCCGCTACAGGCCATACAAACAGCAGGTTTACCCTCCGTCCGCGCCATCCCCTGCGCAATAAACCCCGCGCCTTGTTCGTGGCGCGCCAGAATATGACGGATTTGCGTGCTTTGGCTTAACGCGTCGTAAACGGGGAGGATCGAACCGCCGGGAATGCCGGTGACGATACGAATCCCCTGGCGCTCCAGAAAATGAACAATAAATTCCGCGCCCGTAAAGCGCTGAGGTGTAGATGTTGTGCCCGAACTTGCCATGCTCCATTCCTTTTATTCTGAGCCGACGTTCCGGGAAGGTGTCTTAAACAAAAAACCCCGCCCGGTTTGCGCCGGCGGGGTTTTGGAATCGTGTGTGTTCCGGACCCTACGGCGCATTGCCGACGACCACCACCACACGCACGACGACCACTGCGCGAGATGGCGCAGTTGTTAGTAGGGTCGCGTTCAGCATGGAAGGGTTCATTAGGGGCCTTGTCTGTTTGTTATTAACACGTTTTATACAAGCACAGCGCTTTCAGCATGACAACGGAAAAATTTTCATCTGCACAAAAATGCTTCAGCGATCACATTTTTCTACGAATTTACACGCTTTGAGTATAGGCGTGATAAGCGTAGCGCCCTCCGGTAATCGCCGGGATTGATGATCACGCGTTTCACAATGCCGGAAAACAAAAAACCTCGCCGAAGCGAGGTTCTTACAGCGTAATGCGGGTGGTAGCCGCGAAGCACACTGTGTTATGTCAACAGCAGAAGTATACGCGTTCTGTGCAGAACGCGCAATTTCGGCGCGAATTTTGATGAATTTGAGTATGGATCAGAAGCTCCGTTCTGTCTATAAATTACTGTTAATTTATACAGTACTTAACTATAATGTCTTTGACACAATGTGTTATGCGGGGGCCGCATCGTAAACCGGCGCAACGAAGTCCTGGCTGAAACGGGTGGTGCCGTCAGCGCCTTAACCCCCTCGTGAGCACACTGTGTTATGTCAACACGCACACTATTCCTCGCAAAAGGGATCGCGTGCGCAACAGCTGGCAACAGGCAGCGGAAAGGTACGTCGGCTGGCAGTGCTCCTTAACCACAGGAGACGCGTATGAGCGTAGTGGATATCACCATTCTTATCCTGAAACTCATTGTTGCAGCACTGCAACTGCTTGATGCTGTTCTGAAATACCTTAAGTAATTCAGATTCAAGCCGCACCGAAGGGGAGCGGGCAACCGCTCCCCTTTCACCTTATCCGCTGGTCTTTCGCTTCCCGGGTATGTTACGTTTTTATGACATCCTCAACGACGCCTGACGCTATGACCCTTTCCGTTTTCTGCATTTTGCTGTTCGCCGCGCTGCTACATGCCAGCTGGAACGCCATTGTCAAAGCGGGAAACGATAAGCTCTACGCCGCGATCGGCGTCAGCGGTTCCGCGGCGGTCATGGCATTGATCCTTTTGCCCTTCTCGCCGCAGCCAGCTCACGCCAGTATCCCTTTTTTAGCGGCCTCTACCGCGCTCCAGGTGGTGTATACCGTCCTGGTGGCGAAAACCTATCAGGTCTCGGACATGAGCCAGACCTATCCTCTTATGCGCGGCACCGCGCCGCTGCTGGTGGCGCTCATTAGCGTTCTGTTTCTTGGCGACAGCCTGTCGTCGCTAGCCTGGGTCGGCATCGCAGTGATCTGTATGGCGATACTTGGGATGGCCTGTAATGGCCGCGCCAGTTCTCAACGTGGTGTCGTGCTGGCATTAACTAACGCCTGTTTTATTGCCGGATATACGCTGGTGGACGGGACCGGCGTAAGACTCTCCGAAACGGCGCTGGGCTATACGCTATGGTCATTTTTTCTCAACGGCGCCTGCCTGTTAACCTGGGCGATGATTGCGCGGCGGCGGGAAGCGTCGCGTTATCTGGCGCAACAGTGGAAAAAAGGCATTTTTGGCGGGATTGGCACTATGGGATCTTATGGGCTGGCGCTATGGGCCATGACCCAGGCGCCGCTGGCGGTGGTCGCCGCGCTGCGTGAGACGTCGATTTTATTCGGCGCGCTGATAGCCTGGCTGCTGCTTAAAGAGAAAGTGGCCGGGCTACGTCTGGTGGCGGCTGGCGGGATTGCCCTCGGGGCGATTTTACTCCGTCTGTCATAATTGCCCAATAACAGCCGCAGACGTAACACATTCTCGGCAACATTTGTTGCCGCTTTTGTTTACATATCCTGCCGTTCCTTCGTCTGCCATTGCTGGTCGCTGTCTGGCCTTCTTTTTCTGGTGTGATAGATTCCTCTCGCATTTATGGGAATGCGCAGCAAGTTATTCTTATTTTTTCTTTTTTTGAAAAGTAATCAGCGAAATGAAAAGGCAGAGAAACGTCAATTTGTTGTTGATGTTGGTGTTACTAGTGGCCGTAGGGCAGATGGCGCAAACCATTTATATTCCCGCCATCGCCGATATGGCACAAGCGCTAAACGTCCGGGAAGGCGCCGTCCAGAGCGTAATGGCTGCTTACCTCCTGACCTACGGCGTCTCGCAACTGTTTTACGGCCCGCTTTCCGACCGGGTTGGGCGCCGCCCGGTAATCCTCGTCGGCATGTCTATTTTTATGGTAGCGACTCTGTTCGCCATGACCACGCATAGTTTGACGGTGTTGATTGCCGCCAGCGCCATGCAAGGGATGGGAACCGGCGTTGGCGGAGTAATGGCGAGAACGCTCCCGCGCGATCTGTATGAAGGAACGCAACTTCGTCACGCCAATAGCCTGTTAAATATGGGGATTCTGGTCAGCCCGCTGTTAGCGCCGCTGATTGGCGGTCTGCTGGACACCCTGTGGAACTGGCGCGCGTGTTACGCTTTCCTGCTGGTGCTTTGCGCTGGCGTCACCTTCAGCATGGCGCGCTGGATGCCGGAAACCCGCCCCGCCGGCGCGCCGCGCACACGGCTGATCGCCAGCTATAAAACGCTGTTTGGCAACGGCGCATTTAACTGTTATCTGCTGATGCTAATCGGCGGGCTGGCTGGCATTGCGGTCTTTGAAGCCTGTTCCGGCGTGCTGATGGGGGCAGTATTAGGTCTCAGCAGTATGGTGGTAAGCATTCTGTTTATTCTGCCGATTCCGGCGGCGTTCTTCGGCGCCTGGTTTGCCGGACGCCCGAATAAACGCTTCTCAACCCTGATGTGGCAGTCAGTTATTTGCTGTCTGCTGGCAGGCCTTATGATGTGGATTCCCGGCTGGTTTGGCGTGATGAACGTCTGGACGCTACTCATCCCCGCTGCACTGTTTTTCTTCGGCGCCGGGATGTTATTTCCACTGGCCACCAGCGGCGCGATGGAGCCGTTTCCGTTCCTTGCAGGCACCGCTGGCGCGCTGGTCGGCGGGCTGCAAAATATTGGTTCCGGCGTACTGGCGTGGCTTTCGGCAATGTTGCCGCAAACCGGTCAGGGCAGTCTGGGACTGTTGATGACCCTTATGGGATTACTGATCCTGGCGTGCTGGCTGCCGCTGGCGTCACGGATATCGCATCAGGGACAGACGGTTTAACGTTCCCCTCGCCCGGCTTTTTGCCGGGCGTTTCACATTCCGGCGCGATCATCGCATTGAGCAGGGACTCTTGCGCCGGACGCCACGCTCCTTCTTCGCCGTCATAAAACTGTGTGTCCGCGTTTATCGCATACGGAATATGCGCTTTTTTCAGCTCGCAGGCCATAAAACGGGCAAACGCGAACTGTGAAGCGACCGGCGTCATTTTTATCGACTCTCCCGGCGCCCATCCGCCCACCCAGCTTGCATGGCCGGTCTTATGCTGCCAGCGAACTGCAGCGTTAATCCGTGCCCGAATCGCCGCTTTTTCCGCCGCCGTGCCTGACGTCCACGGATATTTACCGCCGCTTTTCAGGGGTCCCCACGGGAAGATGTGCCACTCCGCCAGTACATAGTTCTGGCTTTGCGCCGGCAGTTTAAGCGCCGACAAATCCTCCGGCGCGGCGCGCATTCGGGGGGCAACGAAAATCATCCGCTGTGGGTCAATGGCGTGAATCAGGCGGATGGTTTTGTCATATACGCGATTCAGCGACGCCATATTATGATTGAGTTTGTCGGCAGGCTCATAAATGAGATCGAACCCCAGAAGCGGGGATGTCTGACCAAAATAGCGCGCGACCACGCTCCACCAGTTGATCAGCTCCTTTTCATGGCTGGCGCTGGGATCGGTTTTATACGCATCCGCCTGATAGGCAATAATGGGTATGACACCATAGTATTCGCAGGCTTCTACCAGCTTACGCAAATGAATGAGGCGCGCTTCCGTCGGCGCGCCTGCCACACGAATACGGACATGCGTTAACCCTTTTGCCTTAAAATCCCGCACGACCAGCGGATCAAACTCGCGAATACCCCGTTCCGTTCGCGCCCAGTCAACATCCATCCCAACGCCAAGCTGCTGCGCATAGCGCGCCGCCGTCAAAGGCATCGGTTTCGCATAGACGACCGCGCTGGTCAGCATGAGAGAGGCAATAAGCGGTTTAAACACGACGCCCCCTAAAATTTTTACCACGGTGATAGCACGTATTTAGCATATTCACTCCCGGCAGGTGTAGCGACAAAGCGTAATAAATCTTCACACCTGTTCCTGCAACCAGCGAATAAATGCCTCGATTTTCGGCCACTGCCTGCCAGGCAGAGTGGTGACATAATAATGCTGATGACATTTCAGCCTCATGTCACCAAAAGGCGCAATCAGTTCGCCGCTGTCGAGACGCTTTTGCACCAGCCGTTTACGCCCCATCGCCACGCCAATGTGGTTCATCGCGGCAATCACCGCTAAATCAGAACGATCGAAGCCAATGCCGGATGAATCCGGCAAATTTACCGCAAAATGCTGCGCCCAACTGTGCCACTCATCAGTGCCAGAATCGTTACTCCACGCCTGTCTGTCGTGTAAGAGCGTACAGTGCCGCAAGTTATTCAGGTTGTCCTGCAAGGCGAAACGACGGGCGTAATCCGGGCTGCAAACGGGCAAAATCGCCTCATCCATTAAAAAATGGTGCGTGAGCTGCGCCGACGGCGCATCGTCAAAATAGATAGCCAGGTCAATGCCGGCACGCTGTAGGTTAACGTTATCGTTGCCGGTCAGCATAGTGAGAGAAATTGACGGATAGCGACGGGTAAAGTCCCCCAGCGCGGGCACCAGCCAGCACTGGGCGATAGAGGGACGTGAATACACGGTTAGCGTGCCGGACAGTTCCTGATTTTTGATATCGAGGATTTCCTGATTCAACGTATCCAGCGACGATTTCAGCGCCCAGAATACCCGTTTGCCTTCATGGGTAAGCTCCACTTTACGGTGAGAGCGGACAAATAGCTGGATTCCCAACTCGGCTTCCAGTTGATTGATACGATGGCTTACCGCACTTGGGCTTAACGACAGCTCATCTGCCGCCAGAGCAAAGGACTGGTGTCTGGCCGCGACTTCAAAAGTATAGAGTTTGGATAACTGCCAGCCGTTGAGTAAGCGGTTTCGGGTATCGCGAAGGGGTTCCATGGCAACCTCAGTCATCTTTTAATTTCCCGAAGTGTAAAAAAACACGCTGAAAAAATCCGCACATAGATGAAGCAAAATGAACCATATCGCAAAATAAAGGCAATATTAGATGGAAATCACATAGTTGATTCAATTTACATCATGTGAATGGCAAATTATATCGTTTGTCAGGGGGTGCTGTTTTTCTGTCCAATAAGAACAGATTAATCACAGGGTAGGTGAGATATGCACGCTCAAATCTGGGTAGTGAGCACGCTGCTGATCAGCATCGTGTTAATCGTATTGACCATCGTGAAGTTTAAATTCCACCCCTTCCTGGCGTTACTGCTCGCCAGTTTCTTTGTCGGCGCGATGATGGGCATGGGGCCGCTGGAGATGGTCACGGCGATAGAAAACGGAATAGGCGGTACGCTCGGTTTTCTGGCCGCCGTTATCGGTCTTGGCACCATCCTCGGCAAAATGATGGAGGTTTCCGGCGCGGCGGAACGCATCGGGCTTACGCTCCAGCGCTGCCGCTGGCTCTCTGCTGACGTGATCATGGTACTGGTGGGGCTGATTTGCGGTATCACGTTGTTCGTGGAAGTGGGCGTCGTGTTGCTCATCCCACTGGCGTTTTCTATCGCTAAAAAGACCCATACCTCGCTGCTGAAGCTGGCCATTCCGCTGTGTACCGCGCTGATGGCCGTCCATTGCGTGGTACCGCCGCATCCGGCTGCGCTGTTTGTCGCAAATAAACTGGGGGCGGATATCGGCTCGGTGATTGTCTACGGTCTGCTGGTCGGACTGATGGCCTCATTGGTCGGCGGCCCGCTGTTCTTAAAGTTTCTGGGTAATCGTCTGCCGTTCAAGCCCGTACCGACAGAGTTTGCGGATCTTGAAGTGCGCGCCGAAAACACCCTGCCATCGCTGGGCGCAACGCTGTTTACCGTTCTGTTGCCGATTGGCCTGATGCTGGTGAAAACCGTCGCTGAACTGAATATGGCGAAAGACGGCACGTTGTATACGCTGCTGGAGTTTATCGGTAATCCGATCACCGCGATGTTTATCGCTGTCTTTGTAGCGTATTACATACTCGGTCTGCGCCAGCATATGGGGATGAGCACGCTACTTACCCACACCGAAAACGGCTTTGGCGCCATTGCGAACATCCTGCTGATTATCGGCGCGGGCGGCGCGTTCAACGCCATTCTCAAAAGTAGCGGGCTGGCGGACACGCTGGCGGTGATCCTCTCAAATATGCATATGCACCCGATTCTGCTGGCATGGCTGGTAGCGCTGATTCTGCACGCGGCGGTCGGCTCTGCGACGGTGGCGATGATGGGCGCCACCGCGATTGTTGCGCCCATGCTGCCGCTCTATCCTGACGTCAGCCCGGAGATCATTGCGATTGCCATTGGTTCCGGCGCCATTGGCTGCACGATCGTGACCGATTCCCTGTTCTGGCTGGTCAAGCAGTATTGCGGCGCTACGCTGAATGAAACGTTTAAATACTATACGACGGCCACGTTTATCGCATCTGTCGTTGCACTGGCTGGCACATTCCTGCTTTCCTTTATCATCTGATCGTAAAGAGACGTACTATGGAAAACATACAAAAGCTCATCGCCCGGTATCCTTTGGTCGAGGATCTGGTCGCCCTCAAAGAAACCACCTGGTTTAACCCGGGCGCCACCTCTCTTGCACAAGGTCTACCGTATGTCGGCCTGACGGAGCAGGACGTAAACGCCGCCCATGACCGTCTGGCGCGCTTTGCGCCGTATCTGGCGAAAGCGTTTCCGCAAACCGCTGCCGCTGGCGGCATGATCGAATCTGACGTGGTCGCTATTCCGGCCATGCAAAAGCGGCTGGAAAAAGAGTATGGGCAAACGATCGACGGTGAAATGCTGTTAAAAAAAGACAGTCACCTGGCAATCTCTGGTTCCATTAAAGCGCGCGGCGGCATCTACGAGGTGCTAACGCACGCGGAAAAACTGGCGCTGGAGGCGGGTCTGTTAACCACCGACGATGACTATAGCGTGTTGCTTTCGCCGGAATTTAAACAATTCTTCAGCCAGTACAGTATCGCCGTCGGTTCAACCGGCAATCTGGGGCTATCGATCGGTATCATGAGCGCCTGCATCGGTTTTAAAGTGACGGTACATATGTCTGCCGACGCCCGCGCCTGGAAAAAAGCGAAGCTGCGTAGCCACGGCGTGACGGTCGTGGAATACGAGGATGATTACGGCGTGGCGGTTGAGCAGGGCCGAAAAGCAGCACAATCCGATCCAAACTGTTTCTTTATCGACGATGAAAACTCCCGCACGCTATTTCTGGGCTATGCGGTAGCGGGCCAGCGCCTGAAAGCGCAATTCGCGCAACAGGGACGCGTCGTTGACGCCAGCCACCCACTGTTTGTTTATCTGCCGTGCGGCGTTGGCGGCGGCCCTGGCGGCGTCGCCTTTGGCCTGAAACTGGCGTTTGGCGACAACGTCCACTGTTTCTTTGCCGAACCGACCCATTCACCCTGCATGTTACTCGGCGTTTATACCGGTCTGCACGATGCCATCTCAGTACAAGATATCGGTATTGATAACCTGACGGCGGCTGACGGCCTGGCGGTAGGTCGCGCTTCAGGCTTTGTTGGTCGGGCAATGGAGCGTCTGCTTGACGGCCTCTATACCTTAGACGATCAAACAATGTATGACATGCTGGGCTGGCTGGCGCAGGAGGAAGGAATTCGACTGGAGCCATCAGCTCTGGCAGGGATGGCCGGGCCACAGCGCATTTGCGCCGCCACCGAGTATCAGCAAAGGCATGGATTCAGTCAGACGCAGCTCGGCAACGCGACGCATCTGGTATGGGCAACCGGGGGCGGCATGGTGCCGGAGGATGAAATGGAACAATACCTGGCAAAAGGACGCTAATACTCGCTCAGAGCCGGAAAGACGGCAGCGCCATCCGGCACGCCATCGCCTGATGGCGCTACGCTTATCAGGCTTACGACGCTAACGCAGCATCGCCATCAACTCCTCCGGCGAGCGATGCTGTTTCAGTAAATCCCGCATCACCCGCATATGCGGCGAGGAGTAGTTAAAAAAGGTCTGGTAGCCCTCGCAAAGCCGGTTTTTCCCCTGGCTATCCCGATGCTCAGGGCATCCGCCGCCGCAAAATCGTAATAAAGAGCACTTCTGACATTCAGCGCTTAGCGGCGCCTTGTCCGGCGCTTCAGCGCCATTCCTGCCGCCGCACCACTGCTGTAGCGTCTCATCAAAAAGGCGAACCGAGATACGCTGAATATCTTCACGTACCCAAATATCAAATACGCTATTTAAAAACCGCCCCCAGTCTGCTGAACACAATGAATCCTCGGTCAACATTCCGTTCCGGTCATGTTCCAACAATGGGATAAAATGGACATTGCGAATGCCGAGCCGTTGTAAGTTACGGTACAGTTGCTGAGGGCGCTGGCTATTCTGGCGATTTACGACGACCTGAATCTGGTCATCACTCACGACAATGTCCTGACGTCCTGTCATATAAAATTCCCGATAAATGCAATAAGTTGGCGAATATGGGTAACAGCAAACAGGATTGCGAGCGACAACACCGCGAGGGAGATCAAAAATTTGTCACGCACGACATGAGTTTCGGAAAAATCGCTATGCGCGACATCCATCAAATTACGACTCAGGGTATAACGCCAAAGAATCACCGCCACTATCGCCAGAACGCTGATTGACACCCAGAACAAGAACCCCGCCTGATGCCAGTGGTGCCTGACGGCTAACGCCATTAACGCCCCGTATCCCAGCAGCGTGCGAAACCAGGCCAGCGAGGTACGTTCCGGTTGCAGCCCCGGATCGTTCTGCCGACGGGCTTTACGACTATCCGGCATACAGTACCAGCCCCATCACTATCACCGCGACAATCATCAAAATAACGCTGATGATCAACAGGCTATGGGTATAAGGCAAATCCTCTTTCAGACGCATCGCTTTTTCATTACGTAACCAGCGTAGATAGCCATAAATCGCCAGGCCGCCCGCAAACAGACAGAGTAATAACGCCAGCAGTTCACGGATCACTGGCGTGGCAAAATCCGGGGCGAGCTGATCAAGACCGACGCCTGCCGCCAGAAATCCCAGCGAGGTGCGAATCCACGCCAGAAAGGTACGCTCATTTGCCAGTGAGAAGCGATAATCCGGCGCTTCTCCGAGGCGGGAAATCTTCATGACGACTCCTTTTACGTTCTTATGTATTCCCGTTCGTTTTCAGAATACCACTCACGTTGTTGCTGATATGCTTCACATTATCCCGCAGCAAGGGAATCTTATTGCAAAATAACTGTAGTTCACTGGTGATGTGTTTCGGCGCAACCGCGCTCATTGCCGCTATTTTTCATTTCAGTTGCGACCTTTTTCAACGCCACCGCAAGGAAAGGCATTATTGCCGAATTAAAAGCTGAAAAACCACCCGTCGCGACGAAAAAAAAGGCGAAGAAGATTGATAACTAACTGAAACAAATTGGAATTATGCTCGTTGCCATTACGCTGATTAGCGCGTTCATTGAGGAAAGAGATAAGAAGAAGAGCAGAAGTGTGACCGGTGCGGCGCGCGTTATCCAGCCTGGATTTAACACAGTGCATAGGCCGGATAAGCAACGCGCCATCAGGCGCTAACCCATTCCCCAAAAAATCACCGCCAGCAGTTGTGGCGTGATAATACGCAGGAACATCACTAACGGATAGACGGTCGCGTAAGAGAGCGCCGCCGCGCCGCTGGTGGCATGAAGATTGTTGGCAAATGCCAGCGCTGGCGGATCGGTCATCGAACCGGCCAGCATCCCGCACAGCGTCAGATAGTTCATTTTGGCAAAAATCCGCGCCAGCAAACCGACGGTAATCAGCGGAATAGCGGTGATGAAAATACCATAGCCAATCCAGCTTAATCCTTCACCCTGCGTCAGCGTATCGACAAAATCGCCGCCGGATTTCAGCCCAACGATCGCCAGAAACAAAACGATGCCTAACTCACGCAGCGCGAGGTTGGCGCTCGGCGGCATAAACCAGTACAGCTTACCGATGCTGCCGATACGCCCCAAAATGAGCGCCATGATCAGCGGCCCGCCGGCCAGCCCCAGTTTTAACGCGACCGGGAATCCCGGCACAAACAACGGGATTGACCCAAGCAGAACCCCTAATCCGATGCCGATAAACACCGGCAGCATCTGCACCTGCTGGAGTTTTTGTTGCGCGTTGCCGACCACATTGGCTACCGCATCAATCGAGGCTGGACGCCCCACCAGATTGAGAATGTCGCCAAACTGCAGGCTAGCGTCGCTACTGGCGACCAGTTCAACGCCCGCGCGGTTAAGACGGGAGATAACCACGTCATAACGCTCTTTAAAGTGCAAATCGCGGATACGTTTGCCGAGCACTTTTTCGTTGGTGACGACCACACGCTCGACGCGTAAATCCGTGCCGCGCGTCGACAACGAGGTGTCCACTTCCTTGCCGATCACCAGTTGCGCGTTATGCAGGTCGGTAGATTGGCCGACGAGGTGCAGCAGGTCGCCTGCCTGGATAATCGTCCCCGGCGACGGCACCATCAGCGTGTCGTCGCGTTTCAGGCGTGAGCAAATGATTTTATCGCTGTTCAGGATCGGCACATCCTGGATAGCCATATTATTGAGGTTCGGATTCTCGACACGGATATTCATTGTTTGAATTAATGAATGACCGTTAGCGAGAGAGGATTCGTGCTTCTGCGCCTCCGCCTCGACGTTAACGCGAAAAATCAGCCGCATCAGCCACATGGTGAGCAAAATACCGCAGATGCCAAACGGATACGCCATCGCATAGCTCATCCCCATCTGATCCACCAGATCCACTGGCGTTCCCAGATCGCGCAGGATTTGCTGACCCGCCCCTAACGCAGGCGTATTGGTGACTGCGCCGGAGAAAATCCCCAGCACCACTGGCAGCGGAATAGCGAAAATTTTATGCAGAATCGCGGTGACCAACCCGCCCATAATCACAATCAGAACAGCAAACAGATTGAGACGCAGCCCGGAAACGCGCAGCGAGGCGAAAAATCCCGGCCCCACCTGTATGCCGATGGTATAAACAAAAAGGATCAGGCCGAATTCCTGGATAAAGTGCAGCATATCGCCGCTCAGCGTCACTCCAGCCTGATCGACGAAGTGGCCGACGATAATACCGCCGAACAGAACGCCGCCAATACCAAAGCCGACACCGCGCACTTTAATGTTGCCGATCCATAAACCGACAACCGCCACCAACGCCAGAACGCTGACCGTCAATGCGATATCACTCATCTTTTCTTCCCTGTGAGTAACATTTCAATTTATAGGGATTATGACTGAACCGTTAAGGCATATATACAGCATGGCGCACATTCTCATGTTACAAAACCGCCCAGACGTCCTGACTTCGGCAGCGTCTTACCCTTTTTCGTGGCACAAAAAAGCCCCGCCATCTCTGGCGGGGCAAGGCAAGGAGCTCATTAGCTATTTAATGCGGAGCGTTCGTTAATGGCGATACGCTGCGGCGCAATGGTTTCCGGCTCGTTGCGGGTTAAATCAATATGCAGCAGGCCGTTGGTAAACGTCGCGCCGGAAACTTCCATATTCTCAGCCAGCGTAAAGCTCAGGCTAAAAGGCTGCATGACCAGGCCCTGATGTAACCATTTGGGCTCGTTTTCCGGCTGTTCCGGCGTGCCTTTCACCGTCAGGCGCGTGCCTTCCAGTTGAATATCCAGATCTTCCTGACGGAAACCGGCTAACGCTAAGGTAATGCGATAATGGTTATCGTCGCTTTTTTCGATGTTATAGGGCGGGAAGCTCTGGCTTTCGCCGCTGTTTTGCAGCGCATTGGCCAGCTTGTCAAAACCGATCCATTGACGCAGCAGTGGGGATAAATCGTAGTTACGCATAATCATTTCTCCTTCTAAGAAGCGAGTTTTTACCTTCACACTTTACGTGCGAATATGCTCCCTGACGGCGAGCATGGGATGACAGGCCGCGCAACGCGACCCGACGGAATCAGTTAATTTCGATACGGCGCGGTTTGTTCGCTTCCGGAATCACGCGCTCCAGTTCGATATACAGCAGCCCGTTGACCAGGTTTGCGCCGCGAACGTGAATGTTCTCCGCTAACTGGAACTTACGTTCAAAGTTACGCTCGGCAATGCCCTGATACAGGTAAGTACGTTCTTTCTGCTCGTCCGCATGAGCGCCTTTTACCACCAGTAAATTATCCTGGGCAGTAATCTCCAGTTCGCTTTCCGCGAAACCGGCAACGGCAATGGCGATGCGGTAGTGGTTTTCGTCTACCAGCTCAACGTTGTACGGAGGGTAGCCGCCATTACTTTGGCTTTGGTTATTTTCAAGCAGGTTAAACAGACGGTCAAAACCAATGGCAGAACGGTACAGCGGGGATAAATCAAAGTTACGCATAATCATAAACTCCTGAAATCAGCGAGAATGTCAGACCTTCCATCATGGACAGGCCAGGATTGCCAGAACACCCATCAGGCGTGCCCTTCTATTCACTACGTCTTATAAATGGGTCTGAATACGTACTTTTCAAGTATTTTAATCCGACTTTTTTTTGCAGTTTATTGGCTATTGCATAGACTGGTTGGGACAGCACTGATTGTTAAAGTGCGATTACCGCCACAGTGCCACGTACTGGTGATGTTATTTTTAGCAACGGATCGCTATAACTCATCATGCAAATAACGACAACCAACAGATGAATGAGTGATGATAAAAAACGTGTTGTTAACGCTGATAATATGGAATGGGATGCTTTTATTAGGCGGTTGTTCAAGCGTCATGTCGCACACCGGCGGTAAAGAGGGTACTTATCCTGGCACGCGCGCCAGCGCTACGATGATCGGTAACGATGAGACAAACTGGGGCACCAAATCGTTGGCCATCCTGGATATGCCGTTTACCGCCGTGATGGATACGATCCTTCTGCCGTGGGACATCTTCCGCAAAGACAGTTCGGTAAGATCGCGCGTAGAGAAAAGCGAGGAGGAGACGAAAATGACCAATGCCGTCATCCCCCCGGCGAAGATGCCTCCTCCCTGATTTATCGCCCGGTTTCCGTCACCCATAGCTGACGGAACCCTTTCACCTCTTCCATCCATGCGACGTGTCGCCCATCCGGTGAAAAAACGACGGCGTCCGCAGACGGCGGGTTGTCGTGCCTGGCGGTTAAGAAGTCGATCTTCCCACTTTGTGCGTCGCAGCAGGCAATCCGATTTTCCAGCACCAGTCCCAGCCATTTACCCGACGGATGCCAGTTAAACGCTGACTGTACGCCGGTCGCATGATGCGTTAACTGCCAGGGCTCGCCTCCCTGCGGCGATATCAGCCATAGTTGCGCTACGCCGTTATCGTCCCGCATCAAAAAGGCGATCGCCGTCGCCTGCGGATTACTGCGGACCCAGTGGCGTGGTTCATTAGTGAGTCCAGGATAAACACGCTGGTGAGTGAAGGTAAGACGCCGCTGAACTACGCCCAACGGCGGCGATGGCATCGTTGATTCGGTTCCCGTCAGCGGCGTGTCGCCTGCCTGTTTCCAGCCGTTTTCATGACACGGTAAATCGACAATAAACAGCTCCGGGACTTTTTGGCCCGTCAGCGACAGCGTATCGCCAATAAAGGCGATCTGGCGGTTGCCCACCCAGCCCTCTTCATAGGCGCGGTTAATATCATCGCTGCCAGGTCTCGGCGCAGGCGTCGTGCGGCTAACCAGTACGCACCAGTGGCTACCGCTGTATTCGCGCGGATGCTGAACCGGCACCGTTACCGGCCCATACGGCACGGCCACGCCGACATTACGCAGATCCAGCGCCGGATCTCGCTCATGCAGAACGTGGTCATTATAGGTAAAACTCACCAGCTCGCCGTTCGGGCTAAATACATGGACGTGGCTGCCGCCGCGCAGCGCGCCGGGAGTATACGGCGCAGTAATATCCATCGCATCGAGGTTAGTCACGCCTCCCGGCGTTGCAATAACGCCCCGACGGTGGTGGAAATCGTAATGCCACGTCTCATCAGGGTTTTCAGGGCCATGAATAAACACATAGTGATTGTCGGCAGGATGCACCGTCACCACACCGACATGCGCGCCCTGCACGGCGCGATAAATCACCTCCACGTCGCCGGTATGCACATTGACACGCTCAATAGTCTTGCCCGTAAATGACGCGCCTGAAGGCCGCACATCAAAGACCAGCCACTGGCTGTCAGGTGTCCAGGTATTGGTGTTGGTAAGCTGGTGATGGCGCGGCGTAAAGGTGATTTGTTTCATGGGATGTCCTGATAAGAGACGATGCTCGTCATCATACTGCACACGGGCTTCACTTTCAGGCTTTCGCGTATCGTTGGGATAGCCAGGCCCGATGGCGCCACGCCACCGGGCCGTCAGGGTCTTATTTCTCCTGCGCCAGCCGGATACTGCGCTCTATCACCGCCCGCCGGGCGTCACCCGCCGGCAGTAACTTCAGCA